>NZ_JAYMXF010000007.1:0-264199 GCF_048055755.1 Phaeobacter sp. JH204B
AGCTTACATGGAAACAAAGTCAGCAGACCTGACCCGAAATCCCGCAGAAAACCGCCAGACCACACCCACAGAAACCCCCATAAGCCACTTACCCACAGACTCACCCAACATATCCACACCCCAGAACACCCAAAACCCGTGAATCACACCTAACACCGTGAACCTCAGACGGTTTCAGGAGGACCCGAGGCAAAATCCAGAAGTAAGGGGTGATGCGCCGCTCGATGAGGGTACATGGCCGCGCGGGGTAAGTCCGCCGCGCAGATGAGGGTCGGACATATCGAGCCACCTGGATAGACTTCCCCCTGCCTATCGGTGCCTGCCGCAGCCCGTTCGTCATATGTGTCTACTATATGCGTCAGATGTGTGAGCCACGCAGCCGGGTCGAAAGGCACAGTCCTTGCAGTCCAGCGGAACACGGACAGCACAATATGCTGTCCCCTCAATATGCGCACGCCGCGCCCCCGGCAGGGGACGCGGCGCTTGGCCCAACGGAATTGGGAGCTCTTTCCAATTCGGGCGGGAGGCCTCTGCGAGGCGGCAGGCATAACCCGCCGACAGCATCCGCCGATTATTGCAGTTGAGCCCAGAACAGCTCGAGATGACGTGAAACGATTTCCTGGAAGCGGCCATCCGCCTTGAGCGCCTTCAGCCCCGCATTGATGCGGTACAGATGGGAGGTGCCACGCCAATGGCGTTTCGAGATCACCACATGCAGCCCTTCTTCTGACAGTGGACGCTCCAGCGGGATCACCTGATCGCGCAGCCCTTCGGCAATCAGCGTATTGGCCCCGAGGAACAGGTTCAGCGAGACGGCATCCACCTCGCGCGCCATCAGTTTGCGGAAACAGGCACCAGGATCAGCCGCCTGCACAAGAGTGACCTGACCGCTGCTCAACCACTTGCGGTCGCTGCGTTCCAGATCATGAGTGTAGTAGCCTTCGGGGCGGCAGAGCCTCTTGCCAAGCATGTCGGCGTCGCTGTCGAAGGCAAAGGGTGCATCCGCCCGCACAAAGACCATGATCGGAATGGTCATCAGCGGTTCCGAAAAATGAAAGTTCACACACCGCTTGTCGTCAGGCGTCGCCGAACAATCCGGTTTCAGCCAGGGAAAACCCATGTCGAACTGCTTTTCATCCAGCATCGGGAACAGATGCTTTGACCAGTCCTGCTCCCAGGTGATGGAATAGGAGACCGGTGCCGGGGTCAGCTCCAGCGCCGCGTTCACCAGTTCGGTGACCATGCCCTGTCCGGGCAGCGCCTGATCGGTGAAAGGCGCAAAACCGCCACCGGTCAGAAGCTTCATTTCGGCATCATCCTTACGCAGAGGTGTGGCATCGGGTTCTGAGGCCTGCTGCGCGCAAGGGATATGCAGGGTCTTGCCCGGGATGACGCTGGGTCCTGCGAGCACATGCTGGTTGCTGTAATAAATCAGCGTCCAGCGGCTGCGGTCATTATAGTGGGTTTCGGCAATCGAGAAGAGCGTATCGCCGGGCTGAACCCGGTAATCGACGTTGCAGATGGCATGGGCCGCGCCGGGCGCAAGCCCTGTGGCCATCACCAATGCGACCGCCAGTGTTGAAAGATGTCTCAGCATGGCGCCCTCCCTCAGAAGCCGGCCCAGATCCTGGCCATGTGGTCTTCGATGATGGCCTGATACTGACCATTGCCGCGAATATTGCGCAGGCCTGTGTTGATCATCGACAGCATATCGTCAGCTTGCGGGTGGGTTTTGTGAACCACCACATGGATCCCCAGCACGGACAGGGGCAGCGGCAGCACATCGAACTGGTCCAGCAGGTCATTTTCCTTCATCACGCTGCGCCCGGTGAATTCGTTGATCGCGACGGCGTCTGCCTCTCCCCGGGCGACCATCTCGAAGCAGTCGGCCACCTTATGCGGCTGCTTCAGAGTGATTTTCTTGTCTTCCATCCAGCGGCGACCATAGCCATCCAGATCGAAGGTCAGATAACCAGCCGGGCGGCACAGGGTCTTGCCCTCGATATCGGCGTCACTCTCAAAGGTGAAGGGGCGTGACTTATCCACGAACAGCAGCATCAGTGTTTCGAACATCGGGTCCGAGAACAGGAAGTTCACGCAGCGATAGCTCTCCGGCATGGTATCGCAATCCGGGCGGTACCAGGGAAAGCCGAGGTCCAGCAGCGCGTTCGACAGCAGTGGGTCGAAATGGGACGCCCAGTCATCCACCCAGTGGATCGCAAACCCCTGCGCAGGTGCCGCATCGGTCATCGCTGCATTCACCACCTCGGTGATCAACCCGCCGTTATGTGCCGTCTTGGAGGTAAAAGGCGCATAGTCGTCGCCGGTCAGCAGGTTGATCTTGCTGCGCACGGCGGCGGTACCGGGCTTCACCCTGACCGGCGCCGCGACGACGGGCTGTGCATCCGCCACCGCTTTGCCGCCGGGCAATCCGGTGGGCAGCCCGTTCAGGCAGGCCATGGTCAATTCCATCCCGACGCGGATCGCGTCTGGGCGCGGGCCGATGGCGTCGATATTGCGGCTATGGATTGCGCTCCACATGCCCACATCCTTGTAAAGCCGGTCGGCAATCAGCGACAGGCTATCGCCGGGGCGCACCTTATATGTGCCGCCGCAGGTTTCCGCCGCCACGGGTTTGGCCAGCAGGCCTGCGACGCAACACAGCGCCGCGATCAGGTGTTTTCTCATCTTGTCCCTCTTGGGTTTAGCTGGGCGTCCCGCGCCACTGATGGGCGCCGCCTCTTTGTCTCGTGATTTGTGGAAAGCAGGCATCTCTGCAAAGCATCCGTTGCGGCCAATGCAGAAAACCGGGAATCGCGGGCGCCTTGCGCCGGTATTACTGGCCGACGAACAGCGCCAGGATGGTT
Source organism: Phaeobacter sp. JH204B (assembly GCF_048055755.1). Taxonomy (NCBI): domain Bacteria; kingdom Pseudomonadati; phylum Pseudomonadota; class Alphaproteobacteria; order Rhodobacterales; family Roseobacteraceae; genus Phaeobacter; species Phaeobacter sp. JH204B. Next base: position 2,868 of record NZ_JAYMXF010000007.1, read on the forward strand.
GCCGTGTCAACGCGCCCATCGGCCCCTATCAAAGCTGCGGGGACCGTGATCGACTGGCTGCGATAGGCATCATTCACCATCTGGTCGATATAGGCGGGCGATTGGCCCTGCCCAACGGCACGCAGTACCATACTATAAAGGGCCGTGTGCGCCTGTGATGCGGCGGGAGCCGGGGCCGCCGGTTGTGCGGCAGCGGCGGTCTGGCTGCCACGGCGCAGCGCCGCCAGTGTCCCGGCAGTCATCTGCACAACCAACGCATCCTCGGCGCTGAGGGGGGCCGCCGTTTCAACAGCTGCTGTCAGCAGCTCTTCGGCGGCGGCACGTTCGGCAGATGTCGCAGTGGGATCAAGCCCGGCCAATGCCTGCGGGGTCAGCAGCTGGGCGACACGCGGCTTGGCAGCCGCAGGCTCTGCCACGTCATCAGATCCAAACTGCAACACGGCCAGGCCAACGGCAAAAAGCGCCAGAACAGCCGCAGCGGCGCCAAGTTTCGCAATCGGGGACATCCCGGTGCCAAGCCCTCTTACCTTTGGCTTTGCCGCATGGTTTCCGTGCGTGCCCGGTTTGGCGGTCGAGCTGGCAGCACCGCCTGATGGGGCCTGACCCGTGGCGACCGAAGACACTGCGGCAATATTTGCCGTGTTGCGGGTTTTTCCCGTCTGGGGCGAGCGAAGCGCGCTGTTGCTAGAGGTAATCACACCATCAATCCTGACCGTGCGGGCAGACCGATCACCGGTCTCTGCGGCCTCGGAACTTGTTACACTGTCTTTCTTTAAGCTCAACATCGGCTCAAACTACCCCCGGCTGCTCCGAAAATCGCGGTCCAGCCGCGTTTTGTTAACCGATTCTTAACCTTCGAGCGATTCTGCGTCAACATTCTGCGGTAGAATGGTAAACTTCCACAGAACTTGCGATGAACCCGCCCATATAGAGAGTAAAGCGCATCGCTTCCGCTACATGCTGCCCCGAGCGATAGGCAGACCTCTGACCGCATGAAAGGCGTCGGCGCGGAGGAGTAGCGATGATCGCAGCCTCTCAGATATGCAATCATAAGATGAACGCCCCTGCGGCTTGCGCCTGTCGAAAGCAAACCTGAATGGCTAGGTGCGAACTGCCTGCACTCAATAGCCGCAACAATGACTCCTCGGTCAGGGTGGACCTGGGGGCTCAAAGGGCACTCCTGTCAGCGTGAACCGCGCGGCCCGAGCATCCAGCCTGTCAACTGGAAGATGCCCCGCAGTGACCTGCGGGGCATCAAAGTCCGAAGAATGGAACGCGCGTCGAGGGTAAACCCGCCGCGCTATCGGATCTCTAAATGCGATCAGAAATCCAGGTTTTCCACGCTGAGCGCGTTTTTCTGGATAAATTCGCGGCGAGGTTCCACGACGTCGCCCATCAGCTTGGTAAAGAGATCATCCGCTTCGACCATATCCTCAACCCGCACCTGCAACAGGGTGCGCGCGTCGGGGTCCAGCGTGGTTTCCCACAGCTGATCCGGGTTCATTTCTCCCAAGCCTTTGTAACGCTGTAGCGCCAGACCTTTTTCACCCTCATCGAGGATCGCCTTCAGCAGACCGAGCGGGCCGTGGATGGCCTGGCTGCGGTCACGCCGCACAAGCGTGGCAGTTGAGCCGTAGATCTCTTGCAGGCTGTTGGTAAAGCTCCCTGTTTTCCGTGCCTCACCAGAGCGCAGCATCGGACCGTCCAGTGTCCTGAGCTCTTCGACGCCGCGCAGGATACGCGACAGGCGAATACCGTTATCCTGAGTGATACGGCCACGCCAGCCGCGTTCATATTCCAGCGCAATCAGGTCAAGACGCTGCGCAACCTTGTCGGCGACTCCCTGAAGATCGGCATCAACGGCGCCGGGTACAAAGGCACCGGCGACTGCCGCCTGCTCAAGGATATGGCGCGGATAATGCGTCGGGAAGGCATCCAGAACGCGCTTCAGCTGGCGCGCCTCATCAACCACACGGGCCAGATCCTGACCCACCAGCTCCTCGCCGCTGCCCAGTTTCAGAACCGCGCCGTCGACACCCTGATTGATCAGATATTCATCCAGCGCAGCCTGATCCTTGAGATAGACCTCGGATTTGCCGCGCGACACCTTATAGAGCGGCGGTTGGGCGATATAGAGATACCCGCCCTCGATCAGCTCGGGCATCTGACGATAGAAGAAGGTGAGCAGCAGCGTGCGGATGTGGGCGCCGTCAACGTCAGCATCCGTCATGATGACGATCTTATGGTAACGCAGTTTCTCGATGTTGAATTCATCGCGCCCGATGCCGGTACCAAGCGCCATAACGAGGTTGCCGATTTCCTGACTGCCCAGCATCCGGTCAAACCGTGCGCGTTCGACGTTCAGAATCTTGCCGCGGAGGGGCAGAATTGCCTGTGTCATCCGGTCCCGGCCGGTCTGGGCGGAACCGCCGGCCGAGTCACCCTCGACCAGGAAGACTTCGCTTTTGGCGGGATCTTTCTCTGAGCAGTCCTTGAGCTTGCCTGCCAGATAATTGACATCCATCGCGGTCTTGCGGCGAGTCAGTTCACGGGCCTTTCGGGCAGCCTCCCGCGCGAGGGCGGCTTCGATGATCTTGCCGACGATCTGCTTGGCCTGATTTGGGTTTTCTTCGAACCATTCGGCAAGCTTCTCATTGACGAGGCTTTCAACCACGGGCCGCACTTCTGAGGAGACCAGCTTGTCCTTGGTCTGGCTGGAGAATTTCGGATCCGGCACCTTGACCGACAAGACGCAGGTCAGCCCTTCGCGGGCATCATCGCCGGTAAAGGAGACCTTTTCCTTCTTGGCGATGCCGGACGACTGCGCATAGTTGTTGATGGTCCGGGTCAAGGCGCCACGGAAACCCGCAACATGGGTCCCGCCATCGCGCTGTGGAATATTGTTGGTAAACGGCAGCACGGTTTCGTGGTAGCTGTCGTTCCACCACATGGCGACCTCGACCCCGATATCATCCCGGTCACCGGTGATATAGATCGGCGCCTCCATAACAGGGGATTTTGACCGATCGAGATATTTGACGAATTCCTTGACGCCCCCCTCATAGAACAGCTCCACTTCCAGCCGTTCGGCCGGACGCTCGTCAATCAGGACAATCCGCACGCCAGAGTTCAGGAAGGCCAGTTCGCGCAGGCGCTTTTCCAGCATTTCAAAGGAGTATTCCAGGTTGGAGAAGGTATCTGTCGAGGCCAGAAAACGGACCTCGGTCCCGGTCTGATCCCCGCAGTCGCCGACCACCTTAAGATGTTCCGCGGTATCGCCCCGCTCAAACCGGGCGACATGCTCCTTGCCGTTTCGCCAGATACGCAGCTCCAGCCAATCGGAGAGCGCATTCACCACAGACACGCCCACACCGTGCAAGCCGCCAGACACCTTGTAGGAGTTGCTGTCAAACTTACCACCGGCATGTAGCTGCGTCATGATGACTTCAGCGGCTGAGACGCCTTCCTCAGCATGAATATCGACCGGGATACCGCGCCCGTTGTCGTGCACCGAAACACTGGAATCGGCGTGAATTTTCACAACCACCCGGTCCGCGTGACCGGCCAGGGCTTCATCGATGCCGTTGTCGACGACCTCATACACCATATGGTGCAACCCAGAGCCATCATCGGTGTCCCCGATATACATGCCGGGACGTTTGCGAACCGCCTCCAACCCTTTGAGAACCTTGATGGAATCCGCGCCATATTCTGCGGGGGCCTGCTCGTTTCCGGACATTCACATCTTCCTGTCTTTGCTTCAGGATTTTATACGAAGTCTGGCCGGGAATGTCACGCGCAAGCCCCTTTTTTTCTTGGTTGAATCAAGCCGCTCTGGCGCCCAGAGACGCAACCTTGCGCAGCCAGGAATTTACGGTCCCTTCAGAGGCGTCCGTGGCCGGGGCAAAGGAAGAGAACCGGGTCGGCTTGATGCCCACAAACCCCAGGATCTGACTGCTGATAATCCGCCTGATGGCATTGCCGTAGATCAGCCGCAGCCATAGAGCGGGCGTATCCGAAGTGAGCAGCACCCTCGCGGTTTTGCCGGTCAACATCGGTGCGGGTACGCCCATGAAGTTGACGTTTCGCGTGTCAAAGGCCCGCCCCGGCAATAGCGCCCGGTCAAAAACGCCCTTCAGCTTTGCCGGAACGGCCCCCCACCACATCGGGGTCGCCATCACAACGTGATCGGCCCATTCGAGATCGGTCAGAAATGCTGCCAGATCCGGCTCCAGAGGTTTCACATTCTGATACCCCGCCTGGCCATAGTCCATGTCGAAGCGCATCGCGGACAAATCGTGATACCGGACCGCGTGCCCCTCTCCCTCAGCTGCGGCCTGATAGGCCTGGCAGAGCGATTGCGACAGTGAGCTGGGCGCCGGGTGACCATTGAGGATAATGATTTTTCGCGTGGACATGAGAACCTCTGAATCCTAAAACTGACTGAGGTCAATTTATTCAAAAACTGACCGTGGTCAATATATAAAATGACCACGGTCAAATTCTATGAAAGGTCGCCATGTCCCGCCCTCCGCAGCAACGTCGATTGGAAACCCGCGCCCGCCTGTTGGAGGTCGCCGACGCGCAGATCCTCACCGCTGGCTACAGCGGGCTGAGGGTCGAGGATGTCGTGGCTGAGGCCGGCGTTGCAAAGGGCACGCTGTTTTCGCATTTCGGCGACAAGAACGGTCTGCTCGCCGCATTAATCGGCCCGCGCATAATGGCCGTGCTCGACGAAACCGAAGCCCTCCCTACCCCCGACACTCTGGACGCGCTGATTGATCGTCTGTTGCCGGTGGTTCAGTTCGTGGCGCAGGATCGGGTGATTTTCGATCTGCTGCTGCGCTACTCAGGCACCACCGGCACCGAAACCGATGCGGTGATCACCCAGAGTTTCTTCCGCCAGATCTCTTTGTGGTCGGGATGGGTGGCAGAGCTGCAAGCCAGCGGCGCCCTGCGCCAGGATCAGCCCGCAAATGTCCTGGCCGAGGGGATGCAGGCGTTCCTCAACCATGTGCTCGCCCTGTCATTCTGTGCAGCGCATGATACGCCCAGCAGCTTCCGCGAGGATCTGCTGCTGTATCTCACACCCTGGCTGGCCCCACAGCAGTGAGCAACGCAGGGCGGAACTGATCAGACAAAGGGAATAAGACAGCCGACACCGATCAGCAGGCAGCCCGACACGATATTGATCCGGCGCAGCGTCGGCGGGGATGTGATGTGCCAGCGCACCCGGTGCACCAGAGCGGCCACACATAGATTCCCCACCAATGGCACCAGGAACGACAGCACCACAATGGCAAGGATATCGAGCCACGTCACAGCGCGCAGGTCAAAGAACCCCGGCAGGACGCCCATGTAGAACAGGATCGCCTTTGGGTTGCCCAGAATGACGGCGATGCCGGCGATAAATCCGGCCCAGAGCCCCGGACGGGTCAGGGCGCTGTCGCTTTCGATCCGGGCATCTGCATGTCGCAACAACATACCCCCCATAACCAGAAACATCGCGCTTGCGACCCAGCGCAGCAGCTCCATCAGCCCGGCAATCTCAGACACAATCCACGACACGCCCGCCACTGCAACCAGCGGCCACAGAATATCGCCGCAGGCCACGCCCAGGGCCAGCGGCCAGACCGCCTGGAACCCGCCCGACATGGCCCGTGCAATCACTGCCAGCCAAACCGGACCCGGCGTCAGGAACAGAACGAATAGCCCACCCGCATAAAGCATCAGATCCCAGACAGAGATGCTCATCCCGCCACCACCTCGGAGCCCATGGCGCCTTCCTCTACGGCAAGCATCTGCGCCTTCCCCTCAAATTCTTCAAACAATTCAGGGCCGGTGCCAGTCATCCAGGCCTGCGCCCCGAGCAGGACGATTTCCTGATAGAGCGCTGCGCGGCGTCCCACATCCAGATGCGCCGAAACCTCATCCAGCAGCAGAATAGGAGGCGCGCCGCCTTCTGCAATGAGCGCGCGTGCGTTGGCGAGGATCAGCGATACCAGCAACGCCTTCTGCTCGCCCGTCGAACATTCGCGCGCGGGCAGCGCCTTCGCCTCATAGGTGCCCAGCAGATCGGTGCGATGAGGTCCGAGCAAGGTCCGCCCCGCTGCCAGATCACGGAATCGCCCTTCCTCAAACGCCTCGCGCAGATCCGACGCATTGTCCGGCAAACCGCCGTCGGACTGGATCAACTCCAGTTCCGCCGCAGGAAAAGCCGTCTCTGCAGCCTGTTGCGCCATACGTAGCCGATCGACCGCCGCGGTGCGCGCTGCATGTATGCGATGCCCGCTCTCAGCCATCTGTGTTTCCAGAACCCGGTACCAGGCGGGGTCGCGGATCTGTTCCTTCAGCAGGCGGTTGCGTTCACGCATCGCCTTTTCATAGAGCAGCGTCGCCTCGGCGTGGCCGGGATCAAAGCTGAGCACGATCCGGTCCAGAAACCGGCGGCGCCCTTCGGCGGCCTCGATCCACAACCGGTCCATCGCAGGAATCAGCCAGACCACCCGGCAGATCTGGCCGAGGTCAATCTGGCTGGCAGATTTGTTGTCGATCTTGACCTGTCGCGCCCTCCCACCCTCGGACCAGGTCTCGACCTCGTAGCTCCGGCGCGCAACGGTCAGCTGCCCTTTCAGCTTCCATCCCAGCTCCTCCGGCCGCCGCGCCATATCGGCGGCACTGGCCCGCCGCAGGCCCCGTCCCGGCGAAAACAGCGAGACAGCCTCAAGAATATTGGTCTTACCGGCACCATTGGCACCATGGATGGCAACCGGGCGCCCGTCCAAATGCAAATCCGCCCGCAGATGCGAGCGGAAGTGCGACAGTGTCAGCTCAGTCAGCGCCAGCATGGGGCGGGATCCGATGTCATCTTTCCAAAAATACTCAAATCGCCCGTTGCGGCGGGCGGCTCAGCCGCCAGGAGAGCAGGCCGTGCCATCGGCCACGTCAAACACGCATCGGCATCACGACATAAACGGCGCTTTCGTCGCTGCCTTCGCGCATCAGGGTCGGATCGCCGGAGGAGTTGAACATGAACACCGCATTTTCACGATCAACCTGATTGGCGATCTCCAGCAGGTATTTGGCGTTGAACCCGATTTCCAGCCGTTCATCGCGATAGGCCACGGCCAGTTCTTCCTCGGCAGCGCCGCTGTCCGGTGCATTGACGGACAGGATCAGCCGATCCTCATCCAGTTGCAGCTTCACCGCACGCGACCGCTCCGAGGAAACCGTAGCAACCCGGTCAACAGCGCGGGCAAACTCCGCCGCGTCCACTTCCAGACGGCGCGTATTGCCTGCCGGAATGACGCGTGTGTAATCGGGGAAGGTTCCGTCGATCACCTTTGATGTCAGGGTAATGCTGGGCGTGGCAAACCGGACCTTGGTCTCGGACACCGAAACCGCGATATCCATTTCGTCGTCATCCAGCAGCTTGCGCAGCTCGCCCACCGTCTTGCGCGGTACGATCACGCCGGGCATATCCTCTGCCCCCATCGGCAGATTGGCGTCGATACGCGCCAGGCGGTGGCCATCGGTAGCCACACAGCGCAGCGCCTTGCCGCCTTCGACCCCATCCGCCACATGCATATAGACGCCGTTCAGATAATAGCGGGTTTCCTCGGTGGAGATGGCGAATTTCGACTTGTCGAACAGCCGACGCAACACTGCAGCGTTGGCCGTGAAATTGGAATGATATTCCGAAGAAGCCATGACCGGGAAATCTTCACGCGGCAGCGTCGCCAGTGAGAAATTTGATCGGCCTGCCTCAACCGTGAGACGGCCGCTTGCGGCATCGGCTGTGAGTGTGACCAGAGCGCCATCCGGTAGTTTGCGCACGATTTCATGCAGCGTGGTGGCGGCCACGGTGGTGGCGCCTGCCCGCTCGACCTGGGCCGGGGCCTTGTCGACCACCTCGATATCCAGATCGGTCGCACGGAACTGAACGATGTCCCCTTCCGCTTCAATCAGCACATTTGCCAGGATCGGAATGGTATTGCGACGCTCAACCACAGACTGGGCCTGAGCCACAGCTTTCAACAGGGTGCCGCGTTCGATGCTGATCTTCATGTCCCTAAGTCCTCTAACGTCTGGCCGGGAGAAGCAACGTAACGCTTTACCCCTTCGGCACAAGGCTTTTTATGGATTTGTCCAAGGGATTGCCCGCAGCGTCAAGGGCGGATCACCCCGGGCTCGATTTATCCCCGATAAACGTGGCGCTCTGGCATGGTTTGCCGGTTTCACCCGCCGCCGCGCGCGCCCAGCTGTCCTGACCCGGAGGGCAAAAGACCCCGGACGGGCCGGGGTCATTGCGGGACTATTGGGTTTACCGCCTGGGGCGATGATCAACGCGCGATCTGCCAGAACAACAGGAGTGTCTTACGCCTCCAGAGAGCGGCGCAGCATTTCGACATCTTCGGCGATCTGGCCGTCGATTGTCTTCAGCTCTTCGATGCGGCGCACACCGTGCATGACCGTGGTGTGATCGCGACCACCAAAGCGCCGACCGATTTCCGGCAGGCTGCGACTGGTCAGCTGCTTGCACAGATACATCGCCACCTGACGCGGGCGCGCATAGGAACGCAGACGCTTGGGGCCGATGATATCGGACATGCGGATGTTGTAATACTCGGAGACCTTGCGCTGAATCTCTTCGACCGTGATTTTGCGCTCGGAGGCGCGCAGAACATCGGCCAGACAATCCTGGGTGAGCTCCATGTCGATCTCACGACCGACGAGGGAGGCAAAGGCGAAGAGACGTGTCAGCGCACCTTCGAGAACACGCACGTTGGTCGAGATACGATGCGCCAGGAACTCCAGCACGCCGTCGGCGATGCGCAGATCCGGATAGGTCTGCATCTGCTGCGCCACTTTGGACTGCAGAATGCCCAGACGCAGCTCGTAGTCGGTCGGATGCAGGTCAACGACCAGACCACATTGCAGACGCGACCGGACACGATCCTCAAGATCCTTGATCTCACCCGGGGCGCGGTCGGCGGAAATGATGATTTGCTTGTTCTGGTCAACCAGCGCGTTGAACGTGTGGAAGAATTCTTCCTGCGTGCTGTCCTTGCCGGCGATGAACTGGACGTCATCGACCATCAGCACGTCCACCGAGCGGAACAGATGTTTAAAGTCCATCATCTTGCGTTCGCGCAGGGCCTGCACGAAACGATACATGAACTGTTCTGCCGACAGATAGAGCACATTCAACTCTGGATTTCGCGCTGTCAGTTCCCATGCAATCGCGTGCATCAGGTGCGTTTTACCCAGACCAACGCCACCATAAAGCACCAGCGGGTTGAAAGTAACAGGACCGCCATCGGCGACGCGGCGAGCGGCGGCATGGGCCAGCTCGTTCGGCTTGCCGACGACAAAGCTGTCGAAGGTAAAGCGCGGATCCAAAGGCGCAGCCTGCAGCGTGTCGCCCTGATCCTTGGCTGCGTAACCTGTGGCAGCACGGGCGCGCGGCAGTTCGGTCAGCGCCTCGTCATCCAGGTCCAGCGGCAGATCATCGGCAGCGCCCTTGGTCGCAGTGGCAGCCGGTCGCGCCGTCGTATTGGCCGCAACCCTGAAAGCCAGGCGCTGGACCGGTTCGCCCGACATGTTCAGCTCATGCAGAATCAGGTCAGCAAAGTTCTGGCTGACGTAGTTGCCCATGAAGTTCGTCGGCACGTTGAAGATGGCAACGCCATTATCAACACGGGTAAACTCCAGAGGTTCGATCCAAGTTGTAAAGTTGTTTTGCCCCACGGTTTTCAACAAACGCTGTCTCAACCGTCCCCAGTTATCTTCCGTCATTCTGCGCCTCACGCGTCCCAATAGCATCGGCCCTTATTTGGCCTCTTGTTTCATCCCCAGTCTGGCCCAATCCCAGACGACGTTCACGCACAACGGATGTGTGTACTGACCCATAGTTTGGGCAGCACTGCCTTGCAGAAGGCAAAGTTCAGGATCGCGTCTACATCAACCGGCAAGTCGCTTTGCAGCGGTCGAATGGTCGAACCAAATACATACACAATTGGAACAGGCCCGCCGTCTGGATAGATCCAGAAACACAGCAGGAGCGTGGTGCACGGTGTATCAAATACCTGTGTACCAGCACAATCAGCCTCCTTGAGTCCCATCAAGGATACCGCGAGCAGCCTGTCCCCCCAGCGAGTGAATCGCTGTAACAGTGGTAGCAATTCGGGAGGGGTGGCAGCAACGAAACTATGATGTTGACTCAGGGATTGGGGACAAAGAATCCCCTGCGCCCGCAACCACCGCACCAGCTGTGACCAAAATGCAAAAGGCGCCGCTGAACGCGACGCCTTTGTGTTTTTTCCGGCTTGTCGAGGGGCGGCTGAACGCGGGTGCGATGGAATCAGCAGGCGCCTACGAAAGACCCGATTAGCCCAGCGCTTTGACGCGCGCTGTCAGGCGGGAGATTTTCCGCGCTGCTGTGTTCTTGTGGTAGACGCCTTTGGTCACGCCACGCATCAGCTCGGGCTGAGCTGCGCGCACGGCTGCGGCGGCTGCCTCTTTGTCGCCGGATGCGATAGCTTCTTCAGCTTTGCGAAGGAAGGTACGGATGCGCGAACGACGGGCTTTGTTGACAGCAAAGCGTTTCTCGTTCTGACGGGCGCGCTTTTTTGCCTGAGGCGAATTTGCCATGGTGTAGGACCTAACTTTGGTTTCGTGTTTTCAATAGGCGCAATGCCAGCCGAACCCGGATCCGATCCACCGGTGTGATTCTAGCCAAGCGGGCTGCACGCGCATGTATGGCGGCGGGTAGTAGCGTCAAAACCGACGGAATGCAAGCCACCTCGTCCGCGCTGGTGAGTGGCTGTCGGAATATCCGCATCTGCACGGACACGCGCAGTCATTCTGCATAAGGTTAAGCAAGAAAAAGGCAGGCCCAGGGCCTGCCGTTTTCATTCATTCGATGCTGTCGGTCACTTGTCGCGGAACTGGGCTTCGCGTTTTTCAAGAAAGGCAGCCATGCCCTCTTTCTGATCTTCGGTGGCAAACATCGAGTGGAACACACGACGTTCGAACAGCAGGCCTTCGTTCAGCGGCAGCTCGTAGCTGCGGTTCACCGCTTCTTTCACGGCCATCGCCGTCAGCAGGGATTTCTCCGCAATCTTGTGGGCAGCGGCCGTCGCCTCATCCAGCAGTTTCTTGGCGGGCACCACGCGAGAGACAAGCCCGGCGCGCTCTGCCTCCTCGGCGGTCATGAAACGACCGGTCAGGTTCATATCCATGGATTTGGATTTGCCCACAAAACGAGTCAGGCGCTGGGTGCCACCAATGCCGGCGATCACGCCCAGATTGATCTCGGGCTGACCGAATTTGGCAGTATCTGCCGCAATGATGAAATCGCAGAGCATGGCCAGCTCACAGCCGCCGCCCAGTGCGTAGCCGGCCACAGCTGCGATGATCGGCTTGCGGATCGCGCTGATACGGTCGTTCACATCGGCAAACAGATTGTTCGAGAAAACCTCGGTAAAGCTCTGTTCCGACATCTCCTTGATATCGGCGCCGGCGGCAAAGGCCTTTTCCGATCCGGTCAGGATAATGCAGCGCACCTTGTCGCTGGCATCGGCCTCTTCCAGGGCGGTGCAAAGTTCACTCAAAAGCTCGGAGTTGAGCGCGTTCAACGCTTCGGGCCGGTTCAGTTTAATTTGGCAAACGTGGTCCTGCACTTCGACGTTGATCGTCTCATAGGCCATGGTATTCGCTTTCGATTGTTCCGTTCAGGGAAGAGTCATTATCACGCGACACCTCGCGATCAAGCTATCTTTGGCATTTGCCGCAGTAGAAGGATGATCGCCCGGACTGGACGAGCCGCGCAATGCTCCCGTCACATCCGGCGCGTCGGCAGGGCTTTCCCTCGCGGCCGTATACATCAAAGCTGTGCTGAAAATATCCAAGTTCTCCATCAGCTTGTCGGAAATCCTTGAGCGATGATCCGCCCGCTTTGATGGCGTCTGCCAGGACCTCCTTGATGATCGGGACCAGGGTGGCAACCCGCTGCGCGGCGATCTGCCCGGCCTTGCGCCGCGGTGATATTCCGGCGCGGAAAAGCGCCTCGCAGACATAGATATTGCCGAGACCCGCGATGATTCCCTGATCCAGCAGCGCCGATTTCACCGGCGTATTGCGCCCCCTGAAGGCAGAAATCAGATGATCCTCGTGAAAGGCATTGCCCAGCGGTTCCGGTCCCAGAACTGCCAGCAGCTTGTGCTCATCCGCCGTGGCCGTATCCAGCAGGTCCATGGCGCCAAACCGGCGCGGATCGTTGAAGGTGATGCGCGCCCCATTATCCATATCGAAAACCACATGATCATGTTTCTGCGCCTGCGGATGATCATGAACAAACTGTCCCAAGGGATCCCCAGATACCGTCATGCGGCCCGACATGCCCAGATGCACCAGCAATGTCTCGCCACTGTCGAGGTCGGCCAGGATGTATTTTGATCGCCGCCGAAGCGCATTGACGCGGCGGCCTGTCAGCCGTTCCGCCATACGCTCCGGGAAGGGCCAGCGCAGATCCGGGCGATTTACAGTGGCCTTTTCGATCACCGCGCCCTCCATCGCGGGGGACAATCCGCGGCGCACCGTCTCGACCTCGGGCAATTCTGGCATTACATCCCTCCTGACACATTGCACCAACATGGGGCCGAAGGGCCGCATTGTACCGCCCTTCCAGCGCCCTATAACTGGGGCGACACACAACAAACGGCAAGCCGCATGACTCAGAGATCTGAAGATACCACCCATTTCGGGTTCGAAACCGTGCCCGAGTCGGAGAAGGCAGGGCGCGTGCAGGGCGTGTTCAACTCGGTCGCCTCAAAATATGACGTTATGAACGATGTCATGAGCATGGGAATTCATCGTATCTGGAAAGATGCGATGATGGACTGGCTGTCGCCGCGCCCTGGCCAGCGACTGCTGGATGTTGCCGGCGGGACCGGTGACATTTCCTTCCGGTTTCTGAAGCGCGCAGGCTATGGCCACTCTACGGTGCTCGATCTGACAGCCCCGATGCTGGAAGAGGGACGCAAACGCGCTGAAGCCGCGCAGATGGCCGATAGCCTGGATTGGGTCACCGGCGATGCCATGGCGCTGCCGTTCAAGGACAATAGCTTTGATGTCTACACCATCTCCTTTGGCATTCGGAACGTCACCCGCCCTCAGGAAGCCCTGAATGAAGCCTACCGTGTCTTGAAGCCGGGAGGGCGCCTGATGGTGCTGGAGTTCAGCCAGCTGCCGAACCCGGCCATGCAAAAGGCCTATGACCTCTATTCCTTCAACGTGATTCCCCGCATGGGGCAGATGATCGCGAACGATTATGACAGCTACCAGTATCTGGTCGAATCGATCCGCAACTTCCCCGATCAGGAGACCTTTCTGTCGATGGTGCGCGCGGCTGGTTTTGCCAATGCCAAATACCGCAACCTGTCGTTGGGAATCGCTGCGCTGCACTCCGGCTGGAAGATCTGATCCATGCGTGGACCCCACAATATTATCCGCCTGATCCGCACAGGCGCCACTTTTGAGCGCACTGGCGCCATGAACGTGGTGCTTGATGCTTTCGAGGCGCCGAAACCGCTGCGTATTCTGGCCCGCACCCTTGGCTGGCCGTTCAAATGGCTCGGCTACAAGGGCGATCCCTCGATGCCGCCCGCCACCCGAGCGCTGACCGCGCTGGGGCCTGCCTACATTAAGTTCGGTCAGGTGCTATCGACCCGACCCGATGTGGTCGGTGACGATCTGGCGCTACAGCTGCGCGTTCTACAGGACAAGCTGCCGCCGTTTTCCCGAGCCGAAGCCATGGCACAGGTCGAACACGAGTTGGGCCAGCCGGTCGAGCATATCTATTCCGAATTCAGCGAACCGATTGCGGCTGCCTCCATCGCGCAGGTCCATCGCGCAAGGCTCGTCGAGAGCGGTCGCGAAGTGGCGGTGAAGGTTCTGCGCCCCGGCATCGAACGCGCCTTCCGCAAGGATGTGGACGCATTCTATTTTGCCGCACGGATCGCCGATTTGTTTGCGCCCGGCGCGCGGCGGCTCAAGCCGATGGATGTGATCAAGCATTTCGACGGCGTGGTGCAGGGTGAGCTGGACCTGCGACTGGAAAGCGCGGCAGCCTCGGAATTTGCCGCCAATACCAAGGGTGACGACGGATTTCAGCTGCCGGAAATCCTGTGGAATCACTCGGCCCGCCGAGTCATGACACTGGGCTGGGCCGATGGGCTCCCACTTGGCGACAATGCCGCGCTGGATGCCGCTGGCCACGATCGCCGGGTGTTGGCGGAGCGCGTGCTTTCGCTGTTTCTGCGCCATGCGTTGCGCGACGGCTATTTCCATGCCGACATGCACCAGGGCAACCTGAAGGTCGCCGCCAATGGCGATATCATCGCCTATGATTTTGGCATCATGGGGCACATCGACGAATACACCCGCCGCGTCTACGCCGAGATCCTCTTTGGCTTCATCAAGCGTGATTACAAGCGGGTGGCCGAGGTGCATTTCGAGGCCGGTTACGTACCGGCCGACCGCGATGTCGATGAATTTGCCCGTGCGTTGCGCGCCGTGGGCGAGCCGATTTTTGGCATGGATGCCACCCATATCTCAATGGGTCGCTTGCTCAACTACCTGTTTGAGGTGACCGAACGTTTTGGCATGGAGACCCGCACCGAGCTGATTCTGCTGCAACGCACCATGGTGGTGGTGGAAGGCGTGGCGCGGTCGCTGGATCCGCATATCAATATCTGGAATTCAGCGCGCCCCGTGGTTGAGGATTACATCAAAAAATCCATCGGCCCGCGCGCGGTGGTCGGCGATCTGATGAGCACCGCCAAGGTGATGGCGCGCTTCGGCCCCCGCCTGCCCGCGCTGGTCGAACAGGCGCTGATCGCGCAGACCCATGAGAACGCCGACCGAAGCCGACGCCGCCAAGGGGCGTCCGGCTGGGTTGTGCCCGGTCTTTGCGGATTGGGGCTGGGACTGGCCATTGCCTTTGCAACGGCTGCGCTCGGCTAGGGCCGTCAGCGCAGCCGATTCAATACCGTGAGCGAGGGGTGACCATCGGGCGTCAGACCCATCGCCAGTTGATAGGCGCGCAGGGCGGCGCGGGTTTTTGGCCCGATCCGCCCGTCCGCGCCGCCGGTGCCATATCCCGCCCCTGTCAGCCGCTGCTGGAGTTCGCGCCGCTCCTTGTAGGTCAGGGGGCGGCTGTCCTGCGGCCAGCTGGCCAGAATCGGACCACCGCCCCGCAGCCGGTCGCTCAGATGACCCACGCCGATAACATAGGCATCAGCTGCATTGTAACGTTCGATGGCCGCGAAATTTCGATAGACCATGAAGGCCGCGCCCTGCGCGCCTGCGGGCAGCAGCAGCGCTCCCTCGCCATGGTCGGGCAAGGGGCTGCCATCTGCAAGGGTAACGCCCAGCCTGCGCCAGCTCTCTGCGGATTTGGTGATCTTGCGATCAGCCTGCGCATAGTCGAAACCGGCTGGCAGTCGGACCTCCAGCCCCCATGGCTGACCTTTGACCCAGCCAAACCGCTTGAGATAGGCTGCGGTTGAGGCCAGCGCGTCTGTGGGATCCTCCGACCAGATATCGCGTTTGCCATCCCCGGTGAAATCCACGGCATAGGCCAGATAAGATGTCGGCATGAACTGCGTATGCCCCATGGCACCTGCCCAGCTGCCCGTCATGGCACGCGGGGAGACATCGCCAGCCTGAAGAATCTTCAAGGCGGCGATCAGCTGGCTCTCAAAGAAGGCCCCGCGCCGCCCGTCAAAAGCCAATGTGGCGAGCGAACGGATGATTTCACGCTCCCCACGAAACCGGCCATAGTTGCTTTCCATGCCCCAAACAGCCGTAACGACTTCCTTGTCGACGCCATAGCGGGCCTCGATTCGTGCCAGCGTCTGCGCATGGTCGCGCAGCGCCGCCTTGCCGTTGTCGATCCGCGCCTCGGAAACCGCGCGCTCAAGGTAGGTCCAGATAGGAGTGACAAACTCTGACTGATTGCCATCCCGCTGCACAATATCCGGGTCAAAACTCACATCGGCAAACGCACGGTCCAAAGTGGCCTGCGACAGCCCCTCGGCCCGTGCCCGGGGATGAAAGGCCGTTACCCAGGCCTGAAAAGCGCGCTGCTTGGCGGCCGAAACGCTGGGCTGTTCCGCTGCCGTTGTCTGCTGTAGCGGGCGCGTCCGAGGCCGCAATTGCGGCTCCGTCACAGCCGAAACAGCCACCGGGCGGGCAATCGGTCGTAGGGAAACCTGCGGCGGCTGCGACGTCGCCCCCTCCACCACCTGTCGTCCGGTTGCAGCTGGCGGGCTGGATTGCGCGCCAACAGCGGTCATCATCAATGCCGCAACCATCGCCGTTTTCAGGAGTATTTGCCTTCGGGCGCCAAGATCGTATCGCATCTTACACCTCATTTTTTTCTGCTCGCTGCCAGTCTACCCGCATCGCAGGTTCCCACAAAGCGCCGCTGAAGGGATGTGCGGAGGTTTGCCGATCTGCCTGGATCAAGCCTCGGGCGGATCCGGGGCTGCGGTTTGGACTGGCCCGCAGGCGACACGATCGGCCCGCATCTGGGCCAGCGCATCCCGCAGCATCGGGACGCGTTGCGGGCGAAAGCTGATGTTTGTCGCCTCGAACCCGGCAATCCGATCCACCCGAAACACCCGCACATCATCGCGCAGCCCGCACCAGGCGATCAGCACCGTGGAGCGATCGAAATAGACCAGACCGAGCGGTTTCACCTGCCGCTTGGTGACGGCGCCTTTGGCATCGCAGTAGTCCAGCAGTACCTCGACCTCGTCCCATGTGGCACGGCGCAGATCCGCCAGCGCAATACCCGGCGGCTCCGGTCTCTGAAAGCGATAGGCTGACAGGACAGCATGGCGCAGCCTGTGGGCCTGCCGGTCCGGCAATCTGGCCTGCAACTTTCGCAAGGCCTCGGCGGCGGCATCCGCCAGTTCCGGATCGCCGATCTGCTGAACTTCGCGCAGTCCCAGAACCAGCGCTTCCAATTCAGTGTCGCGAAACCCCATGGGCGGCAATGCGTTGTCTTCGATCAGGGTGAAGCCATAGCCTGCCTCTCCGTCGATAATCGCCCCCATCTCGCGCAGGGTTGCGATGTCCCGGTGCACGCTGCGGGCCGAAATTCCCAGATCCTGCGCCAGTCCGGCGGCGGTATGAGGACCGGCACCCTGGCGCAGCAACTGCATAAGCTGAAAGAGACGATGAGATCGAGACATGTCTCATACTCTCTAACCCTAATGACAGTTTCTGTCATCACGCGCCGCTAAAACAGAGAGACCATTCATCAAGGAGCCAAACGGATATGATACGCCCCTTTGCCAGCGCCGAAGTCGCTGCCGTCTTTGATCAAGCCCCCCCGGACGCGCGCGAAGGCCTGTTGCGTCTGCGGGAGCTGATCTTTGAGGTTGCAGAGAATGCCCCGGAGGTCGGGGCGGTGGCCGAGACATTGAAATGGGGTCAACCGTCATATGCGGCGGCGCGCTCCGGGCTTGGAACACCGCTGCGGCTGGGACCATCGAAGCACGCGCGATTCGCCCTGCTCGTTCACTGCCAGAGCAGAGTGATCGACAATTTTGCCAGTCGCTATCCAGCCTGGGACAAATTCGACGGGACCCGCGGCGTATTGTTCGACCGGGTCGAAGATGTGGAGCCATTGCGCCACGGCTGGTTGATCCGTCACGCCCTGACCTATCATGCCTCCACGACCGCAGCCGGTGAGACCCGGGTGGACCCGGACCGTTTCAACTAGAGCCTAACAAGGGGCGCGCCGCTGTTAGCTGCGGCGCTTTCTCTCCACCTTGCGCTTGATCTTGCTGCGCTTGGCCTTTGCTTTGGCGGATTTGCGTTTCACCGAGCGCCCGGCCGGGCTGCGGCGTCCGCTGCCGCCCCCCGCAGGCATCGGCTTGTCGTCGATAGACAGAAGTTCAAGCTCCAACCCACCGGTCACCGGGGTCGCCTGTGCCAATCGCACCTTCACCCGCTGGCCGATGGTGATGATCAACCCGGTATCGGAGCCCATCAAGGTTCCCGCCTCGGCATCAAAGTGAAAGAACTCCCGGCCGATGGACCGGACGGGCACCAGGCCATCAGCCCCGGTTTCGTCCAGTTTCACAAAAGCGCCAAAGCGCGCGATGCCGCTGATCCGGCCTTCGAATTCATTGCCGACCCGTTCGGCCAGATAGGCCGCCAGATAACGATCGGTGGTGTCCCGCTCCGCCATCATCGACCGCCGCTCAGTCTCGGAGATATGGGTGGCGATCTGCTCCAGACGCTCAATTTCGGAGGTCGCCAAACCGTCGTCGCCCCAGCCATGGGCTGAAATCAGCGCCCGGTGCACGATAAGGTCGGCGTAGCGGCGGATCGGTGAGGTAAAATGCGCATAGTTGCGCAGGGCGAGACCGAAATGCCCAAAGTTCTCAGGCGCATAATAGGCCTGCTGCATGGAGCGAAGAGTCGAGATGTTGATCAACTCAGCGTCATCGGTCCCCGCAGCCCCATGCAGCAGTGCATTCAGATGACGGGTCTGCAACACCTGCCCTTTGGCCAGCGAAAGCCCGGCCGCGCGGGCGGTTTCGCGGAGCGCTTCCAGCTTCTCTGGTGCCGGTTCCTCATGCACGCGGAACAACAGCGGGGTGCGCTTCTTGATCAGGGCCTCGGCGGCCGCCACATTGGCAAGCACCATGAACTCCTCAATCAGCTTGTGCGCATCCAGCCGGTCGCGGAAATTAACCGAGACGACCGTGCCCTTCTCGTCCAGAACAATCTTGCGTTCGGGTAGGTCGAGATCAAGCGGCTGACGGTCTGCGCGCGCTTTGACCAAGGCTGCGTAGGCAGCATAAAGCGGCTTGATAACAGGCTCTAAGAAGGGGCCCGTGCGATCATTCGGCGTCCCATCCATGGCCTCCTGCACTTCCCCGTAGTGCAGCGATGCCGCAGACCGCATCAACCCGCGCACAAAGCGATGGCCGATCTTGTTTCCATGCGCATCAATCTGCATCCGAACGGCGATACAGGCGCGCGGCACCCCTTCGTGGAGGCTGCAGAGATCGCCGGACAGACGGTCAGGCAACATCGGCACGACACGATCCGGGAAATAGCTGGAATTGCCGCGTTTACGGGCCTCGCGATCCAGCATCGACTCGGGGCGCACATAGGCCGCGACATCGGCAATCGCGACCCAGATGACATGGCCACCGGGATTCTTCGGGTCGTCATCCGCATGGGCATAGCAGGCGTCGTCATGGTCCCGTGCATCCGCCGGGTCGATGGTGATCAACGGTAGATCGCGCAGATCCTCGCGCCCCTTCAGCCCCATGGGTTTGGCCGCATCGGCCTCCGCAATTACCTCATCGGGGAAATGGTCGGGGATGCCGTGCTGATGGATGGCGATCAACGAGACCGCCTTGGGCGCTGACGGATCACCAAGACGGTCGACAACGCGAGCCCGCGGCAGGCCAAGACGCGATTTCGGTCCGGCCTGCTCGGCTTCAACCAGTTCGCCGTCGCGCGCACCATGGGTGGCGTTTTCCGCGACCGCCCATTCCGTCGATGCCGATTTGTCGATAGGCACGATACGACCGCCTTCATCACCCTTGCGGAAGATCCCGATGACCCGGCGCGGGTTCGTGCCAATACGGCGGATCAGCCGTGCCTCATAGTGATATTCGGCGTCCTGAACCAGGGTTAGCCGTGCCAGGATCCGATCCCCCTCGCCCAGCGCAGGGTCGGACGCGCGCGGCATCACCAGCACGATGGGTTCTACGCCTTCGCCGTGCCATTCCAGCGGACGCGCAAAAAGATCGCCATCGCTGTCCGGTGCCTTAACCTGAAGGACACTGACCGGCGGCAGGCGCTCCGGGTCGCGGTAGGTTTTCTTGCGCTTCTCCAGATGGCCTTCTGCCTCGAGCTCCTTGAGGATCCTTTTCAGGTCGATCCTGTCGGAGCCTTTGATGCCGAAAGCCTTGGCGATGTCGCGTTTAGAGTTATGGGTCGGATGGGCTGAGATCCACTCGAGGATTTCTGCCTTGGAAGGAATACGGGTCATAGGTCTGAGCTACCACGCCCGCGCTCCAAGGTCATCGTGAAAAGCGCGCGCCGGATGTCATTGTCCGACGCGCGCGCTCTTCATGTGCCAGATCACCTGCCGGTCACTTCCCGGCGAAGTAATCCCGCAGGATACGGCCATAAATCGATTTCAACTGATGGATCTGGGCGATCTCCACACGTTCATCAACCTGGTGCATCGTCTTGCCAACCAGCCCGATCTCGACAACCGGGCAATGGTGTTTCACAAAACGTGCATCAGAGGTGCCGCCCGTCGTGGACAGCTCTGGTCTGCGCCCGGTCTCGGCCTCAACCGCTGTGCTCACCAGATCCGACAGCGGGCCGGGCGGAGTGATGAAGCTCTCGCCCGAAATCTTGATCTCCAAACCGATCTCAACACCGAACTCCTCCGCGATGCGATCCGCTTCTGCCCGCAGCCAGTCGCTGAGACCGGCACCGGAATGGGCGTCGTTGAACCGGATGTTCACCGTCGAACGGGCCGTTGCCGGAATCACATTGGTCGCAGGATTACCGGTATCGATCGTGACCACGGCGAGGGTGGAGGCGTCGAAATGTTCGGTTCCCTGATCCAGCTCATGACTGGCGAGACGATCCATAAGGCGCGCCATTGCACTCAACGGGTTTTTGGCACGATGCGGATAGGCCGAATGCCCCTGCACACCGGTCACCGTGAACCAAGCTGACAGCGAGCCGCGACGACCGATCTTGATCATTTCGCCCATTTCATTTGGGCAGGTCGGCTCCCCGACGAGGCAAACCGACATCTGCTCACCCGCCCGGTCCATGTAATCCAGCAACGCGGTGGTGCCATCGACTGCGTCACCCTCTTCATCGCCGGTGATGGTCAGGACAATCGCTCCCTCGGGTGGCGCGGTCTGAACCAGATCGACGGCAGCCGCTACAAATGCCGCCACACCAGACTTCATGTCAGTCGCCCCCCGCCCGTACATGAAACCATCTTTCTCCTCTGCGCCAAAGGGATCGACGGTCCAGGCGGCGGTATCGCCAACCGGCACCACATCGGTATGGCCGTTGAAGCCGATGGTGCGCGGGTGCCCCTTTTGACCCCAGCGGGCAAACAGATTGCTGACCTCGCCGCGATCAACCCGGCTGCAGGAAAACCCCGCTGCGGTCAGGATTTTCTCGAGCAGGACAAGCGCGCCGCCCTCCTCCGGTGTCACCGAGGCACAGCGGATCAGGTCAGCGGTGAGCTGTTGCGGGTCAAGCGGCGAATGCGCGGGCGGCTGCGTCATTTGGGTCCTCCGGTTCTCGGGCCGGACATGGCTGGCCCCCTTCCATGACCTCTGGCTACCTCGGTTCTGTCGGCGGTGCAAATCTCCTGCTGCCGGAGAGGGAGAAGACTGCGGATCCACGTCCCCTGCCACACAGCGGCTAAATCCAAACGCCGGTTTGTGGCGCAAATGCCGCGCAGATCAGCATTATTTCCAACGCCCGTCTGCGCCAACCGGACAAGCGGGAGGTGAGAGTGTTAATAAATCCTTAAAATACGACTCGAGGCAGAGCATCAATCGCCGTGGATCCACCGTAACAGCGGGGCCACAGAGCAGATCGGACATCGCGTCGCCCTAAGGCGGCGCAGGGGCACCCCTTGCGTAGGTGTCATGTTCCAGACCATGCGCTGCCTCATCGTGAAGAGGTGGGACAAGACAATGGTTGCAGCATCCGAGCTGACATATGACATAAACGCCACTGCGGTGCAGATGGCCGAGACCATCTTTGGCGATGGCGTGCAAGTGATCAGCGCAAGCTACACCGGTGACACCCGCGCGTCGGCTATTTATTCCAACGGTGACTCTATTGCGCCCGGTGCGACGCCGTCGGACACCGGAATCATCCTCTCCACCGGGCAGGCCAGCGCCTATACCAACTCAACCGGAGAGGCCAACCAGTCCACCAATCAGACCACCGCAAGCGACGGCCCCAACGGAGATCCCACGTTCAATGCCGCCGCTGGCACGCAGACCTTCGACGCCTCCTATCTGGATGTCACGTTTGTGCCCGATGGCTCGGTGATGACGATTCAATTTGTCTTCGCCTCAGAGGAATACCCGGAATACCAGGATTCTGTCTTTCAGGATTTTGTAGGCGTCTGGGTCAACGGCGAGATGGTCAATCTGGAGTTCGGCAACGGCGATACCGATCCCGGCAACGTGAACTCCAATACGAACTCCAATATCTATCTCGACAACGCCAACGACGACTACAACACCGAAATGGATGGTCTGACCGTCACGATGACGCTGACCATGCAGGTTGATCCGGGCGTGGAAAACACCATCCGGATCGGCATCGCCGATGTGTCGGATGGCAGCTACGACAGCAATCTTCTGATCGCTGCCGATTCGGCACAAACCGATGTGATCGCGCAGACCGATTTCGCCCGTGTTGATGCCAATGGATCCCGGGTGGTCAATGTGCTGGCCAATGACACCAACACCTCCACAAGCACGCTGACGATCACCCATATCAATGGGGTCGCGGTTGTCGCCGGGGACGTTGTTACCCTTGGCACCGGCCAGCAGGTTCAGCTGAATGCAAACGGCACGCTGACCCTGATCGGCGATGGCGACGTCGAGGACTTCGCCTTTACCTATACAGCCAGCAACGGCACCAATAGTGACGTTGGCTATGTCGAGGCCACCAGCATCCCCTGCTTCGTGACCGGCAGTCGCCTGCTGACCGACAAAGGGCTGCAACCTGTCGAGACCCTGCGGCCCGGCGATCTGGTCATGACGCGGGACAACGGCTTGCAGCCGCTACGTTGGATCGGCTCAAGGCAGGTTCAGGCCAAGGGGCGGTTTGCTCCGATCTGTATCAAGGCGGGTGCGCTTGGAGATCATGAAGAACTCTGGGTTTCGCCACAGCACCGCATCTTGCTCAGCGACGGGATGGCAGAGATGCTCTTTGGCGCCCATGAGGTACTGATCGCAGCAAAAGATCTGATCAACGATCAGTCGATTACCCGCCGCCCGGGAGGTCGGGTGACCTATGTGCATGTGATGTTCGATGAGCATCAGCTGGTCATCAGTGAAGGCCTGTTGACCGAGAGTTTCCTGCCGGGACCACAGACCAGCCGACATTTCGACGCTGACGTTCTGGCCGAGTTGCAAGCGCTGTTCCCGGAGCTGGATCCGCTCACCGGAAAAGGGTACGGCCCCGCGGCGCGTCCCAGCCTGCGCAGCTATGAAGCGCGGCTTCTGCGTGCCACGCTTGCAGCGCGCTGATCGGATGAGCTGGCTGGCAACACGCAGCATCGAACGGGCGTCCATCGCGGTTGCGGTGACTGAACGCGAGACCTGCCTCAACGCTCCCGACGACGTTTTGATGACACGGGGCAGCCTGTGTCTGGATCTGTCGCTGGACGAGGCCAGGCCAAGCGGCGACCTGCTGCTGCTGGACCGTTCGGTGGATGATTGCCAAGGTTGGCCGCTGCTGTTGCGGCTCAGACGCAACCTGGGCCGCGGCGTCACCCTGACGCTCAGCCAGCCCGGCTGCCATCTGGACCAACGCATCCTCGCCCCGAACCCTTCGGGCAGCGAAAGCAACGCGGCACGTCTGATCTATTCCTGGGATAGTCTGGCACGCTGGGGGCGACTTGCGCTGATGACCGCCTCGGGGAGCACTATCGCAACGGCCGACCTGCAGGCGCCGCCACCGCTGCGCATCGGCGATGCAAGAACGCTTCTCGCAGCGCTGCCCGCCTCAGCCGAGGCCTGCGGCCTGCTTTCCGCCTCTCTCAGCAGCGAAATCGTACAGATGGCACCACTGGGCGGGCTGGAGCCACACACCAAGGTTGCCACGCCGGACGGCAATATACCCTTGGGGCAGCTGCAACGCGGAGATCTGGTTCTGACACCCGAAGGAGAAGCTGTTCCGGTCCTACATCGGCTAGATCGCCGCGTCCCCGCGATTGGCCATGATACGCCCCTGCGACTGCGCGCACCGTTCTTCGGGCTGACAGATGATCTGCTGCTGGCGCCGCAGCAGCCACTGGTGGTCTCGGGAACCGATGTCGACTACCTTTTTGGTCGTCCAGACGTCCGTCTGACTGCGGCGATGATGCTGGGGACTGCGCTGGTAACGCAAGCTGATACCGATCCTACCGATGACCCTCAGGCTCCCTTCCCGCTGGTCGATCTGGCGAAGCTCATCCTGCCACGCCATGAGCGTTTCATAGCGGCAGGCACCGCGGTCGAGAGCCTTTATCTGGGGCGTTTGCGCCGCAACCGCGCCGCCTATGACGCCAGCGCACTGGCGCATCTGGATCGCAATACGATTCCCGAACATGCAGTGGACCCGGCCCCGTTGCTGCGCAGCTTTGATGCCGCAGTTCTGGCAGAACGACGCATCGCCTGACCACGACGCTTGCCTGAGCCTGTGGGACATTCTAAGGACAAAACGAATGATGTCTCATGGGGTTCTATCGTTCCGTTGCGCCGTTTTCTTGCTCCATTTGTCCTGATCTATCTGCTGTGGGGGCTGGCAGCGGCCGCCGAGACTCTGACTGTCAGCACGGTCACGCGCCCTCCGTTTTCGATGACAGAGGGTGATCGCGACACCGGGTTTTCCATTGATCTGGTGCGCAGCCTGAGCGACCGGCTGGGCTGGGATTATCAGCTGGTGCGGACAGATACATTCGGCGAAATGCTGGATCTGGTGCGCAGCGGCCAGGTGGATATGGCAGCGGCCAATATTTCGATCACCTCGGCACGCGAAACCGAAATGGACTTCAGCCACCCGATCTTCGAAAGCGGTCTGCGGATCATGGTAGCGGCCGCCGATGTCCGTGCGCCCTCATTGATCCGCGTGCTGTTTTCCGCCGACCTGATGATTGCAATTGCAGTCGCTGTGGTCCTGCTGATGGGGGGCGGGATGCTGATGTGGGGCCTGGAGCGACGTGCCCAGCCCTATTTCGACCGCCCACTGAAAGAGGCCTGGTTCCCCTCCTTCTGGTGGGCGCTGAACCTCGTGGTCAACGGCGGCTTTGAGGAACGCGTCCCACGCACCCCGATTGGGCGCATATTTGGCGTTATCCTCGTCGTCTCATCCCTGTTCGTAGTGTCGCTTTTCGTGGCCAAGATCACAGCTGTCATGACGGTCGAGGCGATCAGCGGGTCGATCAATTCGGTGAATGACCTCTATGACAAGGACGTCGGCACACTCGACGGCTCTACGGCGGCGCGGTTTCTCGAACGCCGTGACATCAGCTATCGCGGATATTCGGATCTGGCGTCCTTGCTGAAGGATTTCGAAAGCGGCGAGACCAGGGTTGTCGTCTTCGACGCCCCGGTTCTGGACCACTACATGGAAGGCGAAGGTCGTCTGCATGGCCGCGCCGTCGGACAGGTATTCCTGCGCGAGGACTACGGCTTGCTGCTCCCCGATAGCTCCGAGCATCTGGAAGATATCAACCGGGCGCTGCTGGCCCTACGCGAAAACGGCGAATACGACGATATCTATCGAAAGTGGTTCGGCAAGGCGCCCTGACCTGACAGCCCGACACCCTGTCGCCGTTTAGGCGGCAGTCTGGTCGGCAGACGCGAGACCTGCGTGCTAGTGCAGGGTTGCAGGCCCGTCGTCAAAAAAGGGCGTCATCTGCGCAACGATCACCGAATTCTCATCCAGTGCACGCTGCATCAGCTCACGTTCCTCATCCGAGATGTCGTGATCCTCGGCCTCGCGATCGGCCAATGTGCCATAGCCGGTGACATCCAGCGGCGCGGTATCGGCCTGCTTCAGAATTGCAACGGTTTCACGCACGGCTTCAGCCTCATCCACGCCAGAGGCATAGATCATCAGGGCGGCACCAGTGGCCCCTTCGGGCAGACCATCACCTTCCTTGCGACCGATCTGAACCACAAGCGTGTAGACCTGCTGACGGGAGATTTTCTTTTTTTCCATGCGCTCGCCATATCCCTGCGGCATGGGTTTGGTCAATACGGATCGCCGCTTGGTCGGGCGATCTAATAGCGGCTGCGCATCTGGTAGCCGGGACGGAAACTCATCCGAACAAAGGTGACCGGCTGGGCCTGAAACCAGGTCGACCGCTCCATCTGGAACAGTGGCGCGCCAACCGGACAGGCAAGATACTCGGCCAATTCAGCATCCGCAGCAATGGCACCAAAGCTCAGCTCGGCGGTGGAAAACGGCACCTCGGCGAGCAGCCATTCATTTGGTCCGACCGCACTAAAATCGGCCTCTGTCACCTTTGGCACCGCGGCGATATTGATCCAGCGATCTTCATATTGGAACGGCTGGTTGTCGCCATAGTGCATGGCGCGCACGTGCAAAACGGGCGACGCTGGTGCCAGTTGCAATTGCGATGCCAGCCAGCCCGGCGCCGGACCCTCTCTCCGGTGGACCAATGCGTAACGGTAGGTGGCATTTCGGTCCTCGACCAGCTGCCGCGTCAGCGTGATCTCCAGCTTGGCTTGTTTCACGGGTAACATTGCCACCCGCGTTCCGCTTTTACGCTTGCGGTCGATGATACCTCGCTCCGCCAGCTCACGCAGCGCACGGTTCACAGTGGCGCGGGCACATCCGAATTCCTCAGCCAGTTCCTGCTCTGTCGGCAACAGGTCGCCCTGCGCCCAGACCCGGTCTTGAATGCGTTTCAGCACGTTGTCACGGACATCCTGAAAACCCATTTTTGTCCGTTCTACCATACCTGTCCCCCAGTCTGCTCGACCACTGCTCCGGCAGCCAGCGCGCAGCAGTGTCTTCTGTTAAAGCGCGTCAAGGAGCGCAGCAACCGCTGAGGCATAAGCCGCGATGATCTGATCACGCTTTGCATGGCGCCCGCCGCTGACGACATGACGCCCTGCAGACCAGACATCGCTGACCACGGAATCATCGGAAGCGAAGCAAAGACCATCAAGGAGCTGGTCCGGGCGCAGCGCACATAGTGAGACATGCGTCGTATCAAAAGCCATCAGATCCGCCAGAGCACCGACTTCCAGACGACCGGCCTCGCGGCCAAGCGCCTGCGCACCACCCTCGGCCGCACCCAGATATAGGGTCGTTCCGACGGACCCCTCTTGCGGTACCATCACATTGCGCGCCAGATCCCGCAGCCGCTGCGAATACTCAAGCATGCGCAGCTCTTCCGACAGGGAAATCCGCACGTTGGAATCTGATCCGACACCGAAGTTCCCTCCGTGGCTCAGAAACGCCGCACCGTTGAAGGGACCGTCGCCCAGGTTGGCTTCGGTAATCGGGCAGAGGCCGGCCACGGCACCGCTCTGCGCCAGATCGCGGGTTTCCTGCGCTGTCATATGGGTCGCATGGATAAGGCACCAATCTGCGCCGACACCGCAATTCTCCAGCAACCACTCTACCGGTCTCGCTCCCAGCCAAGTGCTGATATCGGTCACTTCCTGCGGTTGCTCTGCAATATGTATATGCACCGGCGCGCCCGACCGCAGCGACAGGACCTCTTTCAGATCCTGTGGTGCGGTTGCCCGCAGCGAATGCGGCGCAATGCCGACACGCGCATCTGACGGCAGGCTCTTCGTCACCATCGAACGACAATCGGACAGAAGGTCCGCATAGCGCGCCACATCATTGCCAAACCGCTGCTGACCCCCGGAAAGAGGCACCTGCCCTGCCCCGCCATAGCTGTATAAAACCGGCAGATGGGTCAGTCCGATCCCGGTCAGGTCCGCCGCCGCAAAGACGCGATTGCTCAACTCGCCCAGCGCGGCATAGGGCCGTCCCCCGGATTGGTGGTGCACATAGTGGAACTCCCCAACCGAGGCATAACCCGCCTCCAGCATTTCCATGAAGACCAGTCCAGCAATCGCCTCATAGTGTTCGGGTGTCAGGTGATCGACAAATTGATACATCAGCTTGCGCCATGACCAGAAACTCTCTTTCCCCGAGACGCGCGTTTCGGTCATGCCCGCCATGGCCCGCTGGAAACTGTGAGAATGCAGATTGGCGAGGGCCGGGACCAGCGCCATGACACAATGATCTTGAGGCTGTGCAACCGCGCCGGGTTCAAGCGTGACGATCCGACCATCCGCAACCGTCAATCGCAGATCAGTGACCCACCCCTGAGGCAGGCGCGCGTGGTGTGCAAATATTGACTGCATTTGCCCCTCTTATGTATAGACATAATAATGTTATATACATACATTCATATCATCAAGCTTTTTGCGAGGATGCCATGAACAGCCCCCGTTCCTATCTGATCTGCGACGCTACGCTAGCCACGATGGCCGATAGGGACGCCCCCTACGGTCTGATCAGAGACGGTATCGTCGCAGTGAAAGACGGCAGCATCCAGTGGGTCGGCCCAGAGGATCAGCTGCCAGAAGACTATGAAAACTGGGACCGTGTCTCGATGGGCGGGCGCCTGATCACACCGGGTCTGGTCGACTGTCACACCCATATCGTCTTTGGCGGCAACCGGGCGCTGGAGTTTGAAATGCGCCTAAATGGGGCCTCTTATGAAGAGGTCGCACGCGCTGGGGGTGGCATCGTTTCGACCGTTTCAGCCACCCGCGAGGCGTCGCTGGAGCAGCTGGTACAGGGCGCGCTCCCGCGTCTGGATGCCCTGATCGCCGAAGGTGCCACGGTGGTGGAGGTGAAATCCGGCTACGGGCTGGATCTGGACACCGAACTGAACATGCTGCGCGCCGCCCGCCGTCTGGGCGAGCTGCGCCCGGTGACGGTGAAAACCACCTTCCTGGGCGCCCATGCGACGCCTGCTGAGTACAAAGGCCGCGACGATGACTACCTCGGCGAGGTCTGCATCCCCGCCCTGCGCGCCGCCTTTGCGGAGGGGCTGGTGGATGCGGTCGACGGCTTCTGCGAAAACATCGCCTTTGCGCCTGCGCAGATCGAACGGGTGTTCAAGGTTGCCAAGGAACTTGGCCTGCCGGTGAAACTGCATGCCGAGCAGCTGAGCCATCAGGGAGGCACCGCATTGGCGGCAAAGTACGGTGCGTTGTCAGTCGATCACGTGGAATACGCCACCGAAGACGACGCCCGGGCGATGGCCGCCTCGGGTTCTGTTGCGGTGATCCTGCCGGGTGCGTTCTACACCATCCGCGAAACCCAGATGCCGCCGGTTGAGCACTTCCGGACCCACGGCGTGCCGATGGCGCTGGCGACCGACTGCAACCCCGGCTCCTCGCCGCTGACCTCCTTGCTGCTGACGATGAACATGGGCTGCACCCTGTTCCGGATGACCCCGGAGGAGGCGCTGGCGGGTGTCACACGCAACGCAGCCCGCGCGCTGGGGCTGGCGGACCGCGGAGAGATTTCCGCTGGGATGCGCGCCGATCTGGCGGTCTGGGACGTGGAAACGCCCGGCGAACTCGCCTACCGCATCGGCTTCAACCCGCTTTACTCCCGTATCTATGAGGGCAAACAATGATCGAGATGATCCCCGGCACGGTGACGCTGTCCACGCTGGAAGATATCTACCGCAACCTGATCCCGGCCAGGCTGGATGCCTCGGCCCGTGCGCCGGTGGAGGCCGCAGCGCAGATGGTGGCCGATGCCGCTGCCGGAGAAGAAGCGGTCTATGGAATCAACACCGGCTTCGGCAAGCTGGCCTCGACCAAGATCGCACCGGAAGACACCGCCACCCTGCAGCGCAACCTGATCCTAAGCCATTGCTGCGGGGTAGGGGAGGCGCTGCCGGAGGACAAGACCCGGCTGATGATGACGCTGAAACTGCTGTCGATGGGCCGCGGCGCCTCCGGCGTGCGCTGGCTGGTGATCGAACAGATCGAACAGATGCTGGCGCGCGGCGTGGTGCCGGTGATCCCGTCGCAGGGCTCGGTCGGCGCCTCTGGCGACCTGGCGCCGCTGGCGCATATGGCGGCGGCGATGATCGGGGCAGGGGAGGCCACGTTCGAAGGCACCCGCATGTCCAGCCTTGATGCCCTGAAAAAGGCCGGGTTAGAGCCTATTGTGCTGGGTCCCAAGGAAGGCCTGGGGCTGATCAACGGCACCCAGTTCTCGACCGCCTGCGCCTTGGCCGGTTTGTTTGACGCCTGGCGCATGGCGGAGGCGTCGATGGCGATTGCCTCGCTCACCACCGACGCTATCATGGGCTCCACCGCGCCGCTGGTCGCCGACATCCATTCCTTGCGCGGCCATGCCGGGCAGATCGACGTGGCGCGTGAAATGCGCGGGATCATGGATGGCTCGGAAATCCGCGAAAGCCACCGCGAGGATGACACCCGGGTGCAGGATCCTTACTGCATCCGCTGCCAGCCGCAGGTGGTGGGCGCGGCGCTGGACGTGCTGCGGATGGCTGCCCGGACGTTGGAGATCGAGGCCAACGCCGTAACCGATAATCCGCTGGTGCTGGTGAACGAAGGCGGGATCGTTTCGGGCGGCAACTTCCATGCGGAATACGTGGGCTTTGCCGCCGATCAGATCGCGCTGGCGGTGGCCGAAATCGGCGCCATCGCGCAGCGCCGGGTGGCGCTGATGGTCGACCCGACGCTGAGCCACGATTTGCCGCCGTTCCTGACGCCTGACCCGGGCCTGAACTCCGGTTTCATGATCGCCGAGGTGACCACCGCCGCGCTGATGAGCGAGAACAAGCATCTGGCCAATCCCTGCGTGACCGACTCGACGCCCACATCGGCCAACCAGGAGGACCACGTGTCGATGGCGGCCCATGGCGCGCTGCGTCTGGGACGGATGAACGCCAATCTGTCGGTGATCCTGGGCGTCGAAATGCTCTGTGCTGCGCAAGGGGTGGAGGCGCGTGCGCCGCTGCAGACCTCCGCGCGGCTGCAGGACGTGCTGGCAACGCTGCGGGCCGATATCCCCGCGCTGGCAGAGGACCGCTATCTGGCGCCGGATATTGAATCCGCCAGCGCCATGGTCCGCGCAGGCCGGGTTGCTGAGGCCGCTGGCGTGAAGGTGGCGGCATGATCGAAGTGACCCAAGGCAGCTCGCCGCTGGTACTAGGCTTGCCCCACACCGGCACCGATGTGCCAGCGGAAATCTGGGAGTGTCTGAACGAGACGGGCAAGGCGCTAGCGGACACAGACTGGCATATCCATGACCTCTATTCCGGGCTGGCGGAGGACATCACAACCGTCCGTACGCCAATCCACCGCTATGTGATCGACGTGAACCGCGATCCGGGTGGTATCAGTCTCTATCCAGGGCAAAACACCACCACTTTGGTGCCGCTGACCGACTTCGACGGGCTGCCGATCTGGCAAGAGGGCAAGGAGCCGGGTGAGGCGGAAATCGCGCGCCGCCGCGATGCCTACCACGCCCCCTATCACGCGGCGCTGATGGCGGAGCTGGAGCGGGTGAAGGCGAGCCACGGTTTTGCGATCCTTTATGACTGCCACTCGATCCGCGGCGACATCCCGTTCCTGTTCGAGGGCCGCCTGCCGGATTTCAACGTGGGCACCAACATGGGGCAGACCTGCGACCCTGAAATCGAGGCGCTGACCGTGGCCCGTTGCGTGGCGGCGGAGGGTTATACCTCCACCCTCAACGGGCGTTTCAAGGGCGGCTGGACCACCCGCCATTACGGGCGGCCCGCGGAGGGCTATCACGCCATCCAGATGGAACTGGCGCAGGCCACCTACTGCCAGGAAAGCCCGCCCTGGACCTATCTGCCGGAGCGCGCGGAAGCCCTGCGCGCCCATCTTACCAAAATTTTCACCGATCTTCAGACCTGGAGGCCCGCATGAGCGATCCCCGCAAGAACACCCGCGACATCTTCCCGCCGACCGGCACGGAGCTTAACGCCAAGTCCTGGATGACCGAGGCGCCGCTCAGGATGATGATGAACAACCTGCACCCCGACGTGGCCGAAAACCCGCATGAGCTGGTGGTGTACGGCGGCATCGGCCGCGCCGCGCGCACCTGGAAGGATTTCGACCTGATCGTCGAGACCCTGAAAAACCTTGAGGAAGATCAGACCCTTATGGTTCAGTCGGGCAAGCCCGTGGGCGTCTTCCAGACCCACAAGGACGCGCCCCGCGTGCTGATCGCCAACTCCAACCTTGTGCCGCATTGGGCCAACTGGGACCACTTCAACGAGCTCGATAAGAAGGGCCTGATGATGTACGGCCAGATGACGGCCGGCTCCTGGATCTATATCGGCACCCAAGGCATCGTGCAGGGCACCTACGAGACCTTTGCCGAAGCCGGCCGCCAGCATTACGGCGGCGACCTCAAGGGCAAATGGATCCTGACCGGCGGCCTGGGCGGCATGGGCGGCGCGCAGCCGCTGGCAGCCGTGTTTGCCGGTGCCTGCTGCCTGGCGGTGGAGTGCAACCCGGACTCGATCGATTTCCGCCTGCGCACCAAATACCTCGACGAGAAGGCCGAAACCCTGGACGAAGCGTTGGAGATGATCGAGCGCTGGACCGCTGCGGGCGAGGCGAAATCCGTGGGCCTTCTGGGCAACGCGGCAGAGATCTTCCCGGAGCTGGTGAAGCGCGCCGAAGCAGGCGGCATCCGTCCTGATATCGTCACCGACCAGACCTCTGCCCACGACCCGGTCAACGGCTACCTGCCGCTGGGCTGGACCATGGGCGAGTGGAAAGAGCGCCGCGAAACGGACAAGAAAGCGGTAGAAAAGGCCGCCCGCGCCAGTATGCGCGTGCAGGTCAAGGCGATGTGCGATTTCCATGCGATGGGCGTTCCCACCGTCGATTACGGCAACAACATCCGCCAGATGGCGCTGGAGGAAGGGCTGGAAAACGCCTTTGACTTCCCCGGCTTCGTGCCCGCCTATATCCGCCCGCTGTTCTGCCGCGGCATCGGCCCGTTCCGCTGGTGCGCGCTGTCGGGCGATCCGGAGGATATCAGGAAGACCGACGCCAAGATGAAGGAGCTGTTCCCGGAGAACGAGGGCCTGCACCGCTGGCTGGACATGGCGCAGGAGCGCATCGCCTTTCAGGGGCTGCCTGCGCGGATCTGCTGGATCGGCCTGGGTGATCGCCACAAGGCGGGCCTCGCCTTCAACGAGATGGTCCGCAATGGCGAGCTGTCAGCGCCGGTCGTCATTGGCCGGGACCATCTGGACTCGGGTTCCGTGGCGTCCCCGAACCGCGAGACCGAGGCGATGATGGACGGCTCCGACGCGGTGTCCGACTGGCCGCTCTTGAACGCGCTGCTGAACACGGCCTCCGGCGCGACCTGGGTGTCGCTACACCACGGCGGCGGCGTTGGCATGGGCTTCTCGCAGCATTCCGGCGTGGTGATCTGCTGCGACGGCACCGAGGACGCCGACCGCCGCATCGGCCGCGTGCTGTGGAACGACCCGGCCACCGGCGTCATGCGCCATGCGGATGCAGGCTATGACATTGCCAAGGACTGCGCGCGCGAACACGGGCTGAACCTGCCCGGTATCCTCTAACGCCAAAGGGGCTCTGCCGCTCGGCCTGCCTGTCATCTTTCCAAGAATACTCTGGGGACCGGGGCAAGGCCCCGGCGATTAGCACAAATAAAAACGCGCCCTGTGGGGCGCGTTCCATGAGCTCGAACTGAAGGGATGGGATCAGTCGCGCAGCAGCTCGTTGATCCCGGTCTTGGATCGGGTTCTTTCGTCTACCCGTTTCACGATCACCGCACAGTAGAGGTTGACGCCATTTTTTGAGGGCATGGAGCCGGCGACCACCACCGAATAAGGCGGCACTTCGCCATACATGACTTCACCGGTCTCGCGGTCCACGATCTTGGTAGATTGGCCGATGAACACACCCATTCCAAGGACAGATCCTTCACGCACGATGCAGCCTTCAACCACTTCGGAGCGCGCGCCAATAAAGCAATTGTCTTCAATGATGGTCGGGCCTGCCTGCATCGGCTCCAAGACACCGCCAATACCGACACCACCGGAAAGATGAACATTCTTGCCGATCTGAGCGCAGGAGCCAACGGTTGCCCAGGTGTCGACCATCGTGCCTTCGTCGACATAGGCACCAAGGTTCACGAAGGATGGCATCAGGACCACGCCGGGGGCGATATAGGCCGATTTGCGAACAACGCAGTTGGGAACGGCCCGGAATCCAGCCTCTTTCCATTCGGATGCGCGCCACCCTTTGAACTTGCTGTCGACCTTGTCCCACCACCCAGAACCCTGGGGGCCGCCGGATTGCTCTTCCATATCCTTGATGCGGAAGCCCAGAAGAACGGCTTTCTTGGCCCATTGATTGACATGCCAATCCCCGTTGTCCTGGCGCTCGGCCACGCGCAGTTTACCCGAATCCAGGGCGTTCAACGTGTCTTCGATAGCCTCGCGCTGCTCACCTGTGGTGGCGGATGTGATGGTGTCACGGGCCTCCCAAGCGGCCTCGATTGCGGTTTCCAGCTGGGCGTTGGACATCTGGGGTTTCTCCGGCGTGTGGTTGGTTTCGCCGCTACATAACCTCATTTTACTCCGGGGTCATGTGCGGATTGCGTCAATATCCCCACCCGCAGCGGCCAATCGTGGCGGCAGCGGCGTGGTTCTAGCGGACCCGCCGCAGATGGCGGCGTAGAATATCGCAGGCGGTGGTTACATCCCGACGTCGCATGGCCTGCACGATCAGCGCATGATCGGTGTCGACACGTTGGCTCCAGCGGTGTTTCCAATTGGCAAAAAGATGACGAGCCGAGGCAATATGCAGGTCGTCAATTGTCGCCAACAAACGCGGCATTGCACAGGGCGACAAGATGACCCGGTGAAAGGCGCGGTTCTTTTGCTCCCAATCGGCCATGTCTGTTGCGGCATCGCAGGCGAGTCTTGCGGTGTCTGCCGCTTCCAGCTCCGAGGGTCCCAGATGGGCAAAGGCGTTTTGCAAGGCCAGCAGCTCGAGCGAGACGCGCATTTCGATGACTTCGCGTATTTCCGAAGGGTCCAATGCTGTCACCCGCATGCCACGCCGTGGAATCGACTGGGCAAGTCCGTGCGCCTCCAGTCTCAACAGGGCCTCGCGCACCGGAACGTGGCTGGCGTTGAACTCGCGTGCAATATGGTCCTGACGCAGCTTTTCGCCGGCAGGCAGAGCGCCGGTCACGATCCGTTCGCTCAGCGCGTGGTAAATTCGGTCGGAGATCGTAGCGCTCATGCAGCGTCGCTCCGACGTCGGGGCTCGATCACAGATCCCGGCCCAGCGCTATGCAGGATCATGAGGTGCCTCCAACTGGATCATTGGCGATATTGCCACCGCAGAGCAGCACCG
The DNA here is from genome assembly GCF_048055755.1 of Phaeobacter sp. JH204B. NCBI lineage: Bacteria > Pseudomonadati > Pseudomonadota > Alphaproteobacteria > Rhodobacterales > Roseobacteraceae > Phaeobacter > Phaeobacter sp. JH204B. The sequence goes on from NZ_JAYMXF010000007.1 coordinate 38,165, forward strand.
CAACCCGCTCACCTGCTGCCGGCTGGTAGATGCCGCTGGTCAGAGCAGCCAATGCGGTTGCCCCTGCCGGCTCCACCAGCAGGCGGCGTTCCTGCCACAGCGCCGTCTGGGCCGCGGTGATTGCATCGTCGGGCACCGTCACCGAGGTCACCGCATGTGATTGAGCCTCAGCCAGCTCGTAGCAGATATTGCCGATCCGCCGCGCGCCGAGAGCATTTGCAGCCACGCCTGAAACCTCAACATCGACGGGCTTGCCTGCGGCAAGCGCGCTATTTAAGGCCGAACTGGTTTCCGGCTCAACCGCCACGATCTTCTTCGATCCGCCATACCAGGCCATGGCGCCCGCTATCAGCCCGCCTCCGCCCACCGCAATCAATAGCGTGTCAGCCACGAGCCCCTGTGCGTCCCATTCCGCAAAGCAGGTACCCTGCCCGATAACCGTTGCCGGTGCGTCATAGGCATGGACCTGCATTGCACCAGTCCGCTGCTCGTAGGCCTGCGCTTTCTCAAGGGCATTGGCATAGGCGCCCGGAACAACCTCGAGATCCGCGCCGCAGGCTCTGATCAATGCGATCTTTGCCGGGCCAGCCATTTCCGGAACATATACACGCGCGCGAAAGCCGAGCCTCTTGGCAGCGTAGGCGACCGCCGCGCCATGATTGCCGCCGGATGCAGCCACCAGCCCAGCCTCCGGCACCGATCCGCCCAAAAGCGTGTTGAAGGCACCACGCGCCTTGAAGCTGCCGGTGTGCTGCATATGCTCCAGCTTCATCATGATCGGATGGTCGAAGCCGAAGCCGACGGTTTCCAATATCGGTGTGCGCTGAATATAAGGGCGGATCCGCGTTTCAGCGGCGCCAATATCTTGTGTCCAATGCATGAGCAGTCCTCTTTTCCCGTCGGCGCGCTGACCGTAAGCCCTGTGCCAGCTTGTGCAAGCCCTCCTTGCATCTTCGATGGGCTTCACCCCGGATCACCTTCATATCAAGGCGATGGATCCGGGCTAGCGTCACGCCCGCCAAAGCGGTAGAAATAGAACTCCGTATTTTTTGAAATAACATAGCAGGTTTGCAATGAATGACGATCGCCATAGCCGATTCCGGGATGCACATTCTGACAGGGATCGCGCCGAGCATATGCCATCGACACCGCAGACCGAATCTCCGGCATACCGGCTGGCCTTTGCAGACGAAGATTTTCTCTGTCGCGAGGAGCTGCGCCCGGTTCGGTTGCAGCTTGAGCTGCTGAAACCGCAGTTGATGCTGGATGAGCATGGTATCGAAAGCACCATCGTCATGTTCGGTGGTGCACGTATCCCGGCGCCAAAAGACAAGGCGCAAGCGCGCACGCAGACGCTTCGGGACCTGTCCCATTTCTATGATGAAGCTCGCAAGTTCGCTAAACTCATGACCGAGAAATCAATGACCACAGGCGGCAGGAAAGATGTCATCGTGACCGGCGGCGGACCTGGGGTGATGGAAGCAGGCAATCGCGGCGCAGTTGATGCCGGCGGCGCCTCTGTCGGGCTGAATATCGTGCTGCCCCATGAGCAGGCACCAAATGAATTTGTCACGCCGGAACTCTGCTTTAACTTCCACTATTTTGCGATCCGGAAGATGCATTTCCTGATGCGCGCCCGGGCCATTACCGTGTTTCCCGGCGGCTTTGGCACGCTGGACGAGATGTTCGAAAGCCTGACGCTGATCCAGACCGGCCGCATGGAACGCGTACCGTTCCTGCTGTTTGGCCGTGAGTTCTGGGAAAAAATCATCAACTGGGACGCTCTGGCGGATGCCGGAACCATCTCGGAGGAAGATCTTGACCTGTTCCGGTTCGTGGAAACCGCCGAGGAGGCGATTCACATCATCGACAACTGGGAGCCGGCACCGCCCCGTGACAGCTTGCCCGGTCGTAACGGCTGATCACCCAGGAATCCCCGTCGCGCCGCCAAGCGCGCGTGGCGGGGCCTGCCGAAGGGAACCGTCCCTTGAAAGGGATGGCTCAGGCGAATTCAGGCGGCAGAACACCCAGTGGCTTGCCGTGGGGCAGACGTGTCAGAACTTGCGCGCCTTCGATATCCTTGATCGCATAACCATAGCCACGCAGGCGAAACTTCCATTCACGCGGGCTCAACGCCTTGCCACGTTCCTCGCGAACCAGATCCAATACGGTGGGCTCAATCGGCGCAGCGGCCGCTGTATGACTTGCCATGATCTCTTTCCCTTCCATCGACTGTCTACAATTTGGAAACTGTTCTGTTGGAATGGCGGAAATGTACCCGGATTGTGGAAATTTCTGGGCAGCACCGCGATTCTTGATGCGCGCAGCAGTAAATACGCGCCGACAACGCAAGATCAGACCAACTGGTGACGATTCAATCGGTGACCGCTCCTGTTCCCCGGTCGCGACAGTTCTCAATCATCAGAATCGGTCAAATTTAATGCTATTGTTCACAATGTGAGGCTTTGGCGCCGAAACGCCATTTTTCGCAGCCCCGAGGAGCGACATCCGAGAGGGAGCCTGGGCGATCAGGTTAAGCCTCTGAATAAACAGAAATATCAAGCGCATCACAGAACTGAAACTTGGGGTACCGACCGGCCCAGTTCGTGCCCTTTCTATCTGTAGCGGCGTCGAGCGCCCCAAAAATTCCCCAAGAATCGACCCATCAGCGCCACATTCATTGACCAGATTGACGACAACCCAAGTGGAGTTGTCGCATGCCCCGAGTTTCGGATTATTCAGCCCTTCTATACTACCTCGACGGCGACCACTTCCGTTGGAATGCCCCGGCGGATCTGGGAACGCAGGCCATCATCACCTACAGCTTTACCGAAACAGGTAGCCTCGCGGATCCGGCTGAGAGCGACCCCTATGGCGCGACCGAATATTGGGCCTTTGATGACGATCAACGCGATCTGTTTCGCGAAAGCCTGTCTCAATACGAAGATATTTCGGGGGTGCGTTTCATCGAAGTCGAAGGCCGAGGCATGATCAATGCCTTTGGCTCGACCGGTAGCACGGCGGGCGGCTGGGCCAATATTGCGATGTCCGGGGATGGCTTCACCGGTCGCGGTGACCTGACCATCGACACAGCCATCATGACCAAGGGTACCTATGGTTATGTTACGCTTTTGCATGAGGTTGGCCATGCCCTTGGCTTGCAGCATTCGCATGATGGCGGGCTGACGCTGGACCACCACGCCGACACGCCTGAAAACACGGTAATGACATACAATCACAGCCCTACATATGTAACGGAGCTGGGTACGTTCGACATTCAGGCGATGCAGCACGTTTATGGAAGCAGCGACAGCTTCGCAGGTTGGCAGATCCTCGGCGGTGGCAGTGATCCCATTATCATCCGAAGCACAAATGCGGCGGAAACGGTGATCGGCACCGACCAGAACACCACGATCAACGCCAGAGGTGGTAATGACCATGTTCAGGGGCGCGAGGCAGATGATACCCTGCGCGGTGCCGGTGGTAGCGATACTATAATCGGGGGCTTGGGCGAAGACCGGCTGTTCGGCGGCAGTGGTGCAGATCTCTTGATAGGCGGCACCACTGATGATGCCTATTCCGGCGGTAGCGATAGCGACATCCTCCACGGCAAGCGTGGGCACGACCTGCTCCATGGCGGATCCGGCGACGATCAACTGCTGGGCGGGGTCGGCCGTGACACGCTGGTCGGCGGCGATGGCAGCGATACGCTGACCGGCGGCTCCGGTGCGGATACTTTTGTCTTCGATCAGGCAGATGCCTATGACGTCAACCGGATCACCGACTTTGGCCGTGGCGCAGATGTGATTGACGTGTCTGGCCTCTGGATCGGCAGTCTCGACCAGCTCGACATCGTCGAAGATAACGGCAGCACCACCATCTCCTATTCCAATTGGTTCGAAGTGGAATTGACCAACTACACCGACACCCTCACGGGAGCGGATTTCATATTCAGTTGAGGCAGCCGGGGACCTGCCTGGAGGTCGAGGTCAGGGGTTTAGCCCCGCCTCGGCCTCAATCTGTTTACGGCTCTTGCGCGCACGCTCGGTAGCCGATTTCAACTGACCACAGGCCGCCAGAATGTCCTCGCCCCGTGGTGTACGGATCGGAGAGGCATAGCCAGCCTGATAAATAATGTTGGCAAAGGCGTGAATCCGGTTGTTTGACGAACGCGTATAGGGCGAACCTGGCCATTCATTGAATGGGATCAGATTGACCTTCGCCGGGATCCCATCAATCAGCTCAACCAGACGATGGGCGTCTTCGTCGCTGTCATTCACGCCGTTCAACATCACATATTCAAAAGTGATCCGCTCCGAATTGGTCAGGCGCGGATAGGCGCGGAGCGCGTCCAGAAGTGCTTCGATATTCCAGCGTTTGTTGATCGGTACCAGTTTGTCGCGCACCTCATCGGTGGTCGCATGAAAGGACACAGCCAGCAGGCAGCCGATTTCCTCGGCCGTGCGCGCGATTTCCGGCACCACACCGGAAGTTGACAGGGTAATGCGACGCCGCGACAGGCTGATCCCCTCGGGGTCCATCGCGATCTTCATCGCGTCGCGCACGTTGTCAAAGTTGTAGAGCGGCTCTCCCATCCCCATCAGCACGATATTCGACAGCAAGCGCGTCTCATCCTTGGGCGCGCCGGGAACCGGCCATTCGTCCAGATCGTCACGCGCCATCATGATTTGGCCAACGATCTCGGCCGCCGTCAGGTTACGGACCAGTTTCTGCGTGCCGGTATGGCAGAACGAACAGGTCAGGGTGCAGCCCACCTGCGAGGAAATACACAGTGTACCGCGCCCTTCCTCAGGGATGTAGACCACCTCGACCTCATGGCCGCCAGCGATACGCACCAGATACTTGCGTGTGCCATCGGTAGAGACCTGTTTGCTCACCACCTCGGGAATCGCGATTTCAAAATGCTCGTCCAGCTGCGCGCGATAAGCCTTTGCGAGATTCGTCATCTCCGCAAAGTCGCGCTTGCCCCATTGATAGATCCACTGCCAGATCTGCCCGACCCGCATTTTGGCCTGCTTTTCCGGCGTACCATGTGCGATCAGTGTTTCCCGCAACTGGTCGCGGGTCAGACCTACTAGATTGATCTTGCCGCCCTCAGGCATCTTGCGAGGCAGGGTCAGGACGTCCTGGGTGATCGGCGCATTGGCGGTCATGGCAAAAAGACTCGGTCTGTTTGGGTGGATGCGGCTCTATATAGGATTCTTGCCAAAGATCAAAAGGAATCCTCCCGATTTTGCTTCGGCACTCTCTTACCGGGCGTAATCCATCAGCACGTCGACCCGATCCCGTGTCAGGCCAATACGACAGGATAGAACCGCGATACCGGTTCCCGAACCGCCGGCAAAGGTCTCCCCGACAAACGCGCAATGATCGTCACGGAACGTCTCCCAGGATGCCTGCCCCGCCTCCAGTGCAGGGATTGCGGTAGGTCGTCCGGTGGTATCATCAAGTTCGGCCATCGTATTGCGGGCATAATCAAACGCCTGTGAAAGAGCCATATTGGCGCGGGTTTCATCCGCCTCAAGGCAGCTGCGCAGGTCAACCTGAGAAACAGCACCGCTGCATTCCATTGCAGGATCCGCCAGAACCGGCAACGGCAATGCCAAGGCGAGTGTGACGATGTGGCGCCGCATGATGTGGAACTCCTAGGGTGTCATGACAGATGTTATCGGGCCGGGCAAAACACCTCCGACCCGTTCGACAGCTCAAAACCCGGATGCAGGCCGGGTCTCCTCGCACGTGCGCGACGCTCTGGGGGCGACCGCCGAGCGCAATCAGTTACAGCGTTTTTCGGCGTCCTCGACCGCGGCGGTAAAGCCCAGGAGCGAGAACGTGTCCTTGGTCTGTGTCCCACGTGCTGACCGGGCTGTCAGGACAGCCTGCGCGCCACGTTTCATCGCGGTGATGATCTTGGCGTCATCCGCAGCCGTTGCAGGCCAGGCCCACTCACCCTCTGTGAACAGCTCAAATTCGGTATCGCCCACTGCGAGATTCACGGTTGAGCCCGGCGCAAAGGGATAGCCGCCGGTGAAAGTCACCTGCCCCTTGTCGCCGGTTTCTGGCCGATAGAAAACGAACAGTTGGATCTTGCCACGACGCACGGCTTTCACGCGGCCGTCACGGGTGTTTACGGTCTCTTTCGGAGCGGAGACACCCCAGCATTCCTTGGGACTTTCGCCTTGAAACACGCTCCAGTCGACATTGCTCGCGACGCGATTGTCAGATTCTGCCTGCTGTGCGGATGCGCTGGTGGCCATTGCGGCCAGACACAGGCCCGCGACGCAGCGGACGAGTTTTGATGCCATTTGTCCCAACTCCAAAGACTGTCGTTACCTCAAATAAGCCAGGGTACATGCGGCGTTACCTTCGCCGTCTGGTCCCGATCCCCTCGCTTGTGTACTCATACACACTATCGTAACTATCGCCACGTGTGAAAGCCCGTTTTGGCGGGAAATTGCCAACAGGAAAGGCGTTTTGTGATGACCAAACCCGTACCGATGACTGAAGTGTGGCGCGGTCCGCTCTTGGAAAGCCTGCATCTGGGCCATGCCGTTGTCTGTAACGCCAAGGGAGAGATCGTGCGCAGCTGGGGCGATCCCGACGCGATTATTTACCCGCGCAGTTCCGCCAAGATGATCCAGGCGCTGCCTCTGATCACATCGGGCGCAGCGGCAAAATACGGGCTGACCTCTGAGCAGCTCGCCCTCGCCTGTGCTTCGCACAATGGTGCCGAGATTCACACCAGCCGCGTCAACGCCTGGCTGGATCAGCTGTCCATGACCGATCATGATTTCCGCTGCGGCCCGCAGCTGCCAGACGATATTCCGGCGCGAAACGCGCTGATCAAAACCGATACAAGCCCGTGTCAGGTTCACAATAACTGCTCCGGCAAGCATGCAGGCTTTCTGACGCTGTCCCAGCACCTGGGGGCCGGACCCGAATATGTAGAGATCGACCATCCGGTACAACAGGCCTGCCGCAGCGCCTTTGAGCAGGTGACCGACGAATCCAGCCCTGGCTATGGCATTGACGGGTGTTCAGCGCCGAATTTCGCAACCTCCGTGAAGGGTCTGGCACGGGCGATGGCCTGGTTTGCCTCCGCCTCTGACCGTTCGGACCGCGATGCCGATGCCGCGCAGCAGCTGGTGGCCGCGATGACAGCGCATCCCGAACTGGTCGCTGGCGAAACCCGCGCCTGCACCAACCTTATGCGTGCGATGGGTGGCAAGGTCGCGATCAAAACCGGCGCTGAAGCCGTCTTCATCGCCATCCTGCCCGAACAGAAACTGGGTGTGGCGCTGAAGATCACCGACGGTGCCACCCGCGCCAGCGAATGCGCAATTGCAAGTATTCTGGTGGGGCTGGGCGTTCTGGATGCCGACCATCCGGCAACACTGAAATATCGCAACGCCCCCCTGATCAATCGCCGAGGCATCGACTGTGGTTCGATCCGGCCCTCAGCTGAAATGCAGTTCTGACCAAAGATTGCCCCGGCACGCAGAACGCGGACCGGGGCAATCAAAGGCGTGTTCCAAGACAGCTATATGTGGTCACATTTCGATGATTTCGGCGACCTCAACAGAACCATCACCGCTGGTCACCATCGGGCAGCCATTGGCCATTTTACAGGCGGCATCTATGTCGACCGCTTCGACCACGGAATAGCCGGAGAGCGGATTGGCACCACCGTTGTCCGCGACGCCAGACTTCTGAACCGTCTTTGACATGCCGACAGGATTCCCCGGCACGACAAGCGCGTCTCCCATCCCGCCCATCCAGGTTTTCCAGGCATCCATGACCTTGGCGCCCTCTTCCGGTGTCTCCGGTGTCTTGCCGCCGTGATATGCAAAAATGAACTGTGGCATTGGGTACTCCTCCCCTGTTTAGGTCTTCGTTAAAACAGCTTCTCATTGTCGCAAGCCCGCAATCACGGGAGCTTGGACACCAGTTTTCGCAGAGACGATTCCCATCCGACCCGGTGGTTTTCGGCCATCTCCGAGTTGTCCAGATCCCGATGATCAACAATCAGCCGAGCACCCGTCTCAATAGCTTCAACGGTGAGGGTGACATGGCTTTCGTGCCCGCGCGCGCCTGCTTCGTCGTGCCACGCCCAGGTAAATCCGATCGACTGCGGCGGACGCACATGGGTGACCACACCTGAGACATGATAACGGTCTCCATCGGCATTCATCATGACCGTGGACCACGGCCCCTCCTGATGGAAATTCAGCGTATGCTCAGGCACGGTCAGCCCCTCTGGTCCCCACCATTGCAGGAGCTTCTCGGTATCGCTGATCCAGGCAAACAGCCAGTCCGGCGACACCTGGAATTCGCGTTCCAAGCGCAAATCCGTCATTCCATTTCCTCCCTTAGTGCTGCTTCCAGCCGATCGAGGCTGCTTTGCCAGAACGATTGCCGCGACAGGGTCCAGTCTGCGATCAGCTTCAGTCCCTCAGGCCGCGCTGAATACAATCGGCGTGTCCCATCGGCGCGCTGCGCCACCAATCCAGCCTCACGCAATACCTTGAGATGGCGCGAGATCGCCGGCGCAGTGATGCCCGATCCCCGCACCAGATCACCGGCTGGCAGTTCTCCGTGTTCCATCAGCTGTTCGATGATGGCCATACGCGTGCCGTCAGAGAGGGCGGAGAATGATTTGAGTAATGGAGTCATACCCAATATTAACACATGAGTTAATTAATGGATAGGTTAAATTCTATCGCAGCAGTGTTGTGATCCGTCTTGCCGCGTTGACGCCGACGTTCAGAAGATCACAGCATGTCCCACAGCAGCCGCAGCGCCAGAACAACTGAGGTCAGAACCAGCAATGGCTTGATCATGCGAGCGCCCTGCTTCTGCGCCAACCCGGCACCGACCCGGGCACCGGCGATCTGCGCGATACCCATCGCCAAGCCAACGCCCCACCATGGCGTCGCAACAAAAGCAAAGGCCAGCAGTGCTCCGGCATTGGACGCGAAATTCAATAGTTTCGTATGTGCCGTCGCACGCAGGATGCCAAGCCCGGCCAGAGACACAAAACCAAGCATGTAGAAGCTGCCAGCACCCGGCCCCAGCAATCCGTCGTAGAAACCGCAGAGCGGCACGATGGTGGCAGCAAATATCGCTGGCGACAGGCGCCGCGCCCGATCGCTGTCATCAAGCCCCTTCTTGGTGGCAAAGAACACGGCAATTCCGATCAGCAACAGCGGCAGGATCCACCGGATCCACGTCGTCGGCAGCACCGAAATCAACAGCGCGCCGCAGATTGACGCAATACCTGCAATCAGCGCAGATCCAGCCTGCCCGCGCAAATCGACGTGACCGCCGCGCGCATAGCTGAGGGCAGCGGTGGCCGCCCCGAACAATCCCTGAATCTTGTTGGTGGCAAGGGCGGTGATTGGGTTGGCCCCAGCCAAGAGCAAAACTGGCACCGTGATCAACCCGCCGCCACCGGCTATGGCATCAATGAACCCAGCCGCAAACCCTGCTGCCAGCAACAGCAGCAGGACTTCAAACCCTACCTCGAACATAATGTCAGCCTTTGAAATCGCTCAGGGCATAGCCCTGAATATAAAGAAGCGCCGTCAGGTCACCGTGGTTGATACGAATGTCGCATTCTGCGGCAACCGATGGTTTGGCATGGAGTGCTACACCGGCCCCGGCACGCCCCAACATGCCAAGATCATTCGCACCATCGCCAACCGCCATGACATCCGCCTCGGTCAATCCCAGACGCGCAGTGATCTGCTCTAGCGCGTCGACCTTTGCGGCCCGCCCCAGGATCGGCAGACCGACCTCACCGCTGAGGACGCCATCCGCCACAAGCAGCGTGTTTGCCCGGTTCTCATCAAAACCCAACCGATCCGAAACGCATTCGGTAAAGGCGGTAAAACCACCAGACACCAGGGCGGCATAGGCTCCATCGGCCTTCATCGTTGCCAGCAGCGTGGGGCCGCCCGGCATCAGCGTGATACGGCGATCCAGAACCTGATCAATCACCGCGACGGGCAAACCTTTCAGCAGCGCGACACGCTCCCGCAGGGCACCGTCGAAATCCAGCTCACCGTTCATGGCCCGCGCCGTGATCTCCTTCACCTGCGCACCCACACCGGCCTCTTCGGCCAGTTCGTCAATGCACTCCTGCTGGATCATGGTGGAGTCCATATCCGCCAGCAGCATCTTCTTCCGGCGCCCCGCTGTCGGCTGGATCACCAGATCCACGCCGAGATCCTGCAGATCCGCCCAAACGTCCCAGCGGTTGTCCGGCATCTGTTTCAGCGGAAACTCGGCCGCGGCCCCTAGCGCCAGCCACACCGCCTCATCACCGCCCCAGGCATTGCGCAGCGATTCGATCAGCGCGGGCTCCAGCAACGGGTTGGCGGGATTGCAAAGCAGGGTGGCGGTGTACATCGGCAGGCTCCTTAACTGGTTGAAGCGGGCAATATGCCAAAACGCGACTGAATATAAGGACTAAGCGACTCTTTTTGCTTGATTTATTGTGTGCGACTCACTGATGATGTGATTGAGGCCCGTCGGCACACTAGATCTGGTAGCGCCTGCTCCAGAAAGGAGGTGATGCTAATGGCTAAATCGTGCAAGACGGTAACGCGAACTGTACGGACGACTAAAAAGCCGGGACCCAAGACTGTTCCGGTGAAGCCGCACCGACGCTCAAAGCCCAAGAAGGGCTGCTAATCCGACAAGATTACACATGAAACGCCGGTGGGCCTCACCATTGAATCACAAGAAGATTCCGTGCGCAAATATTTTCCGGTGGAAATTCTAAGTTTCCGATGGTGGAAATTCATGTCGCAAAAAACAGATGAACAGCCGCATTTTTCCGAAATTTCTATTGCGTGCCGCGCTGCAGCACACTAGCTCTGAGGGCGGGACACCTCTCCCCAACGAGAGGCGCTTATCTGGAAGGATAGCATTATGGCTATTGAAGAACCGGCGTTGCACGCAACCGTGCACGAACCTACCGCGCGACCTGCCAATCCGCGTTTCTCCTCCGGCCCCTGTGCCAAACCCCCCGCATTTGATCTGACCAAGCTTGCTGGCGCTCCTCTGGGACGCAGCCACCGTGCCGCTGTCGGCAAGGACAAGCTGCTGGCCGCGATCGAAGGCACGCGCGAAATTCTCGGCGTACCGGCGGACTATAAGATCGGGATCGTTCCTGCTTCTGACACCGGTGCGGTCGAGATGGCAATCTGGAACCTGCTGGGTGCCCGCGGAACCGAAATGCTGGCCTGGGAGAGCTTTGGCGCAGGATGGGTGACCGATGTGGTGAAACAGCTGAAGCTGGACGCCACCGTCAAGACCGCTGACTATGGTGAGCTGGTTGATCTGGCCACAGTCGATTTCACCAAGGACGTCGTTTTCACCTGGAATGGCACCACCTCCGGTGTGCGCGTCCCAAACGGCGACTGGATCCGCGCTGATCGCGAGGGCCTCACAATCTGTGACGCCACCTCCGCCGCCTTCGCGCAGGATCTGCCTTGGGACAAACTGGATGTGACAACCTTCTCCTGGCAGAAGGTGCTGGGCGGCGAAGCGGCGCACGGCATGATCATCCTCAGCCCCCGCGCGGTTGAACGACTGGAAAGCTACACTCCCGCCTGGCCTCTGCCGAAGATTTTCCGCCTGACCAAGGGCGGCAAGCTGATAGACGGTATTTTCAAAGGCGCGACCATCAACACTCCCTCGATGCTCGCCGTTGAGGATTATCTTCTCGCGCTGGACTGGGCGCGGTCCGTCGGCGGCCTTGACGGGCTAAAGGCCCGCGCCAACGCCAATGCACAGGCAATCTTCAATTTCTGCGCCGCCAAGCCATGGCTTGCGAATCTGGCAGCCGACCCTGCCACCCGCTCCAATACATCGGTTTGCCTGAAGTTCACCGATGCGCGCATTGCAGATGGTGCTGCCTTCGCCAAGGCTGTTGCCAAACGTCTCGAAGACGAAGATGTCGCCCTGGACATCGGCGCCTATCGGGATGCCCCTGCCGGTCTGCGCATCTGGTGCGGCGGCACCGTCGAAACCTCTGATATCGAGGCCATGCTGCCCTGGCTTGAATGGGCGTTTGAGGCTGAAATCGCGGCTCAATCCGCCGCAGCCTGACCCCCAAGCGCCTGCCCCGCACCAGCTGGGCAGGCATCAGACGACTTGCCGCCGACACAGGCGTTTCACCCAGACATTCGGCCCGACCGACCCCCGCATGAAGGACCCCACTCATGGCTCCCAAAGTTCTCATCTCCGACAAACTCTCTGAAGCCGCTGTTCAGATCTTTCGTGATCGCGGCATCGATGTTGATTTCCAGCCGGACCTTGGCAAAGACAAGGACAAGCTGGCCGCGATCATCGGCGATTACGACGGTCTCGCGATCCGCTCCGCGACGAAAGTTACCCAGAAAATCCTCGACAATGCCACCAATCTCAAGGTGATCGCACGCGCTGGCATCGGGACGGACAATATTGACAAGGATGCCGCCTCTCAGAAGGGCGTGATCGTGATGAACACGCCCTTTGGCAACATGATCACCACCGCGGAGCACGCCATCGCCATGATGTTCGCCGTCGCCCGGCAGATCCCCGAGGCCTCGGCCTCCACCCATGCCGGCAAATGGGAAAAATCCAAATTCATGGGCGTTGAGCTGACCAACAAGACCCTCGGCGTGATCGGCGCCGGCAACATTGGCGGTATCGTCTGCGACCGCGCCCGCGGCCTGAAGATGAAAGTGGTCGCCTATGATCCGTTTCTCAGCCAGGAGAAAGCTGACAAGATGGGTGTTGAGAAGGTTGACCTGGACGAGCTGCTCGCCCGCGCCGATTTCATCACCCTACACGTGCCGCTGACCGACCAGACCCGGAATATCCTGTCCAAGGAGAACCTGGCCAAAACCAAGAAAGGCGTGCGTATCATCAACTGCGCCCGTGGCGGTCTGGTGGATGAAGCGGCGCTGGCGGAGCTGCTGACCTCAGGCCATGTCGCCGGTGCTGCTTTTGATGTCTTCTCCGAAGAACCGGCCATGACCAACCCGTTGTTTGGCCTGCCAAATGTAGTCTGCACCCCCCATCTCGGTGCAGCCACCAGCGAAGCCCAGGAAAACGTTGCCCTTCAGGTTGCCGAGCAGATGTCGAATTACCTGCTCGACGGCGCGGTTGAGAACGCATTGAACATGCCTTCGATGACCGCCAAGGAGGCGCGCGTGATGGGCCCATGGGTCGCGCTTTCCGGGCATCTCGGTGGCTTCATCGGTCAGATGACGGATGAACCCATTCAGGCCATCAACATCCTCTATGATGGCGTGGCCGCCGAGATGAACCTAGCGGCACTGAACTGCTCGGTGGTCGCGGGCATCATGAAGAAGCTCAATCCCGATGTGAACATGGTCTCCGCGCCCGTGGTGGCCCGCGAACGTGGCATTCAGATTTCCACCACCAATCAGGACAAATCCGGCGCCTTCGACGGCTATATCAAGGTCACGGTTGTGACCAGCAAGCGTGAGCGTTCGGTGGCCGGGACGGTGTTCTCGGATGGCAAACCTCGTTTCATCCAGATCAAGGGCATCAATATCGACGCAGAGGTGGGCGCGCATATGCTCTATACCACCAACGAGGATGTGCCCGGGATCATCGGTACCCTCGGTCGCATTCTGGGCGATATGGGCGTGAATATCGCCAACTTCACGCTTGGCCGTTCGCAGGCCGGCGGTGAGGCGATCGCACTGCTCTACGTTGATGAACCGGTACCGGCTGCGGCTCGCGCGGCCTTGGCGGAAACCGAGTTTTTCAACCAGATCAAGCCGCTGCAGTTTGATCTCAGCTGATCCCTAGCCTATCAGAGATTTCAATGAATGCGCCGCCGAGCTATGAAGGCGGCGCATTTCTCGTTTGGCACCATGAATATCCCGCAGGAGAGTCCCATGACCGCCCCAATATATGCAATCGGCGATATCCACGGCCAGCTTGGGATGCTGGAAGAGGCTCTGGACCTGATCGAGGCAGATGGCGGGCGCGATGCGTCGGTGGTCTTCCTGGGCGACTTCATTGATCGCGGCCCCGACAGCCGGGGGGTGATCGATCACCTGATCACCGGGCAAAAGGACGGTCGCAACTGGATAACCCTATTGGGCAATCACGACCGCATGTTCGCCTGGTTCATGGAGGATACGCCGCGCCACGACCCGCATATGCTGGTGGGCTATCACTGGTTGCACGACCGTATCGGTGGTCTCGAAACGCTCGAAAGCTACGGAGTGACCTTCCCAGAGCGAACCCGTCTTGCCGACGTCCATGCCGAGGCGAGAGCCGCGGTCCCCGACAGCCATGTCGCCTTTCTGAAACGTTTGACAACCATGCATCAAACCAGCGATCTCGCTTTCGTCCACGCAGGAATCCGGCCTGGCGTTGCGCTGGAAAACCAGATCGAAAATGATCTGGTCTGGATACGCCAGTCCTTTCATCAGGAACGCGCCCCCCACCCCAAGCTTATCGTTCACGGTCACACTCCGGTGGAGCGCGCTACACATTATGGCAATCGCGTGAACCTCGACAGCGGCGCCGGTTTCGGCAAACCGCTCAGCACAGCCGTTTTCGAATCCGGCCTGGTCTGGTTGCTCACCAGCAAAGGCCGACAGGCCCTCACCCCATAAGCCCATCTTCTGGCTTCAAATATCCTGGGGGTGAGCGCCAGGGGCGCGAGGGGGCAAAGCCCCCTCTTCCCGACATCACGTCCAGTCCAGCACCACCTTGCCGCTGGAGCCGGATTTCATTGCCGCAAAGCCGTCGGCGAAATCATCGACGCCGAACCGGTGGGTGATGACCCGGCTCACATCCAGCCCGTTCTGTAGCATTGCGATCATCTTGTACCAGGTCTCGAACATCTCGCGCCCGTAGACGCCTTTGATGGTGATCGCCTTGAACACGATCCGTGACCAGTCGACCGGCGATTTGCCCGGCGGAATGCCCAGGAGTGCAATCTTGCCGCCCATTACCAGCGCCTCCACCATTTGGTCGAGTGCCGCCTGGCTGCCGGACATCTCCAGCCCAACGTCGAACCCCTGTTTCAACCCCAGCTCCCGCACCACGTCGTGCAGGTCTTCCTGTGCCACGTTCACCGCGCGCACGGTCGGCACCACATGTTCTGCCAGCGCCAGCCGGTCCGGGTTGATATCGGTGATCACCACATGCCGCGCGCCGGCATGTTTCGCCACCGCCGCCGCCATGATGCCGATGGGGCCCGCACCGGTAATCAGCACATCCTCCCCCAAGAGGTCAAAGCTCAGCGCGGTATGCACCGCATTCCCGAGCGGATCGAGGATGGCGCCGATCTCATCCGGAATGTCATCTGGCAGCGGCACCACGTTGAATGTCGGCAGTTTCAGGTACTGGGCAAAGGCCCCCTGCTCGTTCACCCCGATGCCGCGGGTGCCCGGGTCCAGGTGGAACTTGCCGGCCCGGCTCTGGCGCGAGTCGGTCTTGATCAGATGCCCCTCGCCGGAGCAGCGCTGCCCCACCGTCAGATCGGTGACATTGCGGCCGATCTCGACAATCTCGCCCGCGAACTCATGGCCGGTGATCATCGGCACCGGCACGGTGTGGGCGGCCCATTCATCCCAGTTCCAGATGTGGATGTCGGTGCCGCAGATGCCGGTTTTCTTCACCTTGATCAGCACCTCGTCCGGGCCGATCTCCGGCACCGGCGCCTGCACCATCCACAGACCCTCCTGCGGATGGCTCTTTTCCAGCGCCTTCATCGTGTTCGGACGGCTCATGACAGGATCCCCAATTCCTTGCCCACCTTGCCAAAGGCGGCCAATGCACGGTCCAGCTCATCCCGTGTCAGCGCCGCATTCATCTGAGTGCGGATCCGCGCCTGGCCGCGCGGCACCACAGGGAAGAAGAAGCCGGAGACATAGACGCCCTCGTCGAACAGACGCGCCGCCATATCCTGCGCCAGCCGCGCCTCGCCCAGCATCACCGGGATGATCGGATGCTCACCCGGCAGCAGATCAAAGCCCAGTTTCTCCAGCCCCGCGCGCCAGTATTTCGCATTCTCGAACAGCTGCGCCCGCAGCCCGTCACCTTCCTCCACCAGCCGGATCGCTTCCAGCCCGGCAGCAACAATTGATGGCGGCAGCGAATTGGAGAACAGATAGGGCCGCGCCCGCTGCCGCAGCAGGTCGATCACTGGCTGCGGCCCAGCGATGTAACCGCCGATGGCCCCCCCAAGTGCTTTGCCCAATGTCCCGGTGACGATATCCACGTCCACTCCGAAATGCTCCGGCGTGCCGGCGCCTGTTGCGCCCATGAAGCCGGTCGCATGGCAGTCATCGACCATCACGATGGCATCGTATTTGTCCGCCAGCGCCCGGATCTCCGGCAGCTTCGCCAGATAACCGTCCATTGAGAACACGCCGTCGGTGGCGATCATGATATGCCGCGCGCCGTCCTCCCGGGCCTGTTTCAGCCAGGCCTCCAGATCGTTCATATCGCTGTTCAGGTAGCGGTAGCGCTTCGCCTTGCACAGCCGGATACCGTCGATGATCGAGGCATGGTTCAGGCTGTCGGAAATGATCGCATCCTCCGGCCCCAAGAGCGGCTCGAACAGCCCGCCATTGGCGTCGAAACAGGCAGCAAACAGGATTGCATCATCTTTCCCGAGGAACTTCGCCAGCCGCTGCTCCAGCTCCCGGTGAATGTCCTGAGTGCCGCAGATGAAGCGGACAGAAGCCATCCCGAAGCCTTTGTCATCCATTACGCCGCGCGCAGCAGCGATGAGGTCGGGGTGATCTGCAAGGCCAAGGTAATTGTTGGCACACAGGTTGATGACCGCCGCATCCCCAACCCTGATCTCGCCCCCCTGAGGGGAGGTGATCATTCGTTCCCGCTTGTAAAGACCATCAGCTTTGATCTCTTCCAGGGTCTTGGAGATGTCGGTCAGAAAATCAGTAGACATGCGGAAACTCCTTCTCGTTCGAGTCGGAGTTCTAGCATAGCGGATAAATTTCCGAAATAGGGGATTTCAAGATAGTGGACAAAAATCCGTCAAAATGGAAGGCACGCCTATTCTGGCCAATCACGCATTCTTCACGATCAGAAACAGACGTGCCGGACCGTCCTGTGCAGCGATGGAATGCGTCACATCTGCAGCATAGCGGGCGGTATCCCCTGCGTGCAACCGTTCGGTCGCACTGCCCGAACAGAGCGCAACAGTCCCGTCGAGAACCGTCAGGTGTTCGACCGTTCCGCGCCCATGAGGCTGGCTGTTCAATGCGCCCCCTTCTTTGAGCCGGATATCGTAGACCTCGTGGCCGCCGGCGTCTTCAGGTGGAGAAAGAATGCGGATCAGACAGCCCTCCCCCATGTTTTCAATGGAAGGGACATCGCCATCGCGCAGGACTTCGATCCGGTCCTGTGCCTCTTGACTGTCCAGCAGCCCCGCAAAATCCACCTGTAACGCACGCGTCAGGTTCCACAGGGTCGCAATCGTTGGTGAGCTCTCGCCGCGTTCAATCTGGCTCACCATGGAGCGGCTGACACCGGAGAGATTGGCCACAGCCTCCAGGCTGAGGCCCTGGGCACGACGCGCCTCTTTCAGGCGGGCGGGCAGAAGCGTCAGGATATCGTCTACATTTTCCGTCATGGCGGAATCTCTGCGCCTTTGAAATCCATTTGTCAAACAGGAGCGGCATCAGGGCTAAACTGTTATGACGGCACGTTTCGCAGGACAGGCCATGCTGCATCTGCATAATCAGCGCGAAACTCATGAGGAGAGAGACCATGACCGATATCGTGATCCTGGATGGCGCCCGTACCGCCATCGGCACCTTTGGTGGATCGCTGGCGGGCACCACCCCAATTGATCTGGCAACCGTGGCATCCAAAGCCGCTATGGAACGTTCCGGCGTTGAGCCGGGGCAGATCGGCAATGTGGTCTTTGGCCATGTAATCAATACCGAACCGCGCGACATGTACCTGAGTCGTGTCGCTGCGATGCAGGCCGGCATTCCGAACGGTACGCCTGCGATGAACGTGAACCGCCTCTGCGGCTCAGGCGCACAGGCGATTGTCTCCGGCATCCAGTCGCTGATGCTGGGCGACGCGGAATTTGCCCTCACCGGTGGCGCCGAAAACATGTCGCGCAGCCCCTTCATCGTACCAAGCGCCCGCTGGGGGCAGAAAATGGGCGATGCCCGCGCGCTCGACATGATGCTGGGCGCCTTGAACTGCCCCTTTGGGACCGGTCACATGGGGGTGACCGCAGAAAACGTCGCGGATGAGCATGACATCACGCGCGCCCAGATGGATGAATTTGCGCTGACCAGCCAGACCCGCGCCGCTGCGGCAATCGAGGCCGGGCATTTTGCCAGCCAGATCACGCCGGTCGAGGTCAAGGTGAAGCGTGACATGGTGGCCTTTGAGGTGGATGAACACCCCAAGGCCAGCACAATGGAAACACTTGGCGGCCTGAAACCGGTGTTCAAGAAGGACGGCCGTGTCACTGCTGGCAACGCAAGCGGCATCAACGATGGTGCCGCCGCAATCGTCATGGCCACAGCTGAGGCTGCCCAGAAAGCTGGCCTGAAGCCCAAGGCCCGTATTCTGGGCTACGCCCATGCAGGTGTCCGCCCTGAAGTGATGGGAATCGGTCCGGTGCCTGCTGTGCAGAACCTGCTGAAGAAAACCGGGCTCTCCGCCAGCGACTTTGACGTGATCGAATCGAACGAAGCCTTTGCCGCGCAGGCGCTGGCCGTGAACAAGGAATTGGGACTGGATCCGGCCAAGGTAAACCCGAATGGCGGCGCGATTGCGCTTGGCCATCCGGTGGGCGCAACTGGCGCGATCATCACGCTGAAGACACTTTACGAGCTGGAGCGGATCGGCGGCTCCAAGGGGCTCATCACCATGTGCATTGGTGGCGGCCAGGGTATCGCCCTCGCAATCGAACGCCTCTGATCCCCGCATCCGCTGAAACGCAAAAAAGGCCCCGGTTCTCACCGGGGCCTTTTTGTTGGATGACGCTGATATCAGCTCGGGCTCATGCCGCGCAGACGCTCCGACCGGCGACGCAGCATCTCGACCACCGTCAGCAGGCAGATCGACACCACGACCAGAATGGTCGCAACCGCCAGAATGGTCGGCGAAATCTGTTCGCGCAGGCCGGTGAACATCTGCCAGGGCAGGGTTTTCTGCCCGGCAGACCCGACAAAGAGCACAACGACAACTTCATCAAAGGAGGTGATGAAGGCAAACAGACCACCAGAAATCACGCCGGGCAGGATCAGCGGCATCTGCACGCGGAAGAAGGTGGTGACCGGACCGGCCCCCATATTTGCAGCCGCACGCGTCAGAGACCGGTCGAAACCAACCAGAGTGGCGGTCACGGTAATGATCACAAACGGAATGCCAAGGGCTGCATGCGCCAGAACCACACCAAAGTATGTCCCCTGCAGACCAATCCGGCTGTAGAAGAAATACATCCCGGCAGCCGAGATGATCAGCGGCACGATCATCGGCGAAATCAGGATCGCCATAATTGCCCGACGGAAGGGCACATGCGGCTGGCTGAGGCCAATGGCGGCCAGCGTACCGAAACCCACCGACAGAATGGTCGCCATCGGCGCGATCTTGATGGAGTTCCACATCGCCTGCTGCCAGTCGGCATTGGTGAAGAAGTCACGATAGTGCTTCAGCGAATAGCCTTCGGGATCGAATTGCAGCATCTCCGGCGTGAAGGTGAAGAAATCCTGAGCGTTGAACGACAGTGGCATCACCACAAGGATCGGCGTGATCAGAAAAACGAAGACCGCCCCGCAGATTACCCGAAACGTATAGTGCCAAAGCACCTGGCCAGGTGTGAGATATGGCGCCAGATGCACACGGTAGCGTGACGTCGAGAGCCAGAAGATGAACCAGCCGACAAAGGCACCGAACAGTATACCGATGACGGCCGAGGGCAGCCCGCCCATTACAAAGCCTGCGATGGCAAAGGCTGCGATCAGGATCCATCGGATCAGCCGCTCCTGATCGCGAAGCCCCGCCAAGACAAAGCCCAGCCCGCCAACAAGAGCAGCGCCGATCAGTACCCCCAGAAGGCCAGAGCCCTGCGCAGTGCCGACAAACAGGCCGAAGAAGGCGCCGGCCGCCGCAGCGACCATCGCCACGAAACCAGGAGTTTGGTTTTCAACAGGTGTCAAAGCCATGTGTCTTATCCCAGTTTCACGTTGTCGATACCGACAATCTTGTCATAGGCCCAGTAGAGCGCGAGTACGACGACCAGCAGAATAGTGCCAAGCGCGGCCGCAAGGCCCCAGTTGAGCGACTGCGAGATGTGGAAAGCGATCCGGTTCGAGATGAAGACACCTTTGGTGCCGCCGACCAGCTCCGGCGTGATGTAGTAGCCAATCGCCAGAATGAAGACGAGGATCGAACCCGCACCGATACCCGGCACAGACTGCGGGAAGTAGACCCGCCAGAACGCCGTCCAGTTGGTGGCGCCAAGAGACTTGGCAGCGCGCAGATAGGACGGATTGATCGTCTGCATCACCGAATACATCGGCAGGATCATGAACGGCAGCAGAATGTGGGTCATCGCCACGATCGTACCGAACTGGTTGTTGATCATCACAAGGCGCGCATCATCTGCGACCAGTCCCAGCCAGACCAGCGTGTCATTGATGACGCCCTGCTGCTGCAGCATGACCTTCCAGGCCGATGTTCGTACCAGAAGCGACGTCCAGAACGGCAGCAACACCAGGATCATCAGCAGGTTTGCGGATCTTGACGGCAAATTCGCCAGGATCCAGGCCACCGGATATCCAAGTATGATGCAGCTCACCGTAATCGCCAACGACATGATCAGTGTCCGCAGGAACAATGTTCCATAGATCCGCTCGTTCTCGGGTCGCAGCTCTGCCCCTTCTGCGCCTTTCTGGAAATCAGCCGCATTCAGAAAATAACCGTTGGTATAGGCCCCAGAGTAAGTCTGGATAGTGCGCCAGACCTCCGGGTCGGTCCAGTCCTTGTCAATCTTGAAGAACTGCTCCTTGAACGGACCATCCTGAGCCAGATCCCAACGCTTGACCTTGCGCCCGGCCTTGCGGAACAGCGAGGAAATGCCGGGGTTTTCGTAGTTCAGGCGCGAGCCGACGCGCGTATGGGTTTTCTCCTCGGCGGCGACCTGAAGGTCGGCAGCCAATGCGGCAAACACAGCCTCATCCGGAGCTTGCCCGGAGTTTGCATCCCAATCCTGAAGCGCGACAACGGTCTTGGGCAGGGTGTCAGAGACGATCCTATTCTCAACCGAGCGGAACAGCATATCAGCAATCGGGAGAATGAAGGTCAGAAGAACAAACAGCAGAAGCGGCGCGATCAGCATCAGGGCGCGAATTTTCTGCATCCGGAGAGCTCGGGCCAGGCTACGCTTCAGCGGCGTGCCATCGGCGGCCAAGACCGGTCCGGTGTGGGTGGTATCGCTCATGGGTAGGAGCCCCCGTCGGAATTTTTTGTTGGTGGAGAAAGGGCTGCGCGCCAGGCACACAGCCCCTTCCCGATAATGTCAGTATCTGTTCGCGGACAGATTACTTGGCGAGCCACGCCTGGAATTTCGCGTCCAGATCGTCGCGGTTGTCTGCCCACCATTCGTAGTCATAGACATGAACGTTGCCGGAGTTCGCCGGATCGGTCGGCATATGCGGTGCCATGTCGATACCCAGAATGGCGTGTTTGCCAACCAGCGGCGCAGAGGAGGCGCGCGCCGGACCATAGGAGATGAACTTGGCCTGATCTGCCAGACGCTGGGTGTCGGTTGCGAACTTCAGGAAGTCCATCACACGAGCCTTGCGGTCTTCGGGCAGATCAGCCGGAACGATCCAGCCATCCAGGTCGAAAGACTGCATATCCCAGAGCATTTCGATCGGCTGGTTCTGCTCAGCAATTGCCGAGAACAGACGACCGTTAAAGGTCGAGCCCATCACCACTTCGCCATCTGCCAGCAGCTGCGGCGTTTCCGCACCAGCAGTCCACCAAACGACCTGATCCTTGATTGTGTCGAGCTTGGCCAGGGCACGCTCCACACCTTCGTCGGTGCTCAGCACGTCGTAGATCTCATCCTTGGCAACGCCGTCGCAGTAGAGGGCCCACTCGACGTTGTCGATCGGACGCTTCTGAAGGGCGCGCTTGCCCGGATATTTCGCAGTGTCGAAGACATCGCAGATGGAGCTCGGCGGCGTGTCACCAACCTTGTCCATACGGTACCCGAAGGTGGTCGAATAAACGATCTGCGGCACGAAGCAGTCGCTGACGATCAGATCGCCGAAGTCTTCGGTTGCGGGTGTGCCATCGGGCGCCGCAGCCAAATCTTCGTCGTGGTTCAGCTCGGCGGCGAGACCTTCGTCACACATACGCATCGCATCAGAAGCAACAACGTCGACCAGATCCCAGGTGACATTGCCCGCTTCGGTCATGGCGCGCATTTTTGCGGTCGCCTCGGCCGAGCTTTCATCCCAGATCACTTTCAGATCGGGGTGCATTTCCTGATAAGGAACCACATAGGCCTTCAGCTGGCTTTCCTGATAGGCGCCGCCCCAGGACACGATGGTCATCTCGTTGGCCATGTCAGCAGCCATCGCCATCGGCGCACACAGTGCCGTAGTGGCTGCCAGGGCAGTCAGTTTGGTGAGTTTCATAGACACTCTACTCCTTGTTGAAATCGTTATTTATCTGGATTGTCCGCCGGTCGTTCGCTGCCGGAGGTTCGGGCGCGCGCGGACGTCAGGCGTCCAGCGCGCGGCAATCTTCAGGCAACCAGCCGATTTCGATCTGCTGGCCGGGCTTCAACCGTACCTGATCGGGTGCGTTGCGGGTCTTGATGATGAACTCATCATTTCCGGCGACGCGCAGACGGGTGCGGAAGATGTCGCCCATGTAGATAAACTCAAGCACTTCAGCCTTGAGCGTATGGGCGCCTTCCTGCATCCGGTCCTTGTTGTACTCAACACGTTCGGGCCGGATCGACACGCGGGTCCGCTCACCAGGTTTGGAGACGTTGATCGGCTTGCAGTCAATCAATTCGCCATCGTCCAATTGTACCAGCGCGATGCCATTGTTGACCTCTTTGACCGTGCCTTCCAGCGTGTTGTTCTCACCGATAAACTGGGCAACGAAACTGTTGGCCGGCTCTTCGTACAGCTCATCCGGCGGCGCCAGCTGCTGAATACGACCATCGTTGAACACTGCCACGCGATCCGACATGGTCAGCGCTTCGGTCTGGTCGTGGGTCACGTAAACGGTGGTGATGCCCAACTGATGTGCAAGATGGGTGATCTCGAACTGCATCTTCTCGCGCAGCTGCTTGTCCAGCGCGCCCAGAGGTTCGTCCATCAGCACCAGTTCGGGTTCAAACACAAGCGCACGCGCCAAGGCAACACGCTGCTGCTGACCACCGGACAACTGGGCCGGACGGCGGCCGCCAAAGGCGCCCATCTCGACCATGTCAAGCGCGCGCTTCACCTTCTGCTCACGCTCAGACTTGCCCATGTTGCGGACTTCCAGCGGGAAGCTCAGATTTTCGGCAATGGTCATGTGAGGGAAAAGCGCGTAGTTCTGGAACACCATTCCGATGCCGCGTTTATGAGGCGGAATGTTGTTGATTGAGACGCCACCAAGCCGAATATCACCATGGGTCGCTGTCTCAAAACCCGCCAACATCATCAAGCAGGTCGTTTTGCCCGAACCGGACGGGCCCAACATGGTCAGAAATTCGCCTTTCGGCATGGTGAGGTTTAGATCTTTGACAACGAGGTTCTCGCCGTCATAACTCTTCTGCACGCGTTCGAATTCAACGAACGCGCTCGTGTTTGACGCATCAGCCAAGTGAGGCTCCCTGGTTTGGTTCGGCAGATTAGCTCTGCACTTCTGTCGTGATGTAAGCACACACGAGTGTTGGTGTGCAACCGGATCGTCCGGATCATCTCTGTAGTTTACCTTAGGGCCGATAACGCCGACAACGGTACGTATTGCGACGAACAAGGTTCGAAAAGCGACAGGATTTCGATTGCAATTCAGATAAAAACTCTATGTGTACACGCCTTGATTGATCGCAAACGCCCGTTACCGGAAACACTCAAATAACCGAATTTAACCGAGCAGCTTTAACCGAGCCACAAAGATTCGCGGAAATAGCAAAGGCGCCGGCTCCCGACCGGAACCGACGCCTTGGTCAAACAGCTTCAGCCCGCGTCACGCGCTGTGCAGCAAGTCTCGCTCTTTCAGCGCTGCATAACATTCATCGAGCGACTGGCGCGCCCGCGCGATGAGCGTATCAATCTCTTCGGGTGTGATGATCAGCGGCGGCGAGATGATCATCCGATCACCAACGTGGCGCATCACCAGATTATTGGCAAAGCACCGCTCCCGGCAGATGTAGCCGACAGTTCCGGTTTCAGCGGCAAAGGCCGCGCGCGTCGCCTTGTTCGGGGTCAGTGCAATCGATCCCATCATGCCGACAATCTTGGCTTCGCCCACCAGCGGATGATCGACGAGCGCCTCCCATTGCTCCTTGAGATAAGGCGCCACAACATCACGCACATTGTCGATGATGTTCTCCTCCTCGAGAATGCGCAGGTTCTCCAGCGCCACCGCGGCGGCAACCGGATGGCCCGAATAGGTGTAGCCATGATTGAATTCACCGGATCCAATCACGGCTGCAATCTCGTCGCTGACAATAGATCCGCCAATCGGCGCATAGCCGGACGATAGCCCCTTGGCGATGGTCATGATATCGGGGCGAATGCCCATGGTCTGGCTTCCAAACCAATTGCCGGTACGCCCGAAGCCGCAGATCACCTCATCAGCGATCAGCAGGATTTCATATTTGTCGCAGATCCGCTGGATCTCGGGCCAGTAGGTTGCAGGCGGAACAATGACACCGCCGGCGCCCTGAACCGGTTCGGCGATAAAGGCCGCGACCCGGTCTTCGCCCAACTCAAGAATCGCCTGTTCCAGCTCCTGAGCGCGCGCGAGACCAAACTCCTCTACCGCCATATCGCCGCCTTCGGCCCACCAGTTGGGCTGATTGATATGATGGATATCCGGGATCGGCAGGCCGCCCTGTTCGTGCATCGCAGTCATACCGCCCAGGCTGCCGCTGCCAACGGAGGAGCCATGATACCCGTTCTTGCGGCTGATGATCACCGATTTTGTCGGCTTGCCCTTCATCGCCCAATAATGGCGGACCATGCGAATATTGGTGTCATTGGCTTCTGAACCAGACCCGGCGAAGAACACATGGTTCAGCCCCTCGGGCGCCAGTTCGGCGATTTTCGCCGCCAGCGCGATCGCGGGCGTGTGTGTGGTCTGAAAGAATGTGTTGTAGTACGGCAGCTCGCGCATCTGGCGGGCGGCGACATCTGCCAACTCGTCCCGTCCATAGCCAATGTTGACACACCACAGGCCGGCCATGGCATCCAGTATCTGGTTGCCCTCGCTATCTGTCAGCGTGACGCCGGTGGCGCGCGTGATGATCCGCGCGCCTTTTTCCGCCAGCTCACCGTTTGCGGTGAAGGGGTGCATGTGATGGGCCGCATCCAGCGCCTGAAGCTCGGCCGTGGGCAGGTGATTTGTAATCGCAGTCATGGGGCAGACTCCTGAAGGAAGAGATTGCGCCCAGAATATGATCAAATTCTAGCGTGTCAATCGAATCAGCTCGACTGATTCAGCCCCTGACTTACCTGATCCATCCCCTGAGCGACGTCCCGCTCCATGGCCAGCGCCGCCAGATCTGCGTCCTGACGATGCAGGGCCTCGAGGATGTCCTTGTGCCGGTCGGGAAAGCTCTGCGTGCCGAGCCGTCCACAGACCACGCGCAACGATGGACCGAAGCGCAGCCAAAGCCGATCCGCCAGATCTGTCAGGATAGGCGCATCGGCATATGCATAAAGCCGCGTGTGGAACCGGTAGTTCTGCACCAGATAGCCAGTGACGTCTCCTGCCGAAATAGCCTGATCCAGAGCTGTGTCGATGGCCTCCAGCGCGGTGATATCATCCGCAGATACACGCGTGGTTGCCAACCGAGCAAGTTGACACTCTATTGTTTTTCTTGCATAAATCAGCTCGTTCAGGTCACTTTCACGCAACATCGGCACAGACACACGGCGATTTCCCTGAAACACCAGCGCGCCATCAGAGATCAGTCGGCGGATGGCTTCGCGTACCGGGGTCATCCCGGCCCCCAACGACTCGACCAGACCCTGGATGGTGACCGCCTGCCCCGGCGCCAGATCGCCAAACAGAATTTGCCCGCGCAAGGTCTGGTAGACGGTTTCATGGGCGGGCAGTTTGACAGTGGGCTGACTGCCGGATGATGCGGCTGGTTGGCTCAGGTTCACCTTCTGAATTCCTCCTAAATTTTGGGCAGCTTGCACCAAGTTTCCCCAAGTGAAAACATAAACAGTATTGCCGAATGAGGCAAAACTTGATCAAATCCTTATCAGCCGGGCACGGAAACCGGCACGCACAGGGAGATACTCATGACACTCAAGACGATGACATTGACAGCCATCGTGGCGCTGAGCAGTGCGGCCGCCGTCGCCGAAGAAGTTCGCGTTTACAACTGGTCCGACTATATTGACGAAGCCTTGCTGGAGAAATTCGAAGCCGAGACCGGCATCGAACTTATCTACGACGTCTTCGACAGCAACGAGTTGCTGGAAACCAAGATGCTGGCCGGCGGCTCCGGTTACGATGTAGTCGTTCCGACCGGCTCGTTCCTGGCGCGTCAGATTCAGGCTGGCGCGTTCCAGAAACTGGATACCGACAAGCTGTCGAACGCAGGCAACATGTGGGACGTGATCAAGGAGCGTACAGCACGCTATGATCCGGACAACCTCTATTCCATCAACTACATGTGGGGCACGACTGGGATCGGTGCAAACACCGCAAAGGTCGAAGAGGCTCTGGGCGCGGATGCACCGATCGACTCGCTCGATCTGGTGTTCAACCCTGCCAACATGGAAAAGCTGGCCGAATGTGGCGTGTACATTCTGGATGCCCCGGACGAGATGATCCCGGCCGCCCTGCAATATATCGGTGAAGATCCCAATAGCATGGACCCCGATGTGGTTGCCAAGGCCGAACCCGTGCTGATGGCGATCCGCCCCTATGTGAAGAAATTCCACAGCTCAGAGTACATCAACGCACTGGCAAATGGTGACATCTGCGTGGCCTTTGGCTGGTCCGGCGATATCCTGCAGGCGCGCGATCGTGCCGACGAGGCCGAAAACGGTGTCGAAATCGTCTTCAACGCGCCCAAGGAAGGCGCACTGATGTGGTTCGACCAGATGGCGATCCCGGTGGACGCCCCTAACCCCGACGGGGCTCACAAGTTCCTGAACTTCATTATGGAAGCCGAGAACATGGCTGCGGCATCCAACTACGTCTATTATGCCAATGGCAACAAGGCGAGCCAGGAGTTCCTCGAAGAGGATGTGATCAACGACCCCGCGATCTATCCGAACGATGACACCCTGAAAAACCTCTACATCAAAGAAGCCTATCCGCCCAAATTGCAGCGTACGGCGACGCGTATGTGGACCAAGATCAAATCTGGGACCTGACCCGAGATTGATTGACGCGCGGGGCATCGGATATGCCCCGCGCTTTTTCCTGCGGGAACGTCGGCAGCTGTTCCATGCCCGTTCCGCCACTTGCGTCATACATTGGGGGCCAGCGTGACTATTCCTGTTTTTGAACCCTGGAACGATCCAGAGGCTAAGCCCCTGATCCAATTCCAGAATGTTACCAAGCGCTTTGGTGAGTTCACCGCGATCGACGATCTGACGCTTGGGATCTACGAGAAAGAGTTCTTTGCCTTGCTTGGCCCCTCGGGCTGCGGCAAGACCACGATGATGCGGATGCTGGCAGGGTTTGAAACGCCAACCGAAGGCAAAATTTTCCTGTCGGGTCAGGATATTGCACCGGTCCCGCCGAACAAGCGTCTGGTCAACATGATGTTCCAGTCCTATGCGCTATTCCCGCATCTGAGCGTCTGGGACAATATCGCCTTTGGACTGAAGCGCGAGAACAAGCCCAAACATGATATCGCCGAGCGGGTACAGGAAATGCTGCGCCTGACCCGGCTGGAGAAATTCGCGCGGCGCAAGCCGCACCAGATCTCCGGCGGTCAACGGCAGCGGGTGGCCTTGGCAAGATCGCTGGCCAAAGCACCCAAACTTCTCTTGCTGGATGAACCTCTCGGCGCGCTCGACAAGAAGCTGCGCCAGGACACCCAGTTCGAACTGATGGACATTCAGGAAAAGACTGGCACCACCTTTGTTATTGTCACCCACGATCAGGAAGAGGCGATGACGGTCGCCTCCCGCGTGGCGGTGATGGACAATGGCCAGATCGTCCAGGTTGCCACTCCTGATCGTATCTACGAAACGCCAAATTCGCTTTACGTGGCTGATTTCATTGGCGATGTGAACATCATCGACGGCACCGCTTCGCCCACGGGCCCCGATGAATATGCGGTCAGCTGGAAAGATGGCGCCGCCCCGCTGACGGTGAAAAGCCAGGCGACATTCTCTGATGGCCAAGCCTGCCATCTGGCGATCCGCCCGGAGAAGGTCACGATCAGTGCGGATCGTCCCGCCGAGGCCGACAATAGCGTGCAGGGCCGTATTCTCGATATAGCATATCTCGGCAATATCTCGACCTACCATGTCGAACTGCCATCTGGTGCGGTGATCAAAGCTCAGACCGCAAATACCCGCCGTATCGCCCGGCGCGCCTTTACCTGGGAAGACCCGGTCTGGCTGTCCTGGACAGCCACTGCCGGTGTCCTACTGGCGAACTGATGCGCCGCTTTATCCTGATTGCCATCCCTTACGCCTGGCTTCTGGCGCTGTTCCTTGTGCCCTTTGCCATCGTGTTCAAGATCGCCCTGTCGGACGCCGCCGTCGCGCGCCCGCCTTATATGCCGCAGTTCGACTGGGTCACTGGTATCGGCGCCTTTATTGCGGATCTGGATTTTGAGAATTTCGTCTGGCTGACAGAAGACGACCTCTATTGGAAAGCCTATCTCAGCTCGCTTCGGATCGCTGTAATCTCAACTGTGCTGACCCTGCTGGTCGGCTACCCCATGGCCTATGGCATGGCCCGCGCCCCGTCTGAATGGCGTCCGACGCTGATGATGTTGGTGATCCTGCCCTTCTGGACCAGCTTCCTGATCCGCGTTTATGCCTGGATGGGCATCCTGTCGAATGAGGGGCTGTTGAACCAGTTTCTGATCTGGCTTGGGATCATCGACACGCCGCTCACCATTTTGAACACCAATACCGCGGTCTATATCGGCATCGTCTACACCTACCTGCCGTTCATGATTTTGCCGATATACTCGGCACTGGAGCGGCTGGACGGATCGCTCATCGAGGCTGCCGAGGATCTGGGCTGCTCACGTACGCAGGCCTTCTGGTTGGTCACCATCCCGCTGTCGCGCGCCGGCATCATTGCGGGCTGCTTCCTGGTCTTTATTCCGACGCTGGGCGAATTCGTGATCCCGTCACTGCTGGGGGGGTCGGACACACTGATGATCGGCAAGGTTCTGTGGGAAGAGTTCTTCTCCAACCGTGACTGGCCAGTGGCCTCTGCGGTGGCAGTTGTGCTGCTATTGATCCTGATCGTGCCGATCGTGCTGTTCCAGCGCAACCAGCAGAAACAACAGGAGGCGGAACAATGACCCGACTGAGCTGGTTCAACACCGTTTCGCTGACGCTGGGATTTGCGTTTCTGTATATCCCGATGGTCATCCTGATCGCCTACAGCTTCAACGAAAGCAAGCTGGTTACCGTCTGGGCCGGGTTCTCTGTCAAATGGTATGGTGAACTGCTGCACAACGAGGCATTCCTCAGTGCGGCATTGGTCACGCTGAAGGTAGCCGTTATCTCCTCCAGCATCGCGACGGTCCTTGGCACCATGGCCGCCTATGTGCTGGTGCGCGGCGGGCGGTTCCTGGGGCGTACGCTGTTTTCCGGCATGATCTACGCGCCATTGGTGATGCCAGAGGTAATCACAGGCCTTTCGCTGCTTCTCCTGTTCATCGGGATCGGGCTGGACCGCGGGATTATGACCATCGTGCTCGCGCATACGACCTTTGCCATGTGCTATGTCTCGGTCGTGGTCTCTTCGCGGTTGGTAACCTTTGATCGATCGCTGGAGGAAGCCGCGCTGGATCTGGGCTGTTCGCAGGCAGAGGCGTTCCGCCTAGTGACGCTACCGATCATCGCGCCCGCAGTGATTTCAGGCTGGCTTCTGGCCTTTACCCTGTCGCTGGACGACCTGGTGATTGCCTCCTTCACCGCAGGCCCTGCGGCGACAACCTTGCCCATCAAGATCTTCTCTGCGGTGCGGCTCGGTGTCAGCCCGGAGATCAACGCGCTCTCGACGATCATGATCGGCATTGTTACCGTCGGCGTTGTCACAGCCTCGCTGGTCACCAAACATCAGTTGGTCCGCCAGCGTCGTGACGAGCAGAACGCCGAACGCAGCTAAGCCGCGGCTC
Organism: Phaeobacter sp. JH204B; assembly: GCF_048055755.1. Taxonomy (NCBI): domain Bacteria; kingdom Pseudomonadati; phylum Pseudomonadota; class Alphaproteobacteria; order Rhodobacterales; family Roseobacteraceae; genus Phaeobacter; species Phaeobacter sp. JH204B. Next base: position 68,745 of record NZ_JAYMXF010000007.1, read on the forward strand.
AATCCGCGTCCCAATCAGGGGCGCGGGCCAGCCCCAATGCCTCCAACTGATCCGGTCCCTGATATCGGATCGCGTCGCTGTGCCAGAGATCCGGTGCCGCAGCCAATTGGTTGTAATAGCCGTCGAACAATTCCGGCGCGCTGAAATGCTGGCCACGCCGCTTTTCGATCTCTGCCTTCTTGGTGATTTCGGGCAAGAATTTGCTGTGCAGCAGAACCCCGGACGGACCTGCCCCACCTGGCCCATCGTATAGTGCATTCAACCGCCTGGGCAGCATTGCATGGGTAGAATTCGTATAGGCGAAGCTGCGGTGCCATTTGACCAGCGGCACCTTGTTCAGCGTAGGTCCCCGTTGCGGCTCATCAGGAAAAAACATCCGCTCCCTGAGGCCGCCCTGTACCCACAGGTTGCCGCGCGGCGCCTGTCGAACCCGGCGATATGGCCCGGTATCAAACCACGGCAATACTCGGCGGGGATCATCACCTGGGACGTAACTCACCTCTCCCACTGACCCCTTGGGAAAAAGATCCAGCATCAAGGCACCGAAGCCAGCCCTGCCATGACGGTCCAGCCAATCTGTCAATCCGCGCAGACCGTGCCGGGCATCACCGCCAAACACCAGCAATTCATCTGCATCAACACTAAGACACCAGCGCCGGTGACCATAACGGATCTGAAGCCATGTCGCCCAGTCGAGACCAAACCGAGCATCGCGATAGCTGGCGCCTGTATGCCAGAGCGAGACATCAGGCTGACCGGCAAGATAGGCGGCGCTGCCATCATCGCTGCCATTGTCGACGATCAGAAAATGGTCGACACCCAGATCGCGATAAAAGGCCAGGAAAAACGGAAGCCGGGTCGCTTCATTGCGCAGCACTGTGATGGCAAGAATTGCATCCCGTTGCAAAATGCGAGTGCGGTCCGTCAGCGTCGTCAGCTGATGCCGGGACCGGAAAGAGCGCCAAAGCAGCCGACGTCGCTGCCACCTCAGCCGATAGGCCGCCGCCAGGGAGATTTCCGGCAGCGGTACAGTACCTGGAGCCCGCTCTGGCCCCGTCACCCTAGCGCTCGTAAGCGCCGGCTTTGTGCCAGCCCCAGGCATCCGCGATCATAGTTTCAAGATCCGATCGCTTCGGTTCCCACCCAAGCAGGGTAGCCGCCCGCACCGAACCCGACACCAGCTTGGTGCAATCGCCGGCACGACGAGGACCAATTGAGTGAGGCACCGATTGACCGGTTGTCGCCTCCGCCTTGTCCATGACTTCCCGTACGGAGAAACCGGTGCCGGTCCCCAGGTTGAAGACCTGGCTCCCTTTGCCGTCTTTCAGCCATTGCAAGCCCAGCACATGGGCGTCGACCAGATCGCAGACGTGAACATAGTCACGCACGCAGGTGCCATCCGGGGTGTCATAGTCGGTTCCAAAAATGGTCAGCGCGTCACGTTTGCCCTCAATCGCATCCAGCACCAGCGGCACCAGATGAGTCTCGGGGCGGTGGAACTCGCCCACCTCGGCCTCGGGGTCGGCACCCGCCACGTTGAAGTAACGGAAGATCACCGACCGCAGCCCATGCGAGGCGCCAAAATCGCGCAGGATGTCTTCTACCGCGCGTTTGGACGCGCCATAGGCATTAAGGGGAAGCTGCGGCGTGCTTTCGTCCAGCACCACATTGTCATGCTCCCCATAGGTGGCGCAGGTTGATGAGAAAACGAAATCGAGGCAGCCGGCTGCCACCGCGGCTTCAATCAGCGTGAGAGACCCGCCGACATTGTTGGCCCAGTAGCGCCCGGGTTCGCTCATGGCTTCACCAACCTGGCTCAACGCGGCGAAGTGCATCACGGCGGCCGGTTGATATTTGGCAAAAACCTCGTCCAGTCGCAGACGATCAGCCAGATCCCCCTTTTCAAAGGGTCCGAACTTCACGGCGTCCTGCCAGCCAGTCACCAGATTATCGTAGGTTACGGGGGTAAAACCGGCAGCCTTTAGTGCCTTGCAGGCATGAGAGCCAATATAACCCGCTCCACCAGTCACCAGAATATATGTCAAAGCAGCGTCTTCCTGATCAAAAGGCCGGACACTGCTGTCCGGCCACCCAATTTCCAGATGTTCACAATCTCCGCCACTCTCGGCGAAGTGATCGGCTTACTGCGCCGCCTTGTCGACCTGCGCAATCTCATTGATGTAGCACATCAGATCATCGCGCAGCTCTTCACGTGCCAGCGCAAAGGCGACGGTTGCCTGCAGGAAACCAGCCTTGGATCCGCAATCAAAGCGCTGACCACGGAAACGATAGCCGTAGACCGGTACATCGTCGGCGATATCTTCGGCAATGGCATCGGTCAGCTGGATCTCACCACCGGCGCCCTGTTTCTTTTTATTGAGATTGCGCAAGACCGATGGCGCCAGGATATAGCGACCAATTACCGCCAGATTAGACGGGGCATCTTCGGCTTTGGGCTTTTCAACCATGCCATTTACCGACACCACCGAGCCCATGTCGTCGCGCACATCCAGCACGCCGTAGGACGATGTCTGTTCTGGCGGAACCTCCATGGCCGCGACCATATTGCCGCCGGTTTCCTCGTAGGCTTCCACCATCTGCTTCAGGCAGGGGGTTTCCGCCGCGATGACATCATCAGGCAGGATCACCGCAAAGGGTTCATTGGCGATCAGGCGACGCGCGCACCAGACCGCGTGACCAAGGCCCAGCGCCTGATGCTGGCGAATATAGGCAATCGCGCCCGAGTCCATATTGGTCGCTTTCAGGATTTCCAGCAGATCATCCTTACCCTTCTTGCGCAGCTCCTGCTCAAGCATGGGCGAATGGTCGAAATAATCCTCTAGCGCTCCTTTGCCGCGCGAGGTGACAAAGATGAACTCCTTGATGCCGGCCTCTCGGGCCTCATCAATGGCATATTGGACCAGCGGGCGGTCAACCAGCGTCATGATTTCTTTGGGAACCGATTTGGTTGCCGGCAGGAATCTGGTTCCAAGCCCGGCCACCGGAAAAATTGCCTTCGTTACTTTTCTACGCATCTCGCACTCTCGTTTCTATTTCTCAAACCGTTCTGATGCGGTTCGTCAGTGGGGCCGTTTAGGTGGCAAAACCTGCCTCGAAAGGCCGGTCAGAGTATTCCGTAGGCAATTCAGAAAATATACCCCCAGTCACATTTCGCTCACGGCATCCCGTATCATGTTTCATATTATCGACAATTCAGGCCTATTTGTGACCCATTTTTTTCATCATCGCCTCAATCCGGGGAACATCCTCGGGATTGTTCAGCTCCCAGAACTCGCGTCCACGTGCTTCAACCTCCACGCAGAGAATCTTGCGCCCGTTCTCAAGAAAGCGCAGCTGCTCCAGCCCTTCGAGGGTTTCCAATGGCCCGACAGGCCAGCCAGGATAGGCGCTCAGCGCATCCGGGCGATAGGCATAGACACCGACGTGGTGAAACACCGGCGTCTCCTGATCTGAACCATAGGTTTCGGACGTAAAGGGCACCACCTCCTTGGAGAAGTAGAGCGCATTATGGTCGCTACCGAACACCGCCGTGGTGCCGCCAACACGACCGGCCTTACGGTCTGCCAGCAGACTGTTCAGCGTCGCGCCGTCGCAGCGCAGCACCGGCGTTGCCAACCCTTTGTCAGGCGCGCCGCGCAGGCCGACAATCAGATCCTCGATAAACCAATGCGGCGTCAGCGGCGCGTCCCCTTGCAGGTTCACCACGATATCATAACCGCCGCCAAGTTTATCCAGCGCTTCGGCGCAACGCTCCGTCCCGTTGGCGCAGCTTTCGGAGGTCATAACGACCTCGGCACCAAACCCGGTGGCAGCATCGCGAATTCGGTCGTCGTCGGTTGCGACAACCACACGATCTACGCCATTGACGGCCATGGCCGCACGCCAGGAGCGTTCGATCAGCGTTTGGCTCTCGCCGCTGGACCCGGTCAAAGCAACAAGCGGCTTACCAGGATAGCGGGTCGAAGCATAGCGGGCGGGAATGACGATAAGGACGGACATCAGGCTTTCTTAAGCTCCACACCCGGCGCATAGGCTATAAAGAAAGGATTCGCATAGCCTTCCTTGCCGTAGGTCAGTGGCGAATGATCATCAAAGCGTACCACTTGACCACCGGCACCGCAAAGGACCGCATGACCAGCGGCGGTATCCCATTCCATGGTCCGCCCCACCCGCGGATATAGGTCGGCTTCGCCTGTTGCGACCAGACAGAACTTCAGCGAAGACCCCGCGCTCTTGCTGTCCTTCACGGCGTATTTGTCGATGTAATCATCGGTGGCCTGATCACGGTGCGATTTCGACGCAACCACCATCAGCGCATCATTATCACTGTCTGCAACACGAATGGGTTTGATCTCTCCCATGGCTGAGGGATCAAAAGCGCCGGTTTCCTCAACCGCTGATCCGTCCGCCAAGGTGAAGAACATCCGAGACCGCGCCGGCGCATAGACAACGCCGCGCGTCGGCACACCGTTTTCGACCAATGCGATATTGACGGTAAAATCACCGCGGCGGTGGATGAACTCCTTGGTTCCGTCCAGCGGATCCACAATCAGAAAGGTGTGCCCGCTCTTGCTGTGCGATTCCGCCTGTTCCTCGGTCACCAGCATCACGTCGGGAAAGGCTGCGCGCAACCCGGCAGAAATCAACGCATCGGCGGCCTCGTCAGCGGCGGTTACCGGGCTTTCATCCGATTTCACCTTCACCTCGAATTCATCCGAATTATAGATCTCCATGATCTTCTCTCCGGCTTCGATCGCCAATCGGCGGATTACCGGAATAAGCTCATCATATGTCACAAACACTCTCCCTGACCGGGTTTGGTTGATTACAGCAGTTGTCCCCCTTATGGTCGGGGTGAAACGGAACAGCAAGATTTCCGTGGTAACGATAAGCAGAGTTTCACCTAAAGCAGGTCCGGCTAAGCGACATCATGTTCGAGCAACGCCACAAACGGTCACGTCTCAGCAGCCTCATCGCCATGGGTGAGGTTGTCTTTCATTCCGTGGCCCGCAGCGTTCGCTCCAAACATAATAATGCGTTCATGGCTCTGGCGACCAATCTCACGCAGGCGGTGATGTTTGTCATCGTGTTCTACGTGATGTTTTCCCTGCTCGGCCTGCGCGGTTCGGCCATTCGCGGCGATTTCCTGCTCTATGTGATGTCGGGTGTGTTTTTGTTCCTGACCCACACCAAGGCCGTTTCCGCTGTCGCCGGAGCAGAGGGGCCAAGCAGCCCTATGATGCAGCACGCCCCGATGAACACGATCGTCGCCATTCTGTCGGCGGCACTGGGATCACTGTATATTCAGGTGCTGTCGATGCTGATCATCCTGTTCGTCTATCACGTGGCGTTCACCCCGATTGAAATAGAGGAACCGATTGCGGCCTTTGGCATGGTGCTGCTCTCCTGGATAACCGGTGCTGCGGTAGGTTTGATCCTGCTGGTCATGAAACCTTGGTCGCCCGGGACTGTTGGCATCATCTCCACGATCTACCAAAGGGCCAATATGATCGCCTCGGGCAAGATGTTCCTGGCGAACACTCTGCCCAGCTTCATGCTGTCGATGTTCGACTGGAACCCGCTGTTTCATTGCATAGATCAGGCGCGTGGGTTTGTGTTCATCAACTACAACCCCCATTTCAGCAACTGGCAATACGCAGGTTGGGTGGCGCTCGTCCTGATCATGATCGGACTAATGGGGGAGTTTTACACCCGTCGCCGTGCCTCGATCAGTTGGGGTGCCAAACGCTGATCGACGGATTGCCGCAATGGCTCAGGTCACCACGCGAAGTGTCAGGTTTATGCGACCACCCTTTGGCAGCAAACGCGAGGATTTGAAGCGGATGCGGTCAACCCCATGATAGGTCAGCCGCGCCTCGCCCCCCATCACGACGACATCGCCTGAGTTCAGCCAGACGGTCTCCGTCTTACCGCCACGGAATTGATTGCCGATCCGCAGAAGGCCGTCATCGCCCAGAGAGACGGACACCACCGGGTAGGAGAAATCCGCCTCATCCTTGTCCTGATGCAGACCCATGCGGGCGCCCTCGCCATAGTAGTTGATCAAACAGCAGTCCGGTTGTCGCTCCAGCCCTGTGCTGGCCCGCCAGATATCCAGGATTTCTGCCGGGATTTTCGGCCAGCCCTGGCCGGAGGGATGCCGATCCTGATAACGATACCCGCCCCTGTCACTCACCCAGCCGCATACCCCGGCCGAGGTCATTCGCACCGACATCTTGCCGCTACCGGGCACCTCGGGCGAGAACAGAGGAGCGGCGCGCAGAACGGGACGCAGACAGTCAATCAGCTGTCGCTGCCGTTCCGTATCCAACAGGGGTTTTGTCAGCTCAAATCCCCGCAACCGCAACTTCATCATCACCGTTAGCCTGTTCTTAACCGCTCCCCTGTCAAAAACCGCAGTAATTCGCGAAACAGGACACGATCTGGCGGTTGCAGGGGGCATTTGCGCTCCCTATATACGCCGGGAAGCGGGGAGGTGCAGACCAAACCGCAACTGAATCGGGGCCGGAATGCCAAAATGGGTTCAGACCTCGGGTAATCGCCTTAGAAAGTGAAAAGGGATCGAAAATGAGCAAAGTTATCGGAATCGACCTCGGGACCACCAACTCCTGTGTGGCCATCATGGACGGATCGCAGCCTCGCGTTATCGAAAACGCTGAGGGCGCCCGTACCACGCCGTCGATCGTAGCCTTCACCGACGATGAGCGTCTGGTGGGCCAGCCTGCCAAACGTCAGGCCGTCACCAACCCGGACAACACCGTATTCGGCGTAAAGCGCCTGATTGGTCGCCGGTTCGATGACAGCGATCTGGCCAAAGACAAGAAAAACCTGCCTTTCGCCGTAATCAACGGCGGCAATGGTGACGCATGGGTCGAAGCCAAGGGTGAGAAATACTCCCCGTCGCAGATCTCTGCTTTCATCCTGGGCAAGATGAAAGAAACCGCCGAGTCCTACCTCGGTGAAGAAGTGACCCAGGCCGTCATCACCGTGCCTGCGTATTTCAACGACGCCCAGCGTCAGGCCACCAAAGACGCCGGCAAGATTGCCGGTCTCGAAGTGCTGCGCATCATCAACGAACCAACAGCAGCGGCCCTGGCCTATGGTCTGGACAAGGAAGAAACCCAAACCATCGCGGTCTATGACCTTGGTGGCGGTACCTTCGACGTGACCATTCTTGAAATCGACGACGGCCTGTTTGAGGTGAAATCCACCAATGGCGACACCTTCCTTGGTGGTGAAGACTTTGACATGCGCATCGTCAACTACCTGGCAGACCAATTCAAGAAAGAGCACGGCGTCGACCTGACCAAGGACAAAATGGCTCTGCAGCGTCTGAAAGAAGCCGCTGAAAAAGCCAAGATTGAGCTGTCCTCCTCCAGCCAGACCGAAATCAACCAGCCGTTCATCTCGATGGATCCGTCCTCGGGCCAGCCGCTGCACCTGGTCATGAAACTGACCCGTGCCAAGCTGGAGAGCCTGGTTGGCGATCTGATCAAGGCGTCGATGAAGCCCTGCGCCGCTGCGCTGAAAGATGCCGGTCTCTCGGCATCTGACGTCGACGAAGTTGTTCTGGTCGGCGGTATGACCCGCATGCCCAAGGTGATCGAGGAAGTCAGCAAATTCTTCGGCAAAGACCCCCACAAGGGTGTGAACCCGGATGAGGTTGTTGCGATGGGCGCCGCCATTCAGGCCGGTGTTCTGCAAGGCGACGTGAAAGACGTTGTTCTGCTCGACGTGACACCGCTGTCCCTGGGTATCGAAACCCTCGGTGGCGTCTTCACCCGACTGATCGACCGCAACACCACCATCCCGACCAAGAAGAGCCAGGTGTTCTCTACCGCCGAAGACAACCAGAACGCCGTGACCATTCGTGTGTTCCAGGGTGAGCGCGAGATGGCGGCCGACAACAAGATGCTCGGCCAGTTCAACCTTGAGGACATCCCGCCCGCACCGCGCGGCATGCCGCAGATCGAAGTGACCTTCGACATCGACGCCAACGGCATCGTGTCCGTTGGCGCCAAGGATAAGGCGACTGGTAAAGAGCAGAATATCACCATCCAGGCCTCCGGTGGTCTGTCCGATGAGGATATCGAAAAAATGGTCAAGGATGCCGAGGACAATGCCGAGGCAGACAAGGAACGTCGCGAGCTGATCGAAGCGAAGAACCAGGCCGAAAGCCTGATTCACTCCACCGAGAAATCGATGGAAGAGCATGCGGACAAGGTGGACCCGACCACCATCGAAGCGATCGAACTGGCCATTGCCGCGCTGAAGGATGACCTCGAAAACGAGAAATCCACCGCCGACAAGATCAAGTCTGGCGTTCAGAACGTCACCGAAGCGGCCATGAAGCTGGGCGAAGCGATCTACAAGTCGAGCCAGGAAGAGGCAGCGGATGAACCCGCCGCCGCGGATGAGGCTTCAGGCCCCGGTGATGATGACATTGTCGATGCCGAATTCGAAGATCTGGACGACAACAAGCGTTAAGGTCTGATTTTGGCCAAAGCGGGCCGGTCCGAACCCCGGGCCGGCCCGCTTTCGTTGCGGCAAGAAGGGTATTCCGATGTCCAAACGAGATTACTATGACGTTCTCGGGGTGTCCAAAGGGGCCACCGCCGATGAAATCAAGAAAGGCTTTCGCAAGAAGGCCAAAGAGCTGCACCCCGACCGGAACAAGGACAATCCCGAAGCCGAGGGGAAGTTCAAGGAGGCCAATGAGGCCTACGATGTCCTGAAGGACCCTGAGAAGAAGGCCGCTTATGATCGTTACGGTCACGCCGCCTTTGAAAACGGCATGGGCGGCGGCCAACGCGGCGGTCAAGGCGGCCAGGGCTTTGGCGGCGGCGACTTTTCGTCTGCCTTCTCAGATGTCTTCGACGATCTGTTCGGCGACTTCATGGGTGGACGCGGCGGCCAGGGTGGCGGGCGGCAACGAGCCGCGCGCGGCTCGGATCTGCGCTACAACCTGCGCATCTCGCTTGAGGATGCTTTTGCGGGGATGCACAAAACGATCAACGTACCGACCGCTGTCGCCTGTGGATCCTGCGAAGGCACTGGCGCTGAGGGCGGAGTGGAACCAACGACATGCCCGACCTGTTCCGGCATGGGCAAGGTTCGCGCGCAGCAGGGTTTCTTCACGGTGGAGCGCACCTGCCCCACCTGCTCCGGCCTTGGCCAGATCATCAAGAACCCCTGCAAATCCTGCCAGGGCCATGGTCGTGTAGAGAAAGATCGCTCCCTGTCGGTGAACATCCCGGCAGGCGTGGAAACCGGCACCCGCATTCGCCTTGCCGGCGAGGGTGAGGCCGGTATGCGCGGTGGCCCTCCCGGTGATCTCTATATTTTTGTTGAAGTCTCCGCACATGACCTGTTTGAGCGGGATGGAAACAACCTATACTGCCGGGTACCGGTATCCATGGCAAAGGCCGCATTGGGCGGCGCCATAGAAGTTCCGACCATTGATGGTGGCCGTGGCCGTGTGCAGATCCCGGAAGGTAGCCAGTCCGGCCGCCAGATGCGCCTGCGTGGCAAGGGCATGCCTGCCCTGCGAGGCGGTGCAACCGGTGACATGTTCATAGAACTGGCGGTGGAAACCCCGGTGAACCTCACCGCCCGGCAGAAGGAACTGCTGCGTGAATTCGAGGATCTCTCCGAGGACAACACCAACCCGGAAAGCCGGAGTTTCTTCTCCTCCGTGAAAAGCTTCTGGGACGGGATGAAGGGCTGATCCCCTCCCCATTCTAAACCAATATTAAGCGCTCCAATGGGGCGCTTTTTTCGTTGGTTTTGCGGCTGGCCGCATGGTGATCCATTTGCATTAACCCTTCCTCAACCACGATGGCCACAGCATAGCCTATGGCCAAGGATCCCGCGTTTCAGGATGTCTCTGTCCCGCTGTTCCCCAACAGCGCAGAGATGGGGCCTGCCTCCCCGCCAGAGCGGCGCCTGCCCTCTTATATCAGGGATCACCGCGCGCGGTTGCGCGAGCGTTTTATGGACGGGGGCGCGGCTGCGATGCCGGACTATGAGTTGCTGGAACTTCTGCTCTTTCGATCCATTCCGCGCCGCGATGTCAAACCTCTGGCCCGGCTCCTGCTTGAGACCTTCGGAGATTTCAACCGGGTTATCACCGCGCCCCCTGAACGTCTCTCGAAGGTGAATGGCATCGGCGAGGCTGTCGTCGCGGATCTTAAGATCCTGGAGGCTGCCGCCCATCGAATGGCCCGCGCCAGAATCATGCAGCGACCGGTCTTGTCCTCTTGGGACGCGCTTCTGGACTATTGCCATACCGTCATGGCCCATCGTGAGACCGAACAGTTCCGTGTCCTCTACCTGGATCGCAAGAACACCCTGGTCGCGGATGAAGAGCAGGCCAGGGGCACCGTCGATCATGTGCCGGTCTACCCGCGAGAGATCGCCAAGCGGGCCCTTGAAATAAGCGCCAGCGCCCTGATCCTGGTACATAATCACCCGTCGGGCGACCCGACCCCATCGCAGAGCGACATCGAGATGACCGACCGGGTTGCGCGGGCACTCGCCACTCTGGATATCGTTCTGCATGATCATCTGATCATCGGAAAATCTCGCGAACTGAGCTTTCGCTCCGAAGGATATCTCTAGCGGTCTGAAGCTCTTTTATCGAACCCAGACTTCGACCCGTCGATTGACCTGTCGGCCCCATCGCTGGTCTTCACAGGCCATCGGCAGCGCCTCACCAAAGGCCTCCACCGCTATTTCGGTCCGCTCGAGATTCGCGGTTTCAGCTGCCGCGATGACCGCATCTCGCACCGCCTCCGCTCGTTTCAACGCAATGGATTTATTACCGCTCGCCGGGCCATCGCCATCTGAGAAGCCGACAAAAACCAGCTCCCGCGCATCATAGGCGCCAGCCTCCAGAGACCGGGCGAGCTGATTGATATTGCTTCGCGATTGCGCATCGGGGCGGGTCGATCCCGGTTCAAAGCGAAACGACGTGGTCAACCGCTGCAGACCGTCCAGGCGACTGACCAATCTCTGCAGCTCCGCAAGGGAGACCTCCGGCCCGGCTGCGCTGATGGCATTGGCCAGACGGTCGCCCTGAACATTCATCGAAATTCTCTCTGGTGCCTGATCAACGAACCCGGCTCTGCGGATCACAATCTGCGCCGCGGGACCGCGAACATAACTCAGAAAATCCCGCGCAAGCTTGGGCAACCGTCGTGACGGGAGATATAGAAACATCGGCGCGGTCAGCGGATAGTCTTCTGTCTTGATTGACCGGCGATTGGCCCGCAGCGAGAAGCCACACGCGCCGCGCAGGGTCAGGACGCGTGCGGTCGATGTTTCGGCAAAGCTCGCCAGCCCAAGGGCAAAGGGATCAGTCGCAACGACTCGCACCAAGGTGCTGCCACGGTCGTGGCGCCGCAGACGACTGCCAAGCGCCGCAATATTTGGCGGCTCAAGCCGGTCAGAAATCGCCTGAGCCAAGCCAGAGCCCGCGACGGGCAAATGAAGAGAGATCGGCGCGTCAGCCCCACCCAGCTCAGACCAGTTTTTCAGATCCCCGGATAGAACGCGCGCGAGATTCGACACCGAAATCGAGCGCACAGGGTTCCCCGGTGCCACCACCAGAACCATGGCGTCCAGCGCCAGAACGCGACTGCGTTGTGACCCTGTCATATCCCCCATTCCGGCCTCACGCGCGCGCTCACGCTCCGCGCTGCGGATTTCGCGCAGGGCCATCACGATATCGGCTTCATTGGCCAGAAGATCGGCAAACCCTTCGTCGGTATTGCTGACAAAAAAGCTGAACCTGGCGGCGACTCGACCTGTGTCCCGCAGTAACACATAGTCAAAATTATTGTCGGGCATCGGATCTCGCCGGGTCTGGAAACCGTTTCTGAGTGCGAACCCTTCGATCAGCGCCGGTAACAGAACCTCTGCCATGGTGGAAGAACCCGACAGGGTAATCTCCGCAACATAATCAGACAGGCTCGGGCAACCGGGCCCCTCACAGCTGACGCCGGACCCATCAACCGTCAGCTCACCGAACTTCGTATCAACGCGATAGAATTCACCATCAAAACCCAGAATATTCCCGGTGATCTCAACGGCGCCGTCAGGTGAGGAAAGGGTCACATCCTGCGCATTGAGCGGCAGGATTCCAGCGACAAGAAAGAGTGCGGCGCCTACCGCCGCACGAAGCAAAGCCATGAGAAATCCTGAATAAACCGCTAGTTAATTTGCGGCGATTTTCAGTGTTTCTAGCAAATTATTCAACACAAGAAAATCACCCGTAGCGGCACAATCAGGCATCGCCAGTGTCAGATCACGGGTGCGCAGCTTTCCATCGCGCAGTTCAAGCGTCTGCGCCGAAACGTCACGACCGCAATTGATCGCGGTCACCTCGGCCTCGACTGTCAGGTCGATCACACCACTACGGTCGCCGCCAAGCCGTGGAACGCTGTAGATCTCTGCCAAACGCGGCGCCAGCTGCGAGGCATCGCCAAGCTGCACGACCGACCCCCGGCCAGCTGTAAGATCAGCACCGTGCCAGACATGACCAGCGCTGCCATACCCCGCGCCAAACTCGCGCGCGTGCAGTTCAAAGCCGCTATTGCCAGCCCATTGCAGGACCACCCGGCTGACCAGATTTAGATCAGGCACCGAAGTTGTCGCCACTGCACCACGGCCTGTTTTCGGCTCGACGATAAAAACTGCGGTAGAAGAAAGTGCCGGCACCTGAACGGTCAGCGCGCCGGTATCGTCCAGGCGGCTGGAGAACATCATTCCATTGTGATGAATGGTCAACCGCTCTCCGGGACGGCAAAGGGACAAGATCGTCAAACGCACCTCTGCCATCGGGCTGGCGACGGCTTCTGCTGTCATGTCGCAGGTGGTCTCTGGGTCATGACGCCCGGCCTGACGGGCTTCGCCCTCGCCGTCGGAAGCAGGTGTGGCCGCAGTGAGGCTGATCGCCTCAATCTGAAGTGCACCATCGGTCGAGAGGTCTGGCAGGTTGTCTACGGCCGCAACCGCAAGCCCCTTCGCAGGAACCGCGGCTTCTGCAGTCGCCTGCGGACCGCCATCGGCATGTTGCATAACAAGACCGATCGCCAGTGCGCTACAGAGGGTGGCCGCGCTCATCAAGGCTGTACGTTTGCTGATCATTACCGACTCCTTACCCAAAAAGGTTAAGGAACCGTGACGCAGAAAGGCGACCAATTGATGGCCGCCCCTTGCTGAGAATCTGGCGAAAGCATGCAATTTTCACTGTTTTCGCCAGACTATGTCACCTGTCCGGCGCCTCAGCTGAGGCTGCCATGGCAGTGTTTGAACTTCTTGCCAGACCCACAAGGGCATTTGTCATTGCGAGATGGATTGCCCCATGTCGAGGGATCGTCTTCAACAAACCCATCGGCTGGTGCCTCTGGCGACGCAGCGCCAGCAGCGGCCCTTTGCAGTTCCGCCTGCTGGGCGGCCAGCTGCATCATCATCTGGCGCTGCTCTTCTTCGCTGATGGGGCGCACATGTGCGAGCTGCTGAGTGACGGTTTCACGCAGCGTATCGAGCATGGTTTCAAACAGCTGGAAACTCTCATTCTTATATTCATTGAGCGGATCACGCTGCGCATAGCCCCGGAAGCCCACCACAGAACGCAGATGTTCCAGCGTCAGAAGATGTTCGCGCCATTTTGCGTCGATGGTCTGAAGCAGAACCTGCTTTTCGATATTGCGCATGGTTTCAGCACCAAACGCTTCGGTCTTTTCTGCCATCTTGGCATCGCTGGCGGCGACCAGACGTTCGCGGATCTGCTCGTCATCGACGCCTTCTTCGGCAGCCCAGTCGACCACGGGGACATCAAGCCCGAGTTTCTCGCGGACCTGCGCCTGCAGGCCCTCGCTGTCCCATTGGTCGGCATAGGTCTTGGCCGGCATATGCACATCGAGAAGATCGTCGATCACCTCATGACGCATATCACCGACAATTTCGGACAGATCTTCAGCAGCCATGATTTCGCGACGCTGGTTAAAGATTACCTTGCGCTGATCATTCATCACGTCGTCGAATTTCAGAACGTTCTTACGCATGTCAAAGTTGCGGCCTTCGACCTTTGCCTGGGCGCGTTCCAGCGACTTGTTCACCCAAGGGTGAATGATCGCCTCGCCCTCTTTCATGCCAAGGGTCGACAACAGCTTGTCCAGCCGCTCTGACCCGAAGATGCGCATCAGATCATCTTCAAGGCTGAGGTAGAACACGGTGCGACCCGGATCGCCCTGGCGACCGGAGCGACCGCGCAGCTGGTTGTCGATCCGGCGGCTCTCGTGGCGTTCGGAAGCCATCACGAACAGGCCACCTGCGTCCAGAACACTCTGCTTTTCCGCGGCATGTTTGGCCTCTTCCTCGGTGCGCAGGGCAACCGGGTCGGCATCGGGCTGGGCGTCCAGCGCATCCAGCACCTTCAGCTCCACATTACCGCCCAACTGAATGTCAGTCCCGCGGCCGGCCATGTTGGTAGCGATGGTCACAGCGCCCAGACGACCGGCCTCCGCCACGATCTTGGCTTCCTGTTCGTGGTGACGGGCGTTCAGCACGTTGTGCTTGATGCCCTCTTTCTCCAGCATCTGGCTGAGCAGCTCGGATTTTTCGATCGAGGTCGTGCCCAAAAGAACAGGCTGGCCCTTTTCATGGGCCTTCTTGGTCTCTTCAATCATCGCACGGTATTTCTCGACAGCCGTGCGGTAGACCTGATCGTCCTCATCCTTACGAGCGATTGGTCGGTTGGTTGGAACCTCGACCACACCCAGACCGTAGATCTCGGCAAATTCCTCGGCCTCGGTCATCGCTGTGCCGGTCATCCCGGACAGCTTGCTGTAGAGGCGGAAGTAGTTCTGAAAGGTCACGGAGGCCAGCGTTGTGTTCTCGGGCTGAATCTTAACCTCTTCCTTGGCTTCGATGGCCTGATGCAGACCCTCGGAAAGGCGGCGACCGGCCATCATCCGACCGGTGAATTCATCGATCAGCACCACCTCGCCATCGCGCACGATGTAGTCCTTGTCGCGCTGGAACAGCTTATGCGCCCGCAGCGCCTGGTTGACGTGATGTACTACCGTAGTGCTCTCAGGATCATACAGTGACGCGCCCTCTTCCAGCAGGCCATGGGCGATCAACTGCTGCTCGAGGTATTCGTTGCCATCCTCGGTGAAGGTCACGCCGCGGGTTTTTTCGTCCAGCTCATAGTGATCATCACTCAGGAGCGGGATCATCTTGTCGATGGTCGAGTAGAGTTCCGAGCGATCTTCCGCCGGACCTGAGATGATCAGCGGCGTACGCGCCTCGTCGATCAGGATCGAGTCGACCTCATCCACAATCGCGAAATTATGGTGTTTCTGGAAAACCTGATCGAGGCTCGGCTTCATGTTGTCGCGCAGGTAGTCAAAGCCCAGCTCGTTGTTGGTCGCATAAGTGACATCGCTTTGATAGGCAGCCATCTTCTCTGCATCAGGCTGGCCGGACCAGATCACGCCGGTGGTCATGCCGAGTTGCGCAAAGACCTTGCCCATCCACTCGCTGTCGCGCTTGGCGAGGTATTCGTTCACCGTCACCACATGCACGCCCTTGCCGGTCAGCGCATTGAGATAGGCCGGGAAGGTCGCAACGAGGGTTTTACCCTCACCGGTCTTCATCTCGGAAATATTGCCCTGGTGCAGAAAGATGCCACCCATGAGCTGCGTATCAAAGGCCCGCAGCCCCAGCGCACGCCGCGCCGCCTCGCGTACGTTGGCAAAAGCCTCGGGCAGAAGGTCATCCAGGCTCTCGCCGTCACCGGCGCGCTTGCGCAGCTCGGCGGTTTTGTCCTGCAACTCCTGATCGCTGAGTTTCTCGAACTCGGGCTCCAGCGCGTTGATCTTGGCAATCAGCGGCCGTGTCGCCTTGATTTTGCGGTCATTCGGCGTGCCGAAAACCTTTTTGGCGAGTGTTCCGATACCCAGCATGTGTTCTCCAACCGTCCTGTCATTGGCCCCTGGCGTTGGCAGGCTTGCCCGCCCCGCTTGCAACTCATAAACAATGATGGAACAGCGGTCCTGTCAAAGGCCTCATGGCGATGTAAGGTCCCGCAAATACGGTGTCAACGCTACGCCCAGCCGTGGCCAGAGAATAGGAAGAATTCAATGCGCAAAGGTCTCACTTATTTGTCGGGGCTGGCCCTGACGGCCGCCTTGACACTGCCCATACCCGCTGTGGCCGAACCACATGCCAATACAGTGGTTGCAAAGGTGAATGGCGAAGAGATCACGATTGGTCACATGATCATCGCCCGCGCGACGCTGCCGCAGCAGTATCAGCAGCTGCCGGATGATGTTCTCTATGACGCAATTCTGGACCAGCTGATTCAGCAAACGAGCCTGAAACAGGAACTGAATGGCGAGGTTCCGAAATACGTCGAACTCTCCCTAGAGAACGAAGCCCGTTCGCTGCTGGCCGCTGATGTCATCGAAAAGGTGATGGAGGGTGCCGCCTCCGAACAGGACCTTCGCGCCGCCTACGACGAGAAATACACCGACGGAACCGGCGGTGATGAATTCAACGCCTCGCATATTCTGGTCGAGAGCAAGGAGGATGCAGCCGAAATTCGCGCCGAGCTGGAGGCTGGTGCTGATTTTGCCACTCTAGCGCGCGAACGGTCGACCGGTCCCTCCGGCCCGAACGGTGGGGAGCTCGGCTGGTTTGGCAAGGGGCGCATGGTCCCGGAATTTGAAGAAGCCGTCCTCGCGATGCGTACCGGTGACGTCTCCGAACCGGTTCAAACCCAGTTCGGCTGGCATGTGATCAAGCTCAACGAACGGCGCACCTCTGCTGCGCCTACCTTTGACGAGGTCCGCGAAGAGCTTGCAGCGCAGATGCGCCAGGACGCGGTAGAAGAGCGCGTACTCTCCCTGACCACCTCGGCAACGATTGAACGCCCTGAGATCGAAGATCTAGACCCCGCAATCCTGAAAAACCTTGACCTGGTTAGGAACTGAAAATGGCACTGCCCCGCTCTCCGCTTGCACCAGACCATTTCCCCGAGCTGCCGGAAATCACCGGTGTTAGGTTCGCATCGGCAGCCGCCGGCGTGAGATACAAGGATCGTACGGACGTTATGCTCGCGGTGATGGCACCCGGAACGGCCGTCGCCGGCGTCTTTACCCGCTCCGCGACCCGCTCCGCCCCCGTTCTGGACTGTCAGGTAAAACTCGCTTCGGCAGAAAACGACACCGCGCACGGCGCGGCGATCCTCGTGAACTCCGGCAATTCTAACGCCTTTACCGGGCACTATGGTCAAACCTCGGTTGCCGAGATCACCCGCAGTGTAGCAGAATGCACGGGAGTTCCGGCCGCACGGGTGTTCACCGCATCAACCGGAGTCATCGGCGAACCACTGCCGCACGACCGCATCGTCGCCCAGATCGCTGCGCTGAAGGATGGGTTGGACGCCACCGCCATCGAAGCTGCTGCCGGCGCGATCATGACAACGGACACCTTTGCCAAAGGGGCCAGCGCGAAAATCGAGATCGACGGAAAAACAGTCTCTATCGTGGGGATTGCCAAGGGTTCAGGTATGATCGCCCCCGACATGGCGACCATGCTTGTCTATATCTTCACAGATGCGAAGATGCCGCAGACGGCGTTGCAGGAGCTTCTGTCGCAAACCTGTGACCGGACCTTCAACTGCATCACGGTGGACAGCGACACATCGACCTCGGACAGTCTGATGCTCTGTGCCACTGGCGCCTCTGGCGTTGATGTAACCGGACATGCTGAATTCGCCGAGGCGCTGGAATCAGTCATGCTGGACCTGTCGCATCAAGTGGTGCGCGATGGTGAGGGCGCGACCAAATTCGTCGAGATCCAGGTGACCGGCGCGATGAATGACCACGACGCCAAGGTTCATGGCCTGTCGATTGCCAATTCGCCGCTGGTCAAAACGGCCATTGCAGGGGAGGATCCGAACTGGGGCCGCGTCGTGATGGCAATCGGCAAATCCGGGGCAGCCGCCGATCGGGACAAGCTGTCCATCTCCTTTGGCGATGTACTGGTCGCCGAAAAAGGCTGGGTGTCGCCAAACTATCGCGAAGCAGCCGGCGCCGCCGAAATGAAGAAGTCGGAGATCGTCATCAAGGTTGATCTGGGATTGGCAAAGGGGCAGAGCACTGTTTGGACCTGTGACCTTACGCACCAATATATCACCATCAACGCGGACTACCGGTCATGAAGACCGTACTGGTATCTGCGGTTGCACTGATTGATATCGAGGGGCGCGTGCTGCTTGCTCAGCGCCCCGAGGGCAAGTCGATGGCGGGTCTGTGGGAATTTCCCGGCGGCAAGGTCGAGCCCGGTGAAACGCCCGAGGCGGCGCTGATCCGCGAACTGGAAGAGGAGCTCGGCATCAACACCTGGGCGTCCTGTCTGGCACCGCTGACCTTTGCAAGCCACAGCTATGAAGATTTTCACCTGCTGATGCCGCTATTTGCCTGTCGTAAATGGGAGGGTATCCCGCAGGCGAAAGAAGGGCAGACACTGAAATGGGTCCGCGCGCAGAACCTGCGTGATTACCCCATGCCGGCGGCCGATGTGCCGCTGATCCCGATCCTGCGGGACTGGCTCTAGTTCCGGTCTGCCCGGTTTCCCGCACAGAACGGCTTAGCCACCGCCGCGTCCTGCGGCGGTATCCTTCACGTACATCAATCAATCATTAACTTTTTTCGTTAACCCTGAGAGCCAACAGGCAGCGTAATGTCGGTATTTCTGACGGCAAGAGGCGGTAGCGATCATGATCAGAACGATTAAGCAGGGTGCATTTATCTTCATCCAAGGCACATTCGTGCGCAGCTTGCCCGATGGCAAGATTTCGGTGCGCGTCGGTAGCAAAACCTATGAAGGTGAACCGGTCGGCCGCGCCGCCTGATCCCCCACACTCTCCTTAGCAGACTGGTTCTCCTCCCTGAACCAGCCACAAAAAAACCCCGACCTGGTTTGGCCGGGGTTTTTTTATTCATGCTATGATCGTGGATCAGTCGAGTGTGCGGGTCACTTCTTCACGTTCGAAGATCTCGATCACATCTCCCTTGCGGACATCATCGTAATTCTCAAACGCCATGCCGCATTCCTGACCGGACTGAACCTCTGCCACTTCATCCTTGAAGCGTTTGAGAGTTTTCAGCGTACCTTCGTGAATCACAACGTTGTCACGCAGCAGGCGGACGCCAGCGGAGCGGCGTGCCACACCTTCGGTCACGAGACAGCCCGCAACCTTGCCAACGTTGGATACCTTGAAGACATCCTTGATCTCTGCATAGCCGATGAAGTTCTCGCGGATCTCAGCTGACAGCAGGCCGGACGCCGCCGCCTTCACATCGTCGACGAGGTCATAGATGACCGAGTAGTAGCGGATCTCGACGCCCTTCTGGTTGGCCGAGTTCCGTGCCGATGTGTTGGCACGCACGTTGAAGCCCATGACAGGAGCACCAGAGGCCTCTGCCAGACCGATATCGCTCTCGGTGATGGCGCCAACGCCGGAGTGCAGCACGCGAACACGCACTTCGTCGTTGCCGATCTTCTCCATCGCCTGAACGATGGCTTCGGCAGAGCCTTGCACGTCAGCTTTAACCAGGATCGGCAGCTCGGAGACATTTTCGTCCTCCTTGGCCTTCTGCATCAGCTGTTCCAGCGTGGTCGCGGCACCGGCCGCTGCACGCTTGTCCTTGGCGGCCTGGGCGCGGTACTCGGCGATCTCGCGGGCCTGCGCTTCGGTTTCGGTGACGTTCAGAACGTCGCCTGCTTCGGGTGTACCATTGAGACCCAGCACTTCGACCGGAACCGAGGGGCCAGCTTCCTGAACCCGCTCACCCTTGTCGTTGATCAGCGCACGGACCTTACCGTACTGCTCACCGACAACAAAGATATCACCCTGACGCAGGGTGCCGTTCTGAACCAGCACCGTGGCCACAGGTCCGCGACCCACGTCCAGCTGTGCCTCGATCACGGCACCTTGAGCCGCGCGATCCGGATTGGCCTTCAGTTCGAGGATTTCCGCCTGCAGCGCAATGGCTTCCAGCAGCTCGTCCAGACCCTGACCAGTTACGGCAGAGACTTCCACATCCTGTACTTCACCAGACATCGCTTCCACGACAACTTCATGCTGCAGCAGATCGGTGCGGACCTTCATCGGGTCTGCGGCCGGCTTGTCGATCTTGTTGATCGCCACGATCATGGGAACACCCGCCGCCTTGGCGTGGTTGATCGCTTCGACGGTCTGCGGCATCACAGCATCATCTGCAGCCACAACAAGGACCACGATATCCGTGACCTGCGCACCGCGCGAACGCATAGAGGTAAAGGCCGCGTGGCCCGGCGTGTCGAGGAAGCTCAACACAGCCCCGCCTTCGGTTTTCACCTGATAGGCACCGATGTGCTGGGTAATGCCACCTGCCTCGCCTGCAACAACCCGCGCGTCGCGGATCGCATCCAGCAGAGACGTCTTACCGTGGTCAACGTGACCCATGATGGTGATAACAGGAGGACGCGGCTGAAGGTCATCTTCCTTGTCCTCGACCTCTTTGATGACGTCTTCAACATCCGAATCAGAAACACGCACCACGTTGTGGCCGAACTCTTCGATGATCAGCTCGGCGGTATCCGCGTCGATGGTCTGGTTCTGCGTGACCATCATGCCCATGTTCATCAGCGATTTGACAACCTCGCCGACGCGCTCGGCCATCCGGTTTGCCAGCTCGGAGACGACAATCGCCTCGGGCAGCTGGACGTCACGAATAACCTTTTCACGTTCGACCGAACCCATGGCCTTCTGGCGTGCGCGCTCTTGCTTACGCTTCATCGACGCCATGGAGCGCTGACGACCACCTTCACCACCGGTCGCCTGACCAAGTGTCAGCTTACCGGAGCGACGGCCACCGCCTTCGTTGCGACCTTTGGCATTGCGGTTCTGCCGGTCATCACGTTCGCGATCCCCCTTACGAGGCTGCGAAGACGGGCCCGGCTCGGGACGGGCCGCAGCCGGTTCCGACTTTTTCTTTTCGGCATCAGTAGCCGCACGCTGCGCAGCAGCCTCAGCTTCGACACGCTTGCGCTCTTCTTCTTCAGCCTTCTGGCGGGCACGCTCTTCAGCTTCGCGCTGTTCACGTTCCTTGGCTTCCTGTTCAGCCCGGCGGCGCTCACGCTCTTCGGCACGGGCCTTTTCCTCGGCTTCGCGCTGCTGCGCTTCTTCTACTTCGCGGGCCTTGGCGGCCTGCAACGCCTTCAGGCGGCGCGCCATCTCTGCATCGCTGATGCCAGCCGGACGCCGCGATGCGTCACCGGACGGCGTCGCACCTGAGCCCCCCTTGGCCGCGGTCGGCTTGGGGACCACAACGCGTTTGCGCTTGGTTTCCACCACGACATTCTTGGTCCGACCGTGGCTGAAGCTCTGTTTCACATTCCCGGGCCGGGACCCACCACGAAGACCCAACGTCTTTTTGCCGTCACTATCGCTCATAAAGCTCTTTATCCTTCCGTGCGGCCCTTGCCGCCCACCGTTTCGCGCAAACCTTGTAGTCGTTGCGCTTCCTCTACAACACGTTTGCCGAGTCCACCAGAGGCCAGCGCCGCATGTATCACAGTTTGGCGCCCAAAGGCCATGCCCAGCTCATCCGCAGTGAGGCATCCGATGAATTTCCCACGGTGCGGCGTGCTCAATTTTGATTTGCCCCGTCCTGATCCATCCGAAGCCTGGATCAATACGCGGGCGTGTTCCTTGGCCAGCCAGTCTTTGACCTTCTCATAGCCAGAGACCGCATCACCCGACTTGCGCGCCAGGCTGATCAGCTCGATCAGGCGCCGCAGCACCTGACCTTTGATTTCATCCACCAGCCCGTCAGGCACCGTCACCGGCGCCTTGAAACCGCGGGCAAAGAGTTTCTTCTTTACCGCAGTTTGGAGCGCTGCCTCGGTCGAGGTCACATAGACCCCGCGCCCCGGCAGCTTTCCCATCACATCAGGAACAACCTGACCTTCGGGGCCAACAACAAAGCGGATCAGCCCTTCTTTGGGCTGTATCTCGCCTGTTGCCAGACATTTTCGCTCCGGTCCGTCGGACCGGTCTTTGTCACTGCCACCGCGTGTCATTGCTATCCTCGCTGCGAGGCCTGAGTTCAGGCCTCGCCCTCTTCTGCTTCGCCGTCTTCGATGTCGGCATCGTCTTCAGCATCCGCTTCCAGTTCGGTGGGATCCACCCAACCCAGCAGAACGCGGGCGGTCATGACAAGAGTCTGAGCATCTTCCAGCGACACATCATATGGTTCCAGAATGCCGTCATCCTTGACGCGCTCACCCTTGTTGGTGGTCCAACCGCCGGCCAGCTCCCAGTCAGCGCAGGTGGCAAAATCTTCAAGCGTCTTGATGCCATCCTTGGCCAGTGCCTCAATCATTTGGGGCGTCAGACCATCAAAGTCAATCAGGCTGTCCTCGGCACCCAATGCGCGGGCTGCATCAATCGCCGCTTTCGCCTGCGCTTCCAGGTAGTCAGCCGCACGCGCCTGAAGCTCCTGAGCGGTGCCCTCGTCGACACCGTCAATAACCAGCAGCTCATCCAGCTCGACATAGGCAACTTCTTCGAGGTTGGTAAAGCCTTCGGAGACCAGCAGCTGGGCAAAGAATTCGTCCAGATCCAGGGTTTCCATGAACAGCTTGGTGCGCGCCTCGAATTCCTTCTGGCGGCGGGCCGATTCCTCTTCCTCGGTCATGATGTCGATATCAAGCGCGGTCAGCTGCGATGCCAGACGCACGTTCTGACCACGACGGCCGATTGCCAGCGACAGCTGCTCTTCGGGGACCACAACCTCGATCTTGCCCGCTTCTTCGTCCAGAACAACCTTGGACACTTCCGCAGGCTGCAGCGCGTTCACGAGGAAGGTCGGCTGATCTTCGTTCCACGGGATGATGTCGATCTTTTCACCCTGCAGTTCGTTGACCACGGCCTGAACGCGCGAACCGCGCATACCGACACAGGCGCCAACCGGATCGATGGAGCCATCATAGCTGATCACAGCAATCTTTGCGCGCGAACCCGGATCACGGGCAACCGCCTTGATCTCAATGACGCCATCATAGATTTCAGGCACTTCCATCTTGAACAGCTCAGCCATGAACTCCGGCGCGGTCCGCGACAGGAAGATTTGAGGGCCACGCGGCTCGCGGCGCACATCCTTGATATAGCAGCGAATCCGGTCATTCGGGCGGTAGCTCTCGCGGCCGATTTTCTCGTTCCGGCGCAGGATCGCCTCACCCGCACCCACGTCAACGATGACGTTGCCGTATTCTTCACGTTTGACCAGGCCGTTGATGATGGTGCCGGCACGATCCTTGAACTCTTCGTACTGACGATCTCGCTCCGCTTCGCGCACCTTCTGCAGGATCACCTGCTTGGCGGACTGGGCAGCGATCCGGCCCATCTCGACAGGGGGCACTTCCTCGACGAAGACATCGCCAACCGAAGGATCGGCCATATACTGCTTGGCCTGCTCAACAGTCATTTCCGCCTGGTAGTTTTCCAGCGCGTCATCTTCGACCACGGTCCGCACGCGGGTAAAGGTCGCACGGCCAGTCTTGCGGTCAATGGACACACGAATATCCATCTCGCTGCCGTAGCGGCTCTTGGCGGCCCGCGCCAGGCTCTCTTCCATCGCATCGACAACCAAACCGGGGTCGATCATCTTTTCGCGCGCCACGGCTTCTGCGGTCTGCAGAAGCTCCAACTGGTTTGCTGATGTGATAGCCATTACTTTTTCTCCTCTTCGGACCCATCGGCCTCGATTTCGTCGAATGCGTCTTCGTTCAGGGTGCCGGCAGCCTTGCGCTGACGCAGCATTTCTTTGATCAGATCATCGGTAAGAACCAGTTTGGCATCGCTCAACCAGTCGAATTTCAAGCCGATGGTAACAGTCTCGCCATGTTCTTCGATATTGATCAGAACCTCGTCATCCTCAACACCGGCCAGCTCGCCCTTGAAACGGCGGCGGCCGTCGATCAGCTCGCTGGTCTCGATCTTGGCCTCATAGCCCTCGAACATATCGAAGTCTTTGAGACGGGTCAGCGGCCGGTCGATACCGGGGCTGGAGACCTCAAGCGCGTAGCTGTCAAGGATCGGATCCTCCACGTCCAGCGTCGCACTGACCGCGTTGGAGATCTCAGCGCAGCCATCCACCTCGATGCCGCCTTCAGGCTTGTCGGCCATGATCTGCAGGGTGGTCGTCTTGCCAGACATCAGCCGAATACGCACCAGCTCAAAACCGAGATCTTCAATCACCGGGGTGATGATCTCGGCAAGCCGACGGTCGATGGCTGCCTTGGCTATCAGGTCATTGGTCATACGAATTCCAGATCTGTGATTCGGGCACAAAAAAACGGGCGCGCGGCCCGTTGAACTTTCCGGTGGAGCTGAGGGTCAAACCCGACGCGCCGCTGTTACGAAAGGCATATACGCCGGATCAGGCCAAACTGCAAGAGGCAGTTCCCCTGACCCATGTTCTGTGCGGACCCAGGCTTGCAAATCTTCCAGATCAGAGGCGCCACCAGCGTTCCGCAATACGACCATCGTCCAAAGCCGACCGAGTGCCTATCGTCCGAGGCATACCAACATCCCGCCGGGCTGCCAGCGCCATGTCATCAACGGATGGATGGTAGTGAAAACTGCCGCGCGAGATGAGACCTTCGGGTGCTGGCAGGGCGGCGACATCGACATATCCATCCCGCAGCGCCTCAGCCCGCACGGTGGCATCGGGAATCACGATCAACTCAACCGTATCGACCCAACCGGCCTGACCGGATTTGTAGTGCCTCCGCACCCGCGCCGCGCGGAAGTCGCGCCCAGCGCGCGCGCGCTCCACCCTGTAGCACCCGGTCCCGTTTGCGGCTGAGAGGTCGCCTGAGGTTTCCCCGCCGGCGGCAATCGCAAACCGGCCATCGGCCAATAAATAAGGGAGATGCGGATTGGACGCGCCCAGCACAATCTGGATGCTACCGGGCGAGAGTATGTCGATTTGAGCAGCGCCATCGCCGATATCGCTGCCCAGCAGGCTCGCCGCCACATCCGCCGCCCGCACCGGTGTTCCATCGTGAAACGTCACATCTGCCCGAATATCGAACTGCCAGACCCGCGCATCGGGGCTGCTGCTCCAGCGACTGGCCAGCTCAGGCCGCAAGGAGCCGTCAGGGCCAATTTCCATCAAGGTGTCAAACACGGCCCCACGAGCGACCTGATCCATCAGCCCACCGTCTCGCGGTACCGCGAGACGAAGGATCCCGCCCTGCCGCGGCGTATCAGCCAGCGCGGCCCCGGTTGCAGCCAGCAGGGCAGCCGCGGCGCCAGATGTGAACAGCGCACGCCTGTCGATCCGTGTCATGGCTCCTGCTCCTCTGCAATCTGGTCCATTGCGCGCACCAGCTCGGCGCTGATTCCCGGTTCGGACAGAGCATGGCCCGCATTGCGCACCATCTTCAACTCGGCATTTGGCCACAGCTCTTTCAATCGCCAGGCGGAGGTCGGCGGACAAATCATATCATACCGCCCCTGCACGATGATGCCGGGAATATGCGATATGCGCCCCATATTGGCAAAGATCTGACCATCGTAGTCGAGAAACCCGCCATTGATGAAATAGTGATTCTCCAGTCGTGCAAAGGCGCGCGCGTAGTCGCCCGGGCTTTCGCCCGATGTGCCGTTGGAATGGATCGAGGCCAACGCGTTCTCCCATGCCGACCAAGCCCGGCCGAACAGGATCTCCTCAGCCATATCGCCGGAAAACAGCCGTCTGTTATAGGCGGCGATCAGATCGCCCCGCTCACCATCGGGGATCATCGAGACAAAACGCGACCAGGTCTCCGGCCAGAAACGGCCAGCACCACCACCGTAGAACCAGTCCAGCTCTGACTTGGTCATCAGGAAGACGCCGCGCAGGATCAGATGGCGCACCCGCTCGGGATGGGTCTGGGCATAGATCAGCGACAAAGTTGCCCCCCAGCTCCCGCCGAACACCATCCACCGCGACAGCCCCAGAAGTCGGCGGATGATTTCCATATCCGCGACCAGATGCCAGGTTGTATTGTCAGCGCAAGAGGCATGCGGCCGCGACCGTCCGCAACCGCGCTGATCGAATAACACAATCCGGTAGTGGTCAGGGTCGAAATACCGCCGCATGGCCGGGCTGCTCCCGCCACCCGGGCCTCCGTGACAGACCACCACAGGGATACCGTCCGGATTACCGCTCTGCTCCATATAGATATGGTGGCCCTGCCCCACATCGACCATCCGCTGATCAAAGGGTTCAATGGGCGGGTACAAATACTGCACTGCGCGCTTTTGATACGGGTATTTGTCCATTACTGACCTAACTTAGTCCTGAATGATAAAAGAACACACGGAGACAGGAATGCAAGCGCCTCAATCCACGGTAGACCCGTCCGAGATCGCAAAATTTGAGGCCATGGCCGCCGAATGGTGGGATCCCACTGGAAAATTCAAACCATTGCACATGCTGAACCCCTGTCGGCTGGACTACATCACCCGGCAAATTGCTGGTGAATTTGATCGCAACCTATCCGATCAGGCGCCCTTTTCCGGACTGCGCATTCTGGACATCGGCTGCGGTGGCGGGCTTCTCAGCGAACCAATGGCCCGTCTGGGTGCCGATGTCGTCGGCGCCGACGCCGCAGCGGGCAATATTCCAGTCGCTCAGGTTCACGCCCAGCAATCCGGTCTGGACATCGACTATCGCCACACCACGGCCGAGGCGCTGGCAGAGGCGGGCGAGCAGTTCGACGTGGTTCTCAACATGGAGGTGGTCGAACATGTTGCCGATCCGCTCAGCTATCTAACTGCCACGCAGCAGCTGCTCAGGCCCGGTGGTCTGCAAATCTGTTCAACCATCAACCGCAATCCCAAAAGCTACGCGATGGCCATTTTAGGCGCCGAGGTTGTCATGCGATGGCTGCCGCGCGGGACACATGAATGGTCGAAGTTCATTACACCAGACGAGCTGTTCGAGCTGCTCTCAAAGGCGGGGCTGACGCCTGTCGATCGGAAGGGTTTTGTGTTCAATCCGATCTTCTGGAGCTGGTCGCTGTCGGACCGTGATTTAAGCGTAAACTACGTGACAGCCAGCACTAAGCCTCGCTAAGCGCGGAGGCAAAAGCCCTGCCCCTATACTTTAGGATAGGAAATCATCCTTCTGCGTCGTTGGGCCGCTAACTTCTACGTGGTAGACCGTGGATAGGGTCAGATGTTGCTGACCTGTCACCGAGTGAATGCACAGAGGCCCTTGTTCCGGGCCGCCCTGTCGTTAAGCCTACCACTCACGGACCAGCCTGACGGGGGGCACCAAGGACGTCTGTTCGCAGACGTCCTTTTCCGTTTTACAGGATTGGGGCCCTGCGCCCGTAGTCGCCAATCAGTCGCGACTTCCCAGCTTAATGCGGAACTCTCGCAGGATCGGCAGCGCGGATTTGACCCGGTCACCCCCCAGTTCCTCAACCACTTCGCGGATCATCGGAACAATGCTGGCCAATGCGGCGTCGCGCGCCTGTCGTCCCGCCGGGCTGATCGCGACCATTTTGCGTCGCGCATCATCCCAGTCTGGGCGGATATGAACGTAGCCCGCCGCTTCCAGCTTGCTCAATGTATTGGTCATCGCCCCACGGGTCACGTGAAACGCCTTGGCCAGCTGAGCGGGCGACCGCTCAACTCCGGTACGTGCGAGATGGTTCAATACCGAGAAATGCGACAGTTCCATTCCCTTAGGCAGCACTTGTCCCAGCCGGGTCCGCGCCAGCTGATCTGCCATCAGAATTTCGCTGAACAGCGAAACCGCAAGGGAATTGGTATCGTCCATCAGGGGCCGTCGAATTCTCGGTCATGAAACAGGGAAGGAACCTGTCGACGCGCTTGTGCCACTTTTTCAAGGTCAAGATCAATGTAGGTGACCCCTGGCTCAACGCCGCCATCGGCCAGAATTTCCCCCCAGGGTGACACCACCAGAGAATGGCCATAGGTGCGTCGCGACTTTCCCTTGGTTGCCGGATGGGTGCCCGTCTGAGCAGCCGCCAGCACATAGCAGCCCGTCTCGATTGCACGCGCCTGAAGCAATGCGTGCCAATGGGCCGCACCGGTAACAGGCGAAAAGGCTGCGGGCGCCAGAAGCACCTGAGCCCCTGCTTTGGCCAGACGCCGATGCAGATAGGGGAAGCGTACGTCGTAACAGATGGTCATTCCCAGGGCTGCAAATGGAGTCTGTGCAACCACAGCCTGACGGCCCGGGCGGTATCCATCCGACTCGCGGTAAGTTTCTTCAGGCGTGACATCCACATCGAACATGTGGATCTTGTCATAGCGCGCAACAATCTCACCGGCTGGATCGATCAGAAACTGGCGATTGGCAAACCGTCCATCAGCATCCGTCGTCTTCAACGCGAGGGATCCGAGAGACAGCCAGAGACCGCGCTCCTCGGCAGTTCTGCGCAGGGCCGCCAACGTCGGATCATCCGCTTCATGATGGAGGACCGACGTCTGGTGGCTGCGACTTCCAGAAAGGCAGTTTGTCACTTCTGGTGTCAGTACAAAACCGGCGCCAGCGGCAGCGGCCTCGGCAATCATCTCCTGCACCATCACCAGATTTTCAGCTGGCTGGTCGCTTGATGTCAGTTGAAGCAAGGCCGCACGCATCTGTTATATCCTCCGATGGTCACCGATCTTAATCACCGCGCCTCAGGTTGCCAGCAGCGGATCCAGCTTGCCGGACCGATCCAGTGCATAAAGATCATCGCATCCACCGACATGGGTCTCGCCGACAAAAATCTGCGGAACGGTACGCCCACCATTGGCACGCTCGATCATTTCAGCCTTGCGATCAGGATTAGCCAAGACGTCGATTTCGTCGAAGCTTACGCCTTTCTGGGTCAGCAGGCGTTTTGCGGCATGGCAAAACCCGCAGAGCGGGGAAGTGTAGATTTCGACCGGTTTCATTCGGGTCTCCGTTTGAAAATATTCAGTGGCTTGGCCCTGAACTTGGGCAGTCCATGATAGAATTGCCAGCCCCAGCGCGTTCAGATCACGACTGCGTGACCCTTGCAAGCACGGCGATACGGACCGCGCTTGCGCCTGCATCAAGGCAAGCCTCGCTACAGGCCGCAAGCGTGGCACCACTGGTCATCACATCATCGACCAGCAGGACGATACGCCCGTCAATCTGTGCGGCATGTTTCGGATGCGCCGAAATCGACCGCGCCAACGTTGCGTAGCGCTCGCAGCGGCCCTGCCCTTCAAGCGAAGGTGTACGGCGAACGCGCCGCAACAGGTCCGGGCAGTAGTCCAAGCCAGCGTCTCGGGACATTTGTCGGGCCAGCAGATCAGATTGATTATAGCGGCGGCGCAGAAACCGCGACCAGTGTAGCGGCACTGGCGCCACCAAGGGATCATCCACAAGCAAACTGGCAGCCGCCCGCCCCAACCAGCGCCCTGCAGGCCGGGCGATTTCAGTTCGATCCCCGTGTTTCAGGGCAAGTACCAGCCGCCGGGCCGTGCCCTCATAGGTCAGCGCGGCGCGTCCTTCCTGCCAGGGCCGTGGGTGATCCATACACTCATCACATTCGAGGCGAAACCCATCCTCCTCCCCGATCAAAGGGACTCCACATCCATGGCAACAGGTTCCATGTATGAACGGCGTCTCGCGCCAGCAGGGGCCACAAAGTCCGAAATCGCTGTCGACCCACTCACCGCAGGCCAGACAGCGTGGCGGGTAGATCAGCGAAACAGCCGTTTGTATCCGCGCCTTCAACATCCTAAATAGCCCTCATGACCAAAGCCACGACGCCCCGCCCGCAGCTCTTTGACCGCAGCGCACTCGCCGCCCATCGCAGCCGCCTGACCCCCGAAGCCCTGTTCCTGCACGACATCGCACGCGATGAGATTGAGGATCGGCTCTCCATGGTTAACAGGAGCTTTACGCGCCCAGCGCTGGTGGCGCCTTTTGCGCAAGGCTGGGACAGTTGTCTGCCCGATGCCAAACATGTCGCGGATGACGAAACATTGGATCTGGCGGTTGGTGCCCATGATCTTGTGGTCCATGCCATGTCACTGCACTGGGCCAATGATCCGGTCGGACAATTGATCCAATGTCACCGGGCCCTGACCGAAGACGGCTTGCTGCTGGTCGTGATGCTGGGCGGCCAGACCCTGCATGAATTGCGCAGCGCCCTGGCCACCGCCGAAACCCGCCTTTCCGGCGGGCTGTCGCCCCGCGTGGCCCCGATGGGCGAAGTGCGCGATCTGGGTGCGCTGTTGCAACGGGCCGGATTTGCGCTTCCGGTGGCGGATGTTGTGCCGCTGACTGCAAAGTACCGCGACCTGTGGCACCTGATGCACGAACTGCGCGGCATGGGCGAAACCAATGCCATGACACAGAGGCAAAAGACCGCAACCACGCGCAAATTGTTCGCTGACACTGCGGATATCTACCGGTCCACCTACGCAACGGAGGACGGTCTTTTGCCTGCAACCTTTGAACTGATTTGCCTGACCGGCTGGTCCCCGTCCGACACCCAGCAAAAACCGCTGCGCCCCGGATCGGCAAAGGCGCGACTGGCGGATGCGCTGAAGGTGCCGGAAACACCGCTGCCAAAGTAGACAGAACCAGCCATAGGTCTATCCTATGGCTCTGGTGGAATGATCCAATTGGTCATTTCCGCCGTATCTTCATATAGCTAGGGCGGACCAACGATCCGCTGACCGTTTACCGCACAGGACCCTGATAGATGCTGGACGCCACTGCCCCCGCCACCTGCCCCGCTCATGCGCCGGCAGACCACCCCAAGATCGCCCCGGCGAAGGTCGGCGTACTGTTGGCCAATCTGGGCACCCCCGATGACTATAGCTACTGGCCGATGCGCCGGTATCTGAGCGAGTTTCTCTCGGACAAGCGTGTGATCGACTATCCTGCCTGGAAATGGCAGCCGCTGTTGCAACTGATCATTTTGGCCAAACGGCCGTTTTCCTCGGGAGCGGCCTATAAGTCCATCTGGAACCATGACAAGGGCGAAAGCCCCCTGATGACCATCACCAAGGAGCAGACCGCCGCGATGTCGGAAGCGTTGCAGGAGCGGTATGGCAAAGAGGTCATGGTGGATTTCTGTATGCGCTACGGCAATCCCTCAACTAAATCCAAAGTGCGGGCAATGGTTGAGGCCGGCTGTCAGAAAATCCTCTTCGTCCCGCTTTATCCGCAATATGCCGGGGCCACCTCGGCCACCGCCAACGACCAGTTTTTCCGCGCCCTGATGGAAGAAACCTGGCAGCCCGCCGCTCGCACTGTCGCACCCTATTTTGACGATCCGGCATATATCGACGCCCTCGCGCGTTCGGTGGAGAAAGCTTATGCCATCGCCGAGAAAAAACCCGAAATTCTGGTTGTATCCTATCACGGGATGCCCAAGCGCTATCTGATGCAGGGCGATCCCTACCATTGTCAGTGCCAGAAAACGACGCGCCTCCTGAAAGAACGTCTGGGGTGGACCGATACCGAAATCACCACCACGTTTCAGTCGGTGTTTGGCCCCGAAGAATGGCTGAAGCCCTATACCGTGGATCACGTCGCCACCCTCGCCAAAGAAGGCAAGAAAAACATCGCGGTGATCGCCCCCGCCTTCTCGGCGGACTGCATTGAGACGCTTGAGGAAATCAACGAGGAAATTCGCGAAAGCTTTGAGCACGCGGGCGGAGAGGAATTTCTCTATATCCCTTGCCTGAACGATGACGCCGAGCACATTGACGCGCTGTCCGGCGTTATCCAACGCAATTTGAAAGGGTGGCTGGACTAATCGCCACTCCCCGGTCCAAATAACCAAAACGCCCCGGCCAACGGGGCTGAGGATATTTGAACAGGGACCTCTCATGACCGCATTGAACCTGGCCGAATTGCATTGGGCCGATGCCCTGAATAATCACTGGGGCATCACCGCTGACCTGTCACGGTTGGACGGGGAATATGACCTGAACTTTCGTGCACTCGCCGAGGATGGGCAGGGCTATATTCTAAAGGTCATGCGCCCCGGTTGCGCCCCTGATCTCGTCGAGATGCAAATCGCTGCGCTGGCGCATCTCCATCAAACTGACCCGGATCTGCCATGTCCACGCGCCGTGGCAACCGCCGATGGTGCGCTCTGCCTCGATCTTGCAGACGAAACCGGGGTTGAGCGCCTGGTCTGGCTGCAAACTCAGCTGCCGGGCCGCTGCTATGCCAAAAGCGCGCCAAAATCATCCGTTCTCATCAGGGAAATCGGTGCCGCGCTTGGAAGCATAACCCGCGCGCTCAAAACCTTTGACCATCCCGCGCTGCTACGCAATTTCAAATGGGATCTGATGTCTGCCGACTGGGTGGCAAGCGATCTCGACTGCATCGCAGACAGCAAACGCCGGAGCCTGATTGCTGCGATCTGCGCCGATTTCATAGAGCTGAAGCCGGTGCTTGGCTCCCTGCCTAAACAGGCGATTCATAATGACGCCAATGACTACAACATTCTCGTTATTGGCACGCTATGCCAACCACGCCATGTCGGCGGTCTGATCGACCTTGGCGACATGTGTGCTGCGCCGCGAATCTGTGATCTGGCCATTGCAGCTGCGTATATCGTGCTGGATAATCCCCGACCGCAGGCTGCCCTGTCCGCGCTGATAGAAGGCTACCACGCCGTCAATCCGTTGACCGAAACCGAACTAGATCTTCTCTGGCCTCTGCTGCGGATGCGTCTGGCCGTCAGCGTCGTCAATTCCACGCTGGTGGCCAAAGACAATCCCGATGACCCCTATGTGACCATATCGCAGGATCCTGCATGGCGTTTTCTGGAGCAGCCAAGTGAGCATCCGGCCCTGATTTCGGCCCGGCTGAGAGCGACCTGCGGCTTTTCGGTGGTCGATGGTGCCGACAGGGTAATTGCCTATCTAGAGAAATATTCCGGTGAGTTCGCTCCGCTGATGGGACGCGATTTGACGGGTCTGCCGATGGGGTCTCTCTCGGTCGAGACATCGACCTGGCCGCAGAACCCTTTTGATATGCCGCTGGCCGAGGCTGCCGAAGTCGGGCGAGAGTTTTCCGGCGAGAACGGTGCCGACTGGTGGCTTGGATATTACAACGAACCACGGCTGATCTATACTGCCCCAGCCTTCCGCAAAGGCGCGTATAAAGCCAGCGACCGGCGTACCGTCCATCTCGCAGTGGATGTTTTTGCCCCGGCCGGTCAGACGCTCTACGCCCCCCTGGAGGGTGAGGTCGTGGCGGTGGAGAACCGCGATGCTCATCTGGACTACGGCGGTGTTGTCATCCTGAAACACCATGCCGACACCGGAGAAGAATTTTATACGCTCTACGGTCATCTTGACCCTGACTGCTGTACTCAGCTTTCGGTTGGCGACCGGGTCGCCAAGGGCGCGCCGTTCTGCCAGCTCGGCGATGCAACTGAGAACGGCGGCTGGGCTCCACATGTGCATTTCCAACTGGCGCTATCGACCAAGGGAATTGAGGCAGACTGGCCCGGAGTGGCGGATCCTGACGACCTCTTGCTGTGGAACGCACTTTGCCCAAACCCTGCACCGTTACTGAACCTGCCTGCGGAGAAAACCGGATATGAACCGACTGACAAGCGCCGGGTTTTGGCGGATCGAAAGGCACATTTCGGCAGCAATCTCAGCCTGACCTACAGCGATCCGGTCATGCTGCTGCGTGGGTGGAAACATCATCTGTTTGACGAAATGGGCCGCCCCTATCTCGATGCCTATAACAACGTGCCGCATGTAGGCCACGCGCATCCCCGCGTTCAGGCGGTTGCTGCCGATCAGTTGAAACGCATGAACTCCAACACCCGGTATCTGCACCCGGCACAAACCGCCTTTGCGGAAAAGGTGCTGTCAAAGATGCCCGACCATCTGGAGGTCTGCTTCTTCGTCAATTCCGGCACCGAAGCGAATGAGCTGGCCCTGCGCCTCGCACGGGCGCACACAGGTGCCAAGGGGATGGTAACGCCCAATCATGGCTATCACGGCAACACCACTGGCGTGATTGACGTTTCCGCCTATAAGTTCAATGCAAAGGGTGGCGTGGGCCCGTCTGACTGGGTGCAGTTGGTCGAAGTTGCCGATGACTATCGCGGATCTTACCGGCGTGATGACGCAGACCGCGCGCAGAAATACGCGGACCTAGTGGATCCGGCCATCGAAAAACTGCGTGCAAGCGGTCATGGGGTGGCCGGCTTCATTGCCGAGACCTTCCCTTCTGTCGGCGGTCAGATCATTCCGCCAAAGGGCTATCTGCCCGCCGTCTATGACAAGATCCGCGCCGCAGGTGGTATCTGTATCGCCGATGAGGTTCAAACCGGTCTAGGACGCCTTGGTGACTACTACTTTGGCTTTGAACACCAAGAGGCCAGCCCCGATATCGTGGTACTCGGTAAACCAATCGGCAACGGCCACCCCCTAGGTGTGCTGGTAACAACCCGCGCCATCGCGGACAGCTTTGCACAGGGGCCTGAGTTCTTCTCGACCTTTGGCGGTTCCACCCTGTCGTGCCGCATCGGTACCGAAGTGCTGAATATCGTCGATGAGGAAGGGTTACAGGAGAATGCGCGGGTGCGTGGGGCCGAACTGATCGAAGGCCTGCGCGAACTGCAATCCCGTTATCAGTCGATCGGGGATGTGCGCGGCATGGGATTATTTATCGGTGTCGAACTGATCCGCAACGACGGATCAGAAGCGACGGATATCTGCGCCTATGTGAAGAACCGCATGCGCGATCATCGCATCCTGATCGGTAGCGAAGGGCCAAAGGACAACATTCTGAAAATTCGCCCCCCGCTGACGATTGATGCAGAGGGAATCGAGATGATTCTCGCATCGATGAACAGCATTCTGTCCGAAGTTCACGACGGTTGAGCCACCCTGAACCAAAATTGCATTCCCCGGCCCATGTCAGGTCGGGAGACATGAAAAAAGGCGGTGGAAAATCCACCGCCTTTCTTACCGTTCTGAGACAAGCAATTAGTTGCTTGCAACAGCTGCGCCAACCAGAACCAGCAGCAGCAGCGGCAGAAGGATGCCGCTGGAGGAGCTTTCGGTCTGCTCAACAATAACCGGCGCCTCAACAATCGGCTCAGCCAGGTTGCCCGCGGAAGCGGTCGAAGCAGCAGCAGTCAGAGCAGCAGCGATAACGAGTTTTTTCATGTTAACCTCCAAAAATATGCGCAGTTCAGTCCACCCGAACCACGCGCCCAAGACTTACCTCGTAATATTTTTCTAATCAGCAAAATCGCGACATTGCAATTGCTTGTTGCATGATTCGGCCTCTGGAATGGGCCGATGTCGTCAAATTAGCAACACTTGAGTGCCCACTTTCGTGAGCGCAAACAGCTGCGAAATATGCTCGTTATAAAGGCCGATACAGCCGTTTGATGACCTGCGCCCGATCTTGCGCGTGTCATGCGTGCCGTGGATTCGGTAATACTTCCAGCTGAGATACAAAGCATGGGTTCCAAGCGGATTGTCCGGCCCCGGCGGGATATAGGCAGGCCACTCCGGGTTGCGCTTGCGCATGTTCGGAGTCGGCGCCCAGCCAGGCCCATCGACCTTGCGGATAATCTGGGTCCGGCCGCGGCGCGTCAGATCATCGGAGAGCGGCACGGACGAGGGATATAGCTTGTAGGTGCTCTGGTCTTCCGACCAGAAATGCAGGGCGCGGCTGTCGATATCCACCAGCACGGCTCCATTGCGCAGATTGTCGAAATAGGGCCGCCAGTCCTTGGACCGGAACGCCGAGATGTTACGCTGAACCGGCGCCTCGGGCTCAGGCGGCGGGCGCAGCGGGTCAAAACCCTCCGCGGTCGTGTCCGTGGCATCCTGTGCCCAGACGTCGCTGGCAAGACCGCCGCCAACCAGCGATGCGCCGACAGAAACGGAACCGGCGAGAAATTGCCGTCTAGAGAAGGATTCGAAGGGGCTGCGGGTCATGACTTTTCCAAACTGCGGAGATATGCATTCGTTATGCCGTATCTTATGGCGCGAATGCCTCAGTCGCAAATCAAACAATCCCGCGACGGTCAATTCACCGCTGACATGTTTGCGCCTATGTCACAGCCGGGCTATTGCAGCCCCAGTCAACGAAGCAAGGTGTAGTATGACACGTGTATTTCTGATCCTTATCGCCGGGCTGATGACCCTTGTCGCAGCCTGTGCCCCTGCACCTGATGGCAGCACAGGCGGCAGCGTGTACCGGATCCGTAACGCCGACAAAGTACAGCTGCGGATGCTCGACTCGGTCAACGCCCTTCGCGAAGCGGCAGGCAAGCCGATTGTCCAGCTGAACCCCCAGCTGACCGCTGCGGCCGCAACCCATTCGCGCGACATGTCGGTCCAGAACCGTCCGTGGCATTTTGGCTCCGACGGCTCTTCCCCGCTCGACCGCGTTGCCCGCACTGGTTTCACCGGCACAATGATCGGCGAGACGATTTCGGAAACATATGAGACCGAGTTGCAGACGCTTACAGCCTGGATGGAACAACCGGCCACCCGTTCGGTCATCATGGACGCCAAAGCGCGCACCATGGGCTTCTCCTGGTTTCAGGAATCCAATGGCAAGATCTGGTGGACCCTGGTCATGGGTAGCTAAGCGCGCCGATCCAATCTGTACCTGAACGAAGAGGGCCCGATCGCTGCATGGCAATCGGGCCTTTTCTATCACGAGACGATCAGCGCTGGCACGGTTACAGTGCAGACGATCAGGGACGCAGGGTAATCAACGTACCGTCGCGCACCATCGCATAGATCTCTTCGATCTCATCGTTGCTGACCGCAATGCAGCCCGCAGTCCAGTCATCCACCCGCGCAGCGCGTTTGCGTTCCTTGGGGTTGTTTGGCTCACCGTGAATGAAAATCTCGCCACCCGGTTTCTTGCCCATCGCCGCTGCCTTTGCCCGGTCCTGTGCGTTGGGGTAAGAGATCCCGATGGAGAGGTGATAACGACTGTTGGGATTGCGCCGGTCGATCAGATAGGTGCCTTCGGGAGTTTTGCCATCGCCCTCGATCTGCTTGTGGCCCTGCGGTGCGAAACCCAGCTCCATTTCATATTCGCGCAGAATATCCTCATTGTGCAGAAGATAGACCTTGCGGGCGCCTTTATTGACAACAACCGAGGTTACCTCGGGGCCATTATAACTGCGGAATTTGCTAGGGCCGGAGCTACAGCCCGCCAGCCCAAGGGTCGCCGCGGCGCCCAATCCGAATGTACGTCTATCCATTATTCTAGGTCTCTGCCTGATTTGCCTCATTTTCCAACTACTATCTTCGGTGGAAAATTCAAAATCACTTCTTCTCGTGCGGCGGTTGCAGCGTCGCGATTTGCTGCTCGATTGCCTCCAGCCGAGCCAGAACCAGATCCCGATAAGCGTCCGTGCGTTCGCCTTCTTCCTCGTGATGGGCATCCTGCATCGAATTCACTATCAGGCCGACCAAGAGGTTCACAACCGCAAAGGTGGTGACCATGATAAACGGCACAAAGAACGCCCAGGCATAGGGATAGATTTCCATGACAGGGCGTACGATGCCCATGGACCAGCTTTCCAAAGTCATGATCTGGAACAGGGAATATGCG
The DNA here is from genome assembly GCF_048055755.1 of Phaeobacter sp. JH204B. Classification (NCBI taxonomy): domain Bacteria; kingdom Pseudomonadati; phylum Pseudomonadota; class Alphaproteobacteria; order Rhodobacterales; family Roseobacteraceae; genus Phaeobacter; species Phaeobacter sp. JH204B. The sequence goes on from NZ_JAYMXF010000007.1 coordinate 106,481, forward strand.
CTCAGCGCGAGATTACCGAACCATTCCGGGAAACTGTCCGCGAAGAGTTTCGTCGCGATGACGGAGCCGATGTAGAAGATGATAGCCATCAGCAGGAAGACTGAGCCCATGCCCGGTAGCGCAGTAATGAAACCCTCAACCACCCGGCGCAGCCGCGGCGCAACCGAGATGACGCGCAACACCCGCAATATGCGCAGCGCCCGCAGGACGGACATCCCCTGCGCCCCAGGAAGAAAGGCGATGCTGACGATCACAAAGTCAAAGATGTTCCAGCCGCGCAGGAAAAACCGCAGCCGCTGTACCCAGAGTTTTGCCAGCAGTTCAACGACAAAAATCCCCAGGCACAGCTGATCGACAAACAGAACGATCGTCCCGAACCGGGACATGATCGTATCAGATGTCTCCATTCCCAGCGTCACGGCATTGATCAGAATCACCACAGTGATGAAGTTGCCAAAACGATCACTGGCGATAAGATCGCCCAGCCGCTGGTTCAGGGTTTGTTTTGCACTGATGCTCACCGGTTCTACCCTACGTAGGAAAAGCTGGCCGCGAGTTCCGTATGCGAGGACCAGCGGAATTGATCGACCACCTGTACCCAATCCAGCCGATAGCCGCCATCGGTCAAAATCTTCGCATCACGGGCAAAGGTGACAGGATTGCAGGAAACATAGGCAACCCGTTTCGTACGTGCTGCAACCAGCTGAGTGGCCTGGGCCTCAGCACCAGCGCGCGGCGGGTCAATCACTGCAGCGTCAAACTCCGTTCCAAACGGATTCAGATCCTCCGGCAGCAACGGGTTGCGAAACAGATCGCGGGTCTCGGTGGTGACTTTCTTCAAGCCTTTGGCCTGCCGCCAACCGGCATCCAATGCGCGCAACATGGCGCTTTCACCCTCGACAGCGTGGACCTCAGCGTTTTTCGCCAGTGGCAGCGAAAAAGTCCCGCAGCCGGCAAATAGGTCGACGAGACGTTTTGCCCCCGCGACAACCTCCTCGACCGCCGCGAGCAAGGCCGCCTCGCCATCACGGGTAGCCTGTAGAAAGGCACCCGGCGGCGGGCAGACATGTGCCGGACCAAAGGGTTGAGTTGGCGGCTGTTCCATACCGATCAGCTCGTCCTCCCAGGTCAGCCTTGCAATACGATGCGCGTCGACCACCTGCGCCAACGCGATCCGAAGCGCGCCATCCAGCGGCTTGCCGTTGGTCACCAGTACATCAACGCCAACCTCCGAGAGGGTCACCGTCACCGAAAGCGGTGCCTTGCGGCTGGCGCCAGCCATGGCCAGTGCCTCCGCCATCGGCACAGCAGCCAGAAGCTGTGGTGCCAGCAACTGGCAATCGGGTATCTCTGTAATTACCCCGGACGCGCGGCCATGGAATCCAGCCATCGCCCCTTTCTTGGTTCGGCGCACTGACAGCGTGGCGCGACGGCGCGATTGTGGCGGTGAGGTGTGGATCGGGCGAAACGCCGTCTCAATCCCCTGGGCAGCCAGCGCATTGCGCACAATATCGACCTTCCAGCCCGCGACAAAATCATCTGTCGCATGTTGCAGCTGACAGCCACCACAGGATTTATAATGCCGACAAGGCGCCTGGACGCGTGCCTCTGACGGGTTCTCGATGCGGATATCCGTGAGCTGGTGCCCGTCGCGAATACCGCTGACGGTCTCTCCCGGCAGGGTGCGCGGCGCAAAAAGCGGGCCCTCGGCGACTCCGTCCCCCTGATGGCCAAGACGAATGATTGTGGCTGTGGTTCTAGCTGCATGTGTCATGGCCGCTGCATACCCTGCGACTGGCCCGCGCAAAAGAAAAATGCGCAGTCTGCGTGTGAACGACTTTTGTGCGGGCGCTCAGTACTTCCTATTCCGCCGCATCCCACGATCGTCGAGTGATCGGATCGACCTCATCATCATCGCCTTCGGTCCGAATGAAGCCGCCGGATTGCCGCGACCAGAACTTCGCGTAAAGACCGCCTTGCTTCAGCAGTGCATCATGGGTGCCCACCTCCGCAATCCGACCTTGATCCATGACGATGATCCGATCCATTTCACTCAGCGTCGACAGGCGGTGTGCGATGGCCAGAACCGTCTTGCCCTGCATGACCCGCTCCAGCGCCGACTGAATCGCCGCCTCCACCTCGGAGTCGAGCGCCGAGGTCGCCTCATCCAGTACCAGAATGGGTGCATCCTTCAGGATGGCTCGGGCCAGCGCGATCCGCTGACGCTGGCCGCCCGACAGTTTCACACCCCGTTCGCCGAGATGGGCATCATAGCCGCTGCGGCCCTGTGCATCCTCCAGGTCAAGAATGAATTCATGAGCCTCCGCCTTTTTAGCGGCGGCAATAAGCTCCAGTTCGCTGGCGTCCGGCCGACCGTAAAGGATATTGTCGCGCGCCGAACGATTGAACATTGCGGTTTCCTGCGTGACCATGCCGATCTGGCTGCGCAGCGAGTTCTGCGTCACCTCTGAAACGTCTGTCCCATCGATCAGGATTTGGCCGTTTTCCCCGTCGTAGAGCCGCAACAGAAGCGACACGAGCGTGGATTTCCCCGCGCCGGAAGCCCCGACAATCCCCAGTTTTTCACCCGGTTCAATTGTCAGGGAAACATCCTGAATACCGCCGACATCGCGCCCATAGGCAAAGCCGACATTTCGGAATTCAATGCGTCCACCTTTGGTCCGCAGCGTCTTGGCGGTGTCTTGATCCTCAACCCGGTCAGGACGCGTTAGCGTCTTCATGCCGTTTTCGATTTCGCCAATGTTGGAGTAGATCGCCATCAGCGTAAAGCTGACCCAGCCCGTCATCTGCGCGATCCTCACCGACACCGCGCCCGCCGCAACGATATCACCTTCGGTCGCCATCCCGTCCCGCCACAACACAAGCGTAGCACCAATCAGCAGGACAGGCAGCACTCCTGCCAGAGTCATCAGACAGAACCGGAAGGTCGCCGACAGATAGCCGAAATGAAGCGCCTTGTTACGGAAATCGGCCATCGAATCCTGTGCCGTCCGTTCTTCAAAATCGGCATGGGCGAACAACTTCACCGTTTTGATGTTGGTGATCGTATCGACCACCTGCCCGGTAACCATAGCCCGCGCGCCAGCCCGCGCCGCAGACCGCTTTCTGATGCGCGGCAGAAACCAACGGATTGTGGCAAAATACCCGACCAGCCAAACCACGAACAATCCAGTGATCCGCCAGTCAATCGCCCCTAGCAATGCCAGCGCGCCAAGCAGTGATGCCAGCGCGAAGGCGACGACATTGATCACCTCAACCGCGACCGACGTCACCGCATTGGCAGTCTGCATCTGCTTCTGTGCGATGCGACCTGCAAAATCATCATCGAAGAAACGCACCGATTGCCCCATCGTCCAACGATTGAGACGGGACAGCACCAGCGGATTGACGTTCGGCTGCACAATAATTGCGTTGGACGCCGCAGAGAGGCCAAAAAGGATCGGCCGCAACAACAGGAAGAAACCCAACGCACCGGCAAGTATCACCAGATTACCTGCCGAGAAGAACCGGTCCGGCCCGCTGGCTATCGCCGTATCTATCACCAGACCCAGAATATAAGCCGTGACCGCCTCCATTCCCCCGGCGAGCGCCGAAAAGACCGCAGCCACCGTGAGCATTGGCCAGGCGCCGGACAGACACCATCGCAAAAAGCGCCCCAACTGATCTGGTGGGGCGCCGTCGGCCGGTTGAAATGCGTCGATCAGATTGCCCAGTTTCATTCTGCTGCCTCAATGTTCAGGAAGCCGCCGGATTGCCGCGCCCAGAACTGGGCATATAGGCCCTCTGACCGCAAAAGCACGTCATGGGTGCCCTCCTCGACAATACGACCGTCATCCAGAACCAGAATACGGTCCATCTGGGCGATGGTGGACAGACGGTGGGCAATCGCTATCACCGTCTTGCCTTGCATCATCCCGTATAGCGTTTGCTGGATTTCGGCCTCAACCTCTGAGTCCAGCGCCGATGTCGCCTCATCCAGAATCAAGATAGGTGCATCCTTCAGGATTACCCGAGCCAGTGTCACTCGCTGACGTTGCCCGCCTGAGAGCTTCACGCCCCGTTCACCGACATGCGCATCGTAGCCCCTGCGGCCTTCGGGATCCTCTAGGTCAAGGATGAACTCATGCGCCCGCGCTTGCTTTGCGGCCTCGATCATCTCGGCCTCGCTGGCGTCAGGCCGACCATAGAGCAGGTTGTCTCGCACCGATCGGTGCAATAGGGCACTGTCCTGCTGCACCATCCCAATCTGGGCGCGCAGACTGTCCTGTGTGACGGTACGGATATCTTGCCCGTCGATCAGGATCTGCCCGCCCTCGGGATCGTAGAACCGCAACAGCAGTTTCACCAAGGTCGATTTCCCGGCACCAGACCGCCCGATCAGGCCGATTTTCTCTCCTGGACGAATGGTCAGACTGACCTGATCCAGACCGCCAGAGCCGCGCCCGTAATGATGGGACAGCTGCCGGAGCTCCATCTCCCCATCGCGTAAATCAAGCGGCTTGGCATCAGCTGCATCCACCAGATCAATCGGCTGGGCAATGGTTTCCATCCCCTCGGCCACGACACCAAGCTGCCGGAAAAACGTGGTCAGCGCCCACATGATCCACCCGGTCATAGCATTGAGACGCAGGGTCAGCGCCGTAGCAGAGGCAACAACCCCGACTGAAGCCTGCCCCTGCATCCACAGCAGGATCGCCCAACCGACCACCCCAACGATCAGCAGGCCATTCAGCGTCACCAATGCGGCATCCATGATTGTATAGAGCCGCATCTCCGCCTGGAACGTCTTGCGCGTACGCTCAATCGCCTCTTTGGCATAGTTCAGTTCGGTATCGTGATGGGCGAACATCTTGACCGAATGAATGTTGGAATAGCTGTCAACAACCCGACCGGTCACCGTGGATCGGGCGTCGGAGGCGGCTTGGCTGGCTGGCCCGACCCGGCGCACTGTCCAGCGGATCAGCATCGCATAAAGCGCAAACCACACCAGCAGGGGCATCATCAGCCGCATGTCCGCCAACCACAGTAACAGAGCCGCGCCAGCCAGATAGGCCAATGCGAATGTGATCGCATCAAAGACCTGAAACACCACCTCACCAGCGGCAGGCGGTGTCTGCATTATCCGGTTTGCGATCCGCCCGGCAAAATCATTCTCAAACCAGCCAACGGATTGCCGCAATACATGCTTATGTGAACGCCAGCGGATCAAAGTCCCGAAGTTTGGAAGGATAGCGTTATTCAGCAACAGCACATCCAGTAGCTGCAGCAGCGGCCGAATGGTCAGGATAAATACAGCCAGCAGGATCAACTCTGTCCCGTGAGCCTGCCAGACATCGGCCGGTTCACCGGACAACAGGTCCACAACCCGTCCCATGTAATGGATCAGACCGATTTCAACGGCTGCGACGATGACCGACATAAACGCGGTGGCCGCAAAGACCTTTTTGAAGGGCTGCGAATAATCTTTCAGGAACGGCCACAGTCGCCGTGGCGGAGTGTCGGTTTCCGGGTAATCACAATAGGGGTCGATAAGGTTTTCGAAGAAACGAAACATGCGGGTGCTCCAATAATTGAGCATATGGAATAGTCATGCGAACAAAGGCCATCGCCGTGGCCCCTCCGACAGACGTCGGACAGGTCAGGCGTTAATTGCGCCAGATCCCGTGATACATGCGTATTCCTCCCGTCATAAGATGGTGCCATATGGGTAGGAAAAAAATTCCACTCTGTCACCCCTTTTGACGCGGTGGGCGACGCACGACAATCAGCACGTGCGCTTCAGGCCAGTCCCAGCAGCTCTTTCCGCGTCAGGGCAAACCCGGATCTGATCCATTTATCACGCAAGGAGTTGAGCGCTGCGCCAAGAGCAGGCCCCTGGAGTTCAGGCATCAGATCCTGCGCCGACACGGGGAATACGGCGGACGCGCCAAGATTGATTTCAGTCTCTAAATCAGGCGAAATCGGCATCTCAAGCAGGGCAGATCGCAACAGGATCACGCTGCGGGCGATGGCCGCCCCATGATAATAGGCAAGGGCAGCCGGACTTTGGCTTCCTTCAACCTCTTTGCGAAGCAAGCGTATCTCGGCGGCCTGAGATTTGCTCAACCTCAGAACCTCGCCCGGAGCGCTACCGCCGAGCGCTGCAAGACGGCGAATGGGATCGGGGGCGGACCCCTCTTCCAGATGGATCAACGGTGCCAGGGCGCGATCATCGCTGCCCGGCAGAATCAATGCGAGCAATCCGATTTTCCGCATAATCGCAATCGCCGGCGCCGGATCGGGGGCTGCAAGAAGCTTCAGGATCTCACTCCCGACACGCTCACGCGATAGGGTTGCGATGCCATCCAGGTTGCTCGCGATCGCCGACAGGGCGTCCGGATCAAACCCAGCATCCAAATCTCCGTACCAGGCGTGGAATCTGAAATACCGAAGCGAGCGCAGATAGTCCTCGCGAATGCGGTGTTCGGCAATGCCGATGAACCGCACAATCCCCGCGCGCAGATCCGGAAGACCGTTCAGGGGATCAACCAGTTCCCCATCCGGGCGAGCGTAAAGCGCATTCATGGTAAAGTCGCGTCGCGCCGCATCCTCCTCGATACGATCCGCAAATGCGACGACAGCGCGACGACCATCGGTAGCAACGTCACGACGAAAGGTGGTGATCTCATAGGGCGTACCGCGATGCACCAGTGTTACAGTGCCGTGATCGATGCCTGTTGGTATGGCTTTGATGCCGGCCTTGTCGGCCAGTTCGATAACCTGTTGCGGCAGCGCGTTAGTGGACAGGTCGAGATCTGAAACCGGCGCGCCCAATAGCGCATTTCGCACACATCCGCCGACGAAATAGACCTCCGCACCGCCCTCGGTCAGCACCTCGCAGACGCGCTGGACAGCCGGATCATCGAGCCAGGGCGCGGTCAGATATCTCATGACTGCATCCGGTCGGCGAGGCCGCGCAGCATTCGCGCGGTTGCGCCCCAAATGTAATAGGGACCGTATGGAACAGCGAAGTAGTTCCGCCGCACCCCACGCCAGCGACGCGACTGGATCTGATAGCGAGACGGATCGCAGAGATGTGAGAGTGGGACACTGAAAACCTCGGCAACCTCGCCAGCTTCGGCCTTGATATCAAAGGTCTGATCAATCAGGGCCACCACCGGCGTCACCATGAACCCGGTCACAGTTTCATGCGCAGGTAGCTGACCGACAATTTGCGGAAGATCACGCGGCAGCCCGATCTCTTCCCATGCTTCACGCAGGGCGGCATCGGTCACGCTTGCATCACCTGCGTCCTGCTTCCCACCGGCAAAAGCGATCTGGCCGGGATGATGTTTCAACGCCGATGACCGTTTTGTCAGGATGACCTGCGGCACGCCCTCAGCGATGCTGATCGCCACCAGAACGCCTGCCGGTCGCAATTTACGATCAACAGGTAGAACGACGTCGGGGTTCAGATCAAAATCGGATGACCCTCCCCCCTCAGCGCCCAGCGCAGCGGTCAGCTTTTCTCGCAGATCAGGCACTATCGCCCTCTGCCTCATCCGTTTTATCGGCCTCAAACCCCAGCGTCGCCGGATCAAGATCATAATGGGCGCCACAGAACTGGCAATCGGCTGTCACGCGGCCGTCGTCAGTGGTCATCGTTGCGATGTCCTTGGCGGAGTAGATCGACAGGCTTGCGCGTACCCGCTCCGTGGAACAGGTACATCCGAATTTGACTTGTTGGGCATCGAAAACCCGCGGTTGTTCCTCGTGAAACAATCGCAAGAGTAGATCTGTCGGCGTTACCGATGGGCCGATCAGCTCCATGTCTTCGACGGTCGCAAGCAGGTGCATCACACGGTTCCAGTTCTCGCCCTCTTCGCCGTTCACCAGATCTTCAGCCACCAGCGTATCGCCAGAGCCGGCACCGTCAGCAACAAACGGAGACGCCTTTGGCATCTGCTGTAGCATAATCCCTCCGGCCCGCCAGTGCTCGGGTACGCCCGGTTCGGCGGAACGGCCAAAGCTAAGCGAGAACCGTGTTGGCAGCTGCTCGGACTGGGCGAAATAGGCTTCGGCACAGGCGGCCAGCGACCCGCCCGCCAGAGGGGTGATCCCCTGATAGGGTTTCATCCCTTCACCCTGATCGACAAGAATCGCAAAATACCCTTCACCCACCTGATCAAAGAGGGCGCCATCCGTGAGCCGTGTTTCATCATAGCTGGCATAGGCGCGGATACGGGCCGGCTCGCCTTCTGCCTGGGGGGCATAGTAGTCGGTCGCGATCATCCTCACCGCACCTTTGGACTGCACCTGCAAGGACAGTTTCCATTGCAATTTGACTGTCTGACCAATCAAAGCCGTCAGCAATGCCATCTCGGCCACCAGCGCCTCGACGACAGGTGGGTAATTATGCTGCTTCAGAATGCCATCCAACACACCGTCCAGCCGCGCAACGCGGCCGCGCATGTCCGATACGTCAAGCTGGAAGGGCAGGACGGTATCGTCCCACGCGATTTTCGATACAAGTGTCATGGGGTTTCCTTACGCGCCGTGGATTGGCATATCGGGCCTATATAGGGTTTACACCATCAGAGTGAAGAGGTCAGCGCCGTGATCAGACGTTTTGGCGATACGCCGGATAAATCGAAAAGATACCGGCGCAGGCCCGGCGTCTACGCTCTCTTGCCGCGAAATGGCAAGCTTCTGGTGACCTGTCAGCAGGACCCAAGCCCGGATATTCAGCTGCCCGGAGGCGGCATAGATCCGGGCGAATCACCTATTCCTGCATTGCACCGCGAGGTGATGGAGGAGACCGGCTGGACCATTTCCTCCCCCCGCAAGCTGGGGGCATTCCGCCGGTTTGCCTATATGCCGGAGTATGATCTATGGGCTGAGAAACTCTGCCATATCTATATTGCGCGCCCGGCCCGGCAGATCTCAGACCCGAGCGAACCACTGCATGAAGCGCTCTGGATGCGAGCGGATGTCGCGCAAGAGATGCTCGGTAATGCCGGTGATCGCCACTTTGCCGGATATATCGCGCGATGGATGGGACAAAGCTAGAAATCGGCCGAAGATTGGCGAGCGACCCGGTGAAGGCTCAGCTTACGGGCCTTCATATTCGAATAGGGTGGCGGATACATCATCCTCCAAACCGTATTGCGACGACATCACCTGTGTCAGGTTCCAGTAGAGATCGTCGAGGAATTCCTGGCCGGTCTGATCCGAGTTGCACTTGCCGATCAGATCCACCAATCCCTCGGCCTCAAGCATCTCGCCATTCTCCAAGCGCGCCTCAGTAAAACCGTCCGAATACAGCAGCAGCCTGTCGCCCTTCTCCATCACCACATCTTCTTGGGAATAGGTGATATCTGGCACCAGCCCCACAGGAACGCCGCCCTTCCCGATGAACTCTGTGCTGCCATCCTTGCGGATCAGCAATGGGTGCGGATGGCCGGCCTGCACCATCTTCAACACGCCGCTGCGCAGATCGACGATGCAATAGGCCATAGTAAAATACTCTTCGATCCCGGTGTCGGCGATCAGCCGGGCATTCAGCAGGCTTGCAACTTCTTCAGGTTGGCGAAGGGCGTAGAAGCGGTTGAATCGCTTCTCCATGCCGACGTTCTGATCGAAATAGGTCGACGACAAATAGCCGCCAAGTCGCGCCGTCATCATTGCGGACGTAATGCCATGACCGGAGACATCGACCGAGTAAAAGCCAATCCGGTTCACCCCGGGTGAAAACATGCCAACCAGATCACCACCGATATGACCGCAGGGTTTCAAGAGCAGGCTGACAGTGGATGACCCGAATTTTCGCGACAGTTCTGGAACCAGCGATTCCTGAATTTTGCGCGCCTGAATCAGATCCTTGTCGATAGCATCATAGACCCGCTGCAATTCATCAAGCGTATCCGAGACGATCCGGTTCTTCTCTGAGAGTTCTCGCTGCATCCGCAGGATACGTTCACCCGCAGAGATTCTGGCGCGCAGTTCGTCCGAACTGACAGGTTTGGTCAGAAAATCATCCGCGCCGGCATCCAGCCCCTGCGCCACCTCGTTCTTTTCACTCTTGGAGGTCAGCAGGATGAAATAGCTGTAGTTATCCTGCGATTTGGCCCGGAACGCCCGGCAGAACTCCAGCCCATTCATTCCCGGCATCATCCAGTCGCTGAGGATCAGATCTGGCGGATCACTCTCGCAGATCTCCATCGCGACCTCGCCGCTTTCAGCTTCGACGACGTCGAATCCCCATTTCTTCAGCGATGCCACCAGGATTCGTCGCTGCAGACGGCTGTCATCGACCACCAGGACACGGCGGATCGAATTGGTCGTAACCTCTTGGTTTATTTCGATCGAACTGTCTGGCAACACCGAGTGAACCCCACAAAAAACGGCGCAAGATACCTTAAACGCAAGTCACTATCGCGCTCTTCGCTTAACAGGAAGTGAAGTTTGCGAAATATGGATCTAGCCTCGCGTTAAACGGTGATTTACGAGTTTATAAGTAAAGCAATCGTAAAATGCGATATCAAAACAAGGATTGCAAAGATGATTGATTGGTCACGCGCGAAGGAGCTGCACGAGGAAGTCGGCGCTGAGGACTTCTCTGAAGTTGTCGAGATCTTCCTCGAAGAGGTCGAAGGCGTCATCGAAAAGCTGAGATCCCCGGATCTGACCACCTTGGAACAGGACTTGCACTTCCTGAAAGGCAGCGCCCTTAATTTGGGCTTCTCTCAATTCTCCCGCCTCTGTCAGGAAGGCGAGCGCCGTTCGGCACAGGGCGAGGCAAAGGATGTGGACACAGCCACGATCATCGCCAGCTATGAGGCGTCAAAAGAAGAGTTCCTGCGCGACATGAGCAGCAAGCTCTGAGCCAGTACCTGCTCAGATCACGAATTGCGCCAGGGTTTCATCGCTGGTGATGTCGGTATAGGCAAAGCCGGCAGCATCCAACCGGACGTAGAGATCAGCGAAATTCTCAGGTCGCTTGGTTTCTATACCAATCAAAACCGAACCGAAGTTGCGCGCTGATTTCTTCATATATTCGAACCGGGCGATATCATCCTCTGGTCCCAGAATACCCAGGAACTCCTTCAGTGCCCCGGGGCGCTGTGGCAAGCGCAGAAGGAAATACTTCTTCAACCCCATATAGCGCTGTGCTCGTTCCTTCACTTCTGGCAACCGCTCGAAGTCAAAGTTGCCGCCCGACGTGAGACAGACCACCGTCTTACCACGGATCCAGGAGCGTACATCGCGCAAGGCCTCGATCGCCAGCGCGCCAGCCGGTTCCAGAACCACACCTTCGACGTTCAACATCTCAAGGATGGTCGTGCAGATCCGATCTTCGGCAATCGACAGGACGTCCGGCAGGGGCACATGTTTCAGCACCTCGAACGGCCGCTCACCGATGCGGCCAACTGCGGCGCCATCGACGAATGTGTCGACATGGTCCAGTGCTACGGGGTTTCCAGCAGTTAGCGCCGCCCTCAGACATGCGCCGCCAGAGGGTTCTGCAAAAAGACAATGCACCTTGTCGCCGAACCAGCGGGCCACGCCGGACGACATGCCACCACCGCCCACCGGCAGGATCACATGATCGGGAACGGCGCCCAGCTGAGCCTCGATTTCGACCGCGATGGAGCTCTGGCCTTCGATGACATCATCATCATCAAATGGTGACAGAAAATGCCCGCCTTCCGTTGCACACCAAGTCTGAGCTGCCGACAGTGTGTCGTCAAAATAGTCGCCAACCAGATGGATTTCGACGTTGTCGCCGCCAAACATGCGGGTCTTCTGGATCTTCTGCTGAGGGGTGGTCACCGGCATAAAGATCACCCCGCGCTTGTCCAGCTCGCGGCACATAAAGGCAACGCCCTGCGCATGATTTCCAGCTGACGCACAGACAAACAGCGACTGGTCCAGCTGCTTACGCATTGCATTAAACGCACCGCGGATCTTGTAGGACCGCACCGGGCTCAGATCTTCTCGCTTCAGGTAGATATCCGCATCGAACCGTTCCGACAGCAGCGTGCTGCGCTGCAGCGGCGTGGCGGGAAAGATCGCGCGCATGGCCTGTTCGGCGGCCCGGGCCTGGGTATGAAAATCACTCATGTCACTTGAGTGACCCAACCCCGCCCCCATGACAAGGGGGCAGGATCAAAGCATACTGAAGAATACCGCAGATCAGATCGCACGTTTCTCGACGTAGTAGCCGTAAAGCGTCGTGAGAGCACTGATATTCAAGATCGCAAGCACGACAGAGAACGCTATCTCAAGAACCATCGCGATCAGTACAGCATCGGCCACAAGGAACAGGATCAGTTCAGCCACGAGCTGCAGACCAAAAAGACAGAGGCCAAGGACAAACAACGTACCAAATGCACCGGTGGTCAGTGCCAATGACTCGCTCACACCAATAGGCTTACCAAGCGCCGCCGCCGGCAGGACCAATGCAAACCTGAACATGAATATCGCAATCAGCGCGCCAGCGGCCAATAACAGGTATAGGCCAATCATCCCGATACTCTGAACCAATGCAGACCCGATAGATACAAGGATACCGTAGAGCAGTATAGCGATAAAAAACAGCTTGATCAGACCCAAGATATAGCTGCCCATCTCCGCCTTATGCAAAGCTGGAAGCCAGCCGCGAGGATGCTCTTCCAGCAGAATGTAGCGATGCCAGGCCACCACGGTCCACGTGCCAATCAAGCCAATCACAAGCCATAGTCCAACGATGCGCCAGAGAACTGAAAAGAACATGTTGCCGTCAAACCCGCGCGCCTGAAGCCCAATATCGCCTAGCAAGCCACCGATGGCCAAATAGGCGATCGCCGACACGATCAATCCGGGAACAAGAAAGATCCGCATCAGCTGCGGGACGTTCCGCTGCACCATGCTTACCGAGTGTAGAAATAGCTTCCAGCCAATCATTTATTCAGACTCCAATACTGCTCAATCGTCGCACGCGACCACTATGCGGACACTCCGGTTCCGATATGGGGAAAACCTTGCTCTTCTGTCAAAAACCGGATAGGCCGCTGGCGTTCTGATCAAGAGGAAATCCCATGTCCGCGCCCAAGAAAGTTGTCCTCGCCTACTCCGGCGGCCTTGATACGTCAATCATTCTGAAATGGCTGCAGACCGAATACGGTTGTGAGGTTGTGACCTTCACCGCCGATCTCGGCCAGGGTGAGGAACTGGAACCTGCCCGCCAGAAGGCAGAGCTGCTGGGCATCAAACCAGAGAACATCTACATCGAAGACGTACGGGAAGAATTCGTGCGGGACTTCGTCTTCCCGATGTTCCGCGCCAATGCCGTCTATGAAGGCCTCTACCTGCTGGGCACCTCCATCGCGCGTCCGCTGATCTCCAAGCGTCTGGTCGAGATTGCCGAGGCAACCGGCGCCGATGCGGTTGCTCATGGCGCCACCGGCAAGGGCAACGATCAGGTCCGGTTCGAACTGGCAGCCTATGCGCTGAACCCTGATATCAAGGTGATCGCCCCCTGGCGCGAATGGGATCTGACCTCGCGCACCCGTCTGCTCGAATTCGCAGAGGCGCACCAGATCCCTGTGGCCAAGGACAAACGTGGCGAAGCCCCCTTCTCCGTGGATGCGAACCTTCTGCACACCTCCTCCGAAGGCAAGGTGCTGGAAGACCCCGCCGTGGCGGCGCCTGACTATGTCTATCAGCGCACCGTCCACCCGGAGGATGCTCCGAATGAAGCTGAATTCATCGAGATCGGCTTTGAAAAAGGTGACGCCGTCAGCATCAACGGCGAGGCAATGTCACCCGCGACCATTCTCACCAAACTGAACGAATACGGCGGCAAGCACGGCATCGGTCGTCTCGATCTGGTCGAAGGCCGGTTTGTTGGCATGAAATCCCGCGGCATCTATGAGACACCGGGCGGCACCATCCTGCTCGAAGCCCACCGCGGCATTGAATCCATCACGATGGACCGGGGCGCAATGCACCTGAAAGACCAGCTGATGCCGCAATATGCCGAGCTGATCTATAATGGTTTCTGGTACTCGCCCGAGCGCGAAATGCTGCAAGCCGCCATCGACCGCAGCCAGGAACATGTCACCGGCACCGTACGTGTTAAACTGTACAAAGGTTCCGTATCCACCGTAGGCCGCTGGTCAGATCACTCGCTCTACTCCGAAGCACATGTCACCTTCGAGGAAGACGCGGGTGCCTATGATCAGAAGGACGCAGCGGGCTTCATCCAGCTCAACGCGCTGCGGCTGAAACTTCTCGCCGCTCGCGAGCGCCGGTTGAAGAAATGAGCGACCGCGTCGATATCGAAGATGATATAGACGACGATCTGACCGAAGAGATGGAGATGTTCGTCGAGGCGCAGGACACCGTTTGGAACGATGTCCGCGCCGAACTCTCCGCCGGTAAAAAGACGAGCCACTGGATGTGGTTCGTCTTTCCCCAGCTTGCTGACCTTGGCCAGTCCCATATGGCGCAGCTCTACGGGATCGAGGATCTGACGGAGGCCACCGCGTATCTGGCCCATCCGGTCCTGAACGCGCGGTTGACCGAGGCGAGCGAGCTGCTGCTCACCCACAAAGACCGCAGCGCCGCGTCCATCCTCGGCGAAACTGACGCCAGGAAACTCTGCTCATCAATGACGCTCTTTGCTGCCGTTCCTGGCGCACCAGATGTGTTTTCACAAGTATTAGAGACGTTTTTCGACGGAACCCCCTGCCCGGTCACCCGTAGCAGCCTGTCTTGAAAGCTGACGTAACCTCCCCTTTGGTCACCCTTGCCTGCTGACAGACGGATGCCTAACCCTTGGCGCAAAGATACCGAGGGGGAGACGATGGCACTTCAACCGCTGGCGGATGGTATCCGCGCCGGGCTGACCGGGAAAAACTTTGACGGTTCGTTGAAATTCGATTGCGGCGACGATGGCGTCATCGTTCTCGCAGATGGCGATGCCACGACAGAAAACCGTGACACCGACTGCACCATCCGCATCAGTACCGAAAACCTGAAGAAGCTGCTCACCGGAAAACTGAACCCGATGACCGGCGTGATGATGGGCAAACTGAAAATTTCAGGTGATATGGGGGTGGCAATGAAACTGGGCAAGCTGATCGGCTGATCACGACGCAGCCCTGCGGCCTGTCATCTTTCCAAAAAATACTCCGGGGGTGAAGCGCCGCAGGCGCGAGGGGGCAGCGCCCCCCCTCGTTCCCTTCCGTCAGATCTTTGTCGTTTGCAGCTGCTCGTAATAGGGCAATGCCGCTTGCAGAACCGGTTGCAGTTCATCCGGAACCTCGGGCAACGGTCCTTCTGGTCCTGCGAATTTCGTCGACTGCCAGACAGATCCATACCAATGTGCCGCCCAGATGCCGTCGTCCTTGTGTCCGCCCATGGGCCATGACAGCATCTTCGGGGAAAACGGCATCTCGATCCTGTCACAGAGCCGTTCCAGCATCTGCGCGGGATCTCTGCGAATATCGTTGCTGTCCAGAACCACCGGACTCTGACCCCAACTCTGGACCAGATCGAGCAATTCCGCCTGCTGGCGAAACCCTATGTCATCCAACGTCGGATTTTCCCGTTTCTCCGCGTAGGAGGCAATGACCCGCGCCGGATGGCGGATCAGAAACACATTTGTTACCTCACGCATCCAGTCACGGGGTATGCCCTCGATCATATGCTGCGTCATGTGCTTCTGATAGAAAAACGGTTTTGCAGCCGGGACCGGCCCCAGCAACAAATCCACGACCGCTGCCGGCTCCTGTGGCTGGCTCTCCAGGATCTCGGCGCGCATTGGGTGCTCCAGTCCCGTTTTCGCCAGATACGCCGCATAAAAAGGTTCATCCACCACAGCGCAATCGCCGCGATTGCCAAATGCATACATCATCGCCGTCGACAGATTGCGCGGCCCTGACCACATCGCGATCCGCATCAGGCGCACTCCCGCGCGATGAGATCCTTGTAGAGCGAGCGGATCCGCTCGGTCACAGGCCCCATGGCACCCTCACCGATCTGGCGACCATCGATCTCGCCCACGGGCGTCTGCGCACCAAAGGTTCCGGTCAGGAAAGCCTCATCCGCGCCGTAGGTATCCACCAGTGAATAGTTGCGCTCAAAGACAGGGATGTCGTTGGCGCGGCACAGGTCGATCACTTTCTGTCGGGTGATCCCGTTCATGCAGTAGTCACCGGTCGAGGTCCAAACTTCACCTTTGCGAACGATAAAGAAATTGCAGGCGTTCGTCGTGTTCACAAAGCCGTTCGCGTCCAGCATCAGCCCTTCGTCGGCGCCCGCCTTCTCGGCTGCGATACAGGCCAAGATGCAGTTGAGCTTGGAATGCGAATTCAGCTTCGGATCCTGCGTCATCGGCAGTCCGCGCAGATGTGGCACGGTTGCCAGCCGGATCGGGCGCGGCAGGTGAGGGCGCGAATGCTCCATGATGATGGTGAAGGTCGGTCCCTGCTGCGACAGCGAGGGATGTTGAAAAGGCCGAGTTTTCACGCCGCGTGTCACCATCAGCCGCGCATGGGCATCTGTGGTCATACCATTGGCTTTCTGCGTGTCCAGCACGACCTGTTTGACCTGATCAGGGGACATGCCGATATCCAGATCAATCGCCTTTGCAGCCTCGAACAGGCGGTCCAGATGCTCATCCATGAAGGCCCAGGTCCCATCATAGAGGCGCAGCCCCTCCCAAACGCCGTCACCCAGCATGAAACCGCTGTCATAGACGCTGACCTTGGCGTCAGCTTTCGGAACAATCTCGCCGTTCAGATAGATCAGGATCTCTTCGTTGCGCTGATCTTCTTCCGCTTGGTGCGTACTCATTTTCTTGGTCATCTGCTCCTCCTGCGAGGCGCACGCTAGAAGCATTGGATCCCATTTCCAAGCGGTAACTTCCCGTCACCAAGCCGTGACAAACCATGTCATGTGATTGAGCCCGAAAGAGCACCGAGCCACAGTAGAGCAACGATGGAGGCCATGATGCGTTCGACCAAATCCCTTAGACCAATCGTACTGACCTTGTTCATGGTGCTGGCCGTGGCCTTGAAAGGTCATCAGGCCCATGCCCAGAACGTCGAAACCCTGACCGTGGCGGGTGGCTGCTTCTGGTGCGTGGAAAGCGATTTTGAAAGCGTTCCAGGTGTTCTCTCGGCAGTATCCGGCTTCACGGGCGGCAGCGTGCCATCACCTACGTACAAACAGGTCACCGCCGGCGGCACCGGTCACTACGAAGCGGTTCAAATCCGGTTTGACCCCAAAAAAGTAACGCGCCATCAGTTGCTGTCCATGTTCCTGAGGTCAGTTGATCCGACAGATGCCGG
This sequence comes from Phaeobacter sp. JH204B, assembly GCF_048055755.1. Taxonomy (NCBI): domain Bacteria; kingdom Pseudomonadati; phylum Pseudomonadota; class Alphaproteobacteria; order Rhodobacterales; family Roseobacteraceae; genus Phaeobacter; species Phaeobacter sp. JH204B. The sequence goes on from NZ_JAYMXF010000007.1 coordinate 123,820, forward strand.
TGGTCAGTTCTGCGACCGCGGCGACAGCTACAGAACGGCCATATTCGTCTCTGGATCGGATCAGCAATCTGCCGCAGAGGCTGCCAAGGCCAAGGCGCAAGCAGAACTCGGTCACGCCATCGTCACACCGATCCTTCCCGCAACGGCATTCTATCCCGCCGATGCCTACCATCAGGATTATTACAAAGGGAACCGGCTGGTGCTCACGCGATTTGGTCCCAAACGTCAATCGGAGGCGTATAAGCGATATCGGCAGGCCTGTGGTCGCGATGCAAGGGTATTGCAGCTATGGGGGGCCGCAGCGCCTTTTGCCAAGCAGCACTAGGTGCGGCACCATGGATAACTGCACGAAAAAGGCGCGGTGGAACACGCGCCTTTTTCATATTGACTGATTGATGTTGTCAGAAACTTGCGTCTTGCACCTCTTTCAGGTCGGGGATCACATCGGCGGTGCCTTTGCGGGTGACCATCAATGCAGCTGCGCGACTGGCCTGCGCCAAGGCCTGCGCCATCGGCATGCCACGGTCCAATCCCGAGAGCACATACCCCGTGAAGGTATCTCCGGCACCCGTTGTGTCGACCGGAACAACCGAATGCGCTGCAACATCGTGGGTTTCACCACTCTCGCACGCATAATGGCGCGCGCCCTTGGACCCCAGAGTCACGATAACATCTGACACGCCCAGCGCTTCGGGCGTCTTGCCGGTCGCTTCACGCAGCTGTTCGGCTTCGACCTCGTTCAGGAACAGATAGTCGAGATACGGCAGGACCGCCTGGACTGCCTCTGCATCAAAAGGCGCGGCGGCATAGGCAACCTTCAGGCCAAGATCGCGACCCATTCGTGCAGCCTCGGCCTGCATGTTGGTCTCGTTCTGCATCACCAAAATGTCACCCGCACTCGCCTCTGACAACGCAGAGCCGACCTGATCTTCGCCGATCTGACGGTTGGCCCCGGGAAACAGGATAATCTGGTTCTCGCCCGACGGATCAACCGCGATGATTGCATGGCCGGTCGGCACCTCCAGCTGCGCAATATGGCGCGTGTCGACGCCATATTCCAACAACCGCGTGACGGCCCAGGCCCCGTCCGGTCCGACCGCGCCAAGATGGCAGACATGACTGCCTGCGCGCGCGGCGGCCACAGACATATTTGCTCCCTTTCCGCCCAGGAACTGCTCCAGCCCCTCCGCCGCAAGAGTTTCCCCCGCAGCTGGCATATGAGGCAGCGCATAGATCATGTCGGCGTTGATTGAGCCCAAATTCCAGATCGCCATGAAATCACCCGATGTTGCAGGCAGCCAGAACCGCCATGTTCAGAATGTCGTTTGCAGTCGACGTTGTGGAGCAGATCTGGATCGGTTTATCAACACCGGACAGGATTGGACCAACAACCGTCGCGCCCCCCATTTCCTGCATCAACTTGACCGAGATCGACGCTGAGTGCCGCGCGGGCACGATCAGGATATTGGCCGGACCAGTGAGACGCTGGAACGGATATGCCTCCTGTGCCTTGGCGTTCAGCGCCACGTCGACCGTCATTTCGCCTTCGTACTCAAAATCAACGCCGCGCTTGTCCAGAACTGCCGGCGCGATGTGCATTTTCTCGGCCCGTTCGGAGACCGGATAGCCAAAGGTCGAGAAGCTCACAAACGCAACCCGTGGCTCCAGGCCCATATGACGGGCCACCCCGGCCGCATGTTCGGCGATATTGGCGAGATCATTCTCATCCGGCCATTCATGCACCAATGTATCACCGATCAGAACGATACGACCCTTGTGCAGCAGTGCGGTCACACCAGCCGATCCATTTGTCGCATCCGCATCAAACACATGGTTGATCTGGTCCAGCACATGCGCCGACTTCCGCGTCGCCCCTGTGACCAAGCCGTCACCATGCCCGTGCGCAAGCATCAGGGCCGAGAACACATGGCGATCACGGCCAACCAGCCGGTGAACATCCTTACGGTCAAATCCCTTGCGATTCAGCCGCTCATAAAGAAAGTCCTTATAGGTTTCGAAATGCTGAGTATTGGCCGCGTTCACGATTTCCAACTCACGAACCGCATCCCCCAGCCCGGCTGTTTCCAGCTTGCTACGCACATCATCGGGGCGTCCAACAACCAGCGCCTTACCAAAGCCGGAGCGTTGATACATCACCGCCGCACGCAAGACGCGGGGATCGTCACCTTCGGCAAAGATCATCCGCGATTGCGCTGCGCGTGCACGCGCGTTCAATCCGCGAAGGATCGACTGAGTCGGATCCATCCGACCACGCAGGCCGTGCTCATAGGCATCCATATCTATGATCGGCCGACGCGCGACACCAGTGTCCATACCAGCCTTGGCAACTGCTGGCGGAATGCGATGGATCAAACGCGGATCAAAGGGAGTCGGGATGATGTAGTCACGGCCAAAGGACAGCGATTTCCCATAGGCCAGCGCCACCTCATCCGGCACATCCTCACGCGCAAGACCTGCCAGAGCATGGGCGCAGGCAATTTTCATCTCGTCGTTGATGGCGCGCGCATGAATATCCAGTGCGCCGCGGAACAGATATGGGAACCCCAGCACGTTGTTCACCTGATTGGGGTAGTCTGATCGGCCTGTGGCGACGATAGCATCAACGCGCACTTCATGGGCTTCTTCCGGTGTAATCTCCGGATCCGGGTTTGCCATCGCAAAAATCACCGGATTGTCGGCCATGGATTTTACCATGTCCTGTGTGACCGCCCCTTTGACAGAAACGCCAAGGAACACATCCGCGTCCTTCATGGCCTCTTCCAGGGAGCGCAGTTCCGTCTTGACGGCGTGGGCTGACTTCCACTGGTTCATACCCTCGGTGCGCCCCTGATAAATCACGCCCTTGGTATCACAGACGATACAGTTCTCATGCCGCGCGCCCATAGCTTTCAGGAGCTCGATACAGGCAATGCCGGCAGCTCCGGCACCATTGAGGACGATCTTTACATCCTCGATTTTCTTGCCAGAGATATGCAGTGCATTGATCAGGCCGGCCGCGCAGATCACAGCGGTGCCGTGCTGATCATCATGGAAGACCGGGATATCCATCTCTTCCTTGAGCTTCTGCTCGATAATGAAACACTCCGGCGCCTTGATATCCTCAAGATTGATCCCGCCAAACGTCGGCCCCATCAGGCGCACCGCCTTGATGAACTCATCCGGATCCTCGGTGTCCAACTCGATGTCGATGGAATTCACATCCGCAAATCGTTTGAACAGGACCGACTTGCCCTCCATTACCGGTTTGGATCCAAGCGCACCCAGATTTCCCAAACCCAGCACCGCGGTCCCGTTGGAGATCACGGCCACAAGGTTGCCCTTGTTCGTATAATCATAAGCCGTCTCCGGGTTCGCCGCGATCGCCTCGCAGGGCACAGCTACACCGGGCGAGTAAGCCAGCGACAAATCGCGCTGCGTGGTCATCGGGACCGTTGCGTTGATCTCCCATTTTCCGGGTGTCGGTTCCAGATGGAAGGCAAGCGCCTCTTCGTTGGTAATCTTGGCTTTGGGCATTGGCTTTGGGTGTCCTCTCACTGTCCCAAGCGTCATAGCTCAGCACGCGCATCATCTCAACGAAGTTGCGTTTTCACCTTTCGTCGCAGTCGCCTGATTTGTAAGGTCGCGCCAACCAAATCCCCCATTTTACGGAGCCGAACTTTGTCCACAGTCACGCCGATGATGGCCCAATACCTCGACATCAAGGCGCAGTACCCGGATGCCCTCCTGTTCTACCGCATGGGTGATTTCTACGAGATGTTCTTCGACGATGCCGTAAACGCTGCCGAAGCGCTCGACATTGCGCTGACCAAACGCGGTAAACACGAAGGCGAGGATATCCCGATGTGCGGCGTGCCCGTCCATGCGGCGGAGGGATACCTGTTGACGCTGATCCGCAAAGGCTTTCGTGTGGCGGTCGGTGAACAGCTCGAAAGCCCCGCAGAGGCTAAGAAACGCGGGTCCAAATCCGTTGTGAAACGCGATGTGGTGCGACTGGTCACACCCGGCACCATCACCGAGGATTCCCTGCTGGAGGCGCGTCGTCATAACTTTCTGACCGCCTATTGCGAATTGCGCGACCAGGCGGCGCTTGCCTGGGCCGATATCTCGACGGGTGCATTTCACGTGATGCCAGTCGCGGCCGTGCGACTATCGCCCGAACTGGCACGTCTGGCCCCTTCCGAACTGATTGTGGCTGATGGCCCAGCGCTGGATCATCTGCGTCCCATAGCTGACGACCACCAGATCCCCGTGACCCCATTGGCCAAGTCCAGCTTCGACAGCAGCGCCGCTGAGAAACGTATCTGCGATCTGTTCAAGGTCTCGACGCTCGAGGCATACGGCACCTTCAGCCGCGCCGAGATTTCGGCGATGGGCGCGGTGATCGACTATCTTGATATCACCCAGAAGGGCAAATTGCCCCTTCTCCAGCCACCGGTACAGGAAGCCGAAGACCGCGTCGTGCAGATTGACGCCGCAACCCGCCGCAGCCTGGAACTCACCCGCTCGATGACCGGGGGGCGAAGCGGCTCGTTGCTTTCAGTGGTTGATCGCACGGTGACGCCCGCCGGTGGGCGTCTGCTCGAACAACGGCTGTCCAGCCCCTCCCGCAATCTCGATGTGATCAGTGCGCGGTTGGCGTCTCTGGACTTCATCGTCGAGCAAACGCAGCTGGGCCAATCTCTGCGGGCCACCCTGCGCAAGACACCTGATCTTGACCGGGCACTCTCCCGCCTTGCGCTTGAGCGAGGCGGTCCCCGAGACCTCGCCGCCGTACGCAATACGCTGATCCAGGCGGAGGCGATTTCCAATCTCTGCGCGACGATGGAGATGCCTGAGCTGTTGCAGCAGGCACTCGCTGGCCTGACCGGGTTTGATGATCTCCTCCCCCTCCTTGACGCAGCGCTGATCGCAGAACCGCCACTTTTGGCGCGCGACGGCGGTTTCATTGCCGAAGGCTACGACAGCGATCTGGACGAAGCCCGCACCCTGCGCGACGAAGGGCGATCCGTCATTGCGGCCCTGCAAAAGAAATACTCGGACCACACCGGTATCACCTCGTTGAAGATCAAGCACAATAATGTGCTGGGCTACTTCATTGAAACCACGGCAACCCATGCCGAGAAAATGCTCTCTGCCCCATTGTCAGAGACATATATTCATCGCCAGACCACCGCCAATCAGGTGCGTTTCACCACTGTCGAACTCAGTGAGATCGAAACACGCATCCTGAATGCGGGCAACCTCGCCTTGGAAATAGAGAAACGGCTCTATACAAGGCTTTCCTGCGCTATTCTCGACCATGCCGCGAGATTGAATGCTGCCGCGCGCGGGTTGGCGGAACTGGATCTTGTTACAGCGCTTGCCGATCTGGCCCTAGGTGAGAACTGGCAACGACCATCGGTTGATAACTCCCGAGCCTTTGACATCACCGGTGGACGGCACCCAGTTGTGGAACAGGCCCTGCGCCAGCAGGGTGGGACTTCATTTGTGGCAAATGACTGTGCACTCACGGCCAACGGTGGTGCCGCGATCTGGTTGCTGACCGGCCCGAATATGGCCGGCAAATCAACCTTTCTGCGCCAGAATGCCTTGATCGCCATACTCGCGCAAATCGGCAGTTATGTACCTGCCGACAGCGCTCATATCGGGCTGATCAGCCAATTGTTCAGCCGTGTCGGTGCCTCTGACGATCTCGCACGGGGCCGGTCAACCTTTATGGTGGAAATGGTCGAAACCGCAGCAATCCTCAATCAGGCGGATGACCGGGCGCTGGTGATCCTCGATGAAATCGGACGCGGCACCGCAACCTATGACGGCCTCTCGATTGCCTGGGCAACACTGGAACACCTGCATGAGGTCAACCGAGCCCGGGCGCTGTTTGCCACCCATTATCACGAGCTGACCCAGCTCGCCGGCAAATTGCCTGGCGTCGAGAATGCCACGGTTTCAGTCAAGGAATGGGAAGGCGATGTAATCTTCCTTCACGAAGTGAAGAAAGGCGCAGCAGATCGCTCCTACGGGGTACAGGTGGCCCAGCTCGCAGGGCTCCCGGCAAGCGTTGTCACCCGGGCCCGCGATGTGCTCGACATGCTGGAGGAAGGCAGCCGCAGTGGCGCCGGCAAAATTCAGATCGACGATTTGCCGCTGTTTGCAGCCGCCCCGCCTCCGCAACCGAAAGCTCCGGCAGGTCCGTCACAATTGGAACAGCTCCTGGGCGACATCCACCCCGACGATCTCTCACCAAGAGAGGCGCTGGAGGCACTCTACCGCCTGAAGGAGGCCGCGAGCTGACATAGAAAAGCGGCCAGCTTGGATCACCAAGGGCCGCTTGTCATCTTTCCAAAAATACTCGCGCCGCAGGCACGGGCCATAGGCCCGCCTACGACCGCCGGTATCAACCTGCCGGTGTCGAAGACACGCCAACCTGCGCGGGGCGCAGAAGACGGTCGTGCAACATGAACCCTTCGGCAGATACCTGAATGATATCGCCGGCTTTGGTTCCCGGAACCGGAGCTTCGAACATGGCTTCATGCACCTGCGGGTCAAATCTATCGCCCACTTCCGGCGCGATCACCTGCATACCATGTTTTTCAAACACGCCGAGCAGCGCCCGCATGGTGAGTTCGACGCCTTCGATCAGCGCTGCAGAAACTTCACGCTGCTCATCGGTCGCCGCTTCAATCGCGCGTTTCATGTTGTCGTATACCGGCAGCATGTCACGTGCCAGTTTGGACCCACCGTATTGCTCAGCTTCGCGACGCGCCTTGTCGCCGCGCTTGCGGGCGTTTTCCGCATCCGCCAGCGCGCGCATGAAACGGTCTTTCAGTTCATCCCGTTCGGCACGCAGGCTGTCCAATTCCAGTGCAGCATCATCATATTCTTCAGTCTGCGCAGAGAGCTCTTCCGCTTCGGCTTCTGTGATGTCGTCCAAAAAATCGTCGTTCTTGGGCTCTGCCATATTTCACCTCTAAGTCCGGTCGGAAAGAAGCTTCCCGACCAGTTGCGCCGTATAGTCCACAATCGGCACGATCCGGCCGTAATTCAGGCGGGTCGGGCCAATGACACCCACCGCACCAATGATCTTTCGATCCGCGTTCATATAGGGAGACACCACCAAAGAGGAACCCGAAAGTGAAAAAAGTTTGTTCTCCGAACCGATAAAAATGCGCACACCTTCGCCATCCTCGGTCAGCTGGAGAAACTCCTCGATATCGCGCTTCCGTTCGAGGTCATCAAACAGGTTTCGGATCCGGTCCAGCTCCTCAGCCGCCCCCCCTTCCGACAGCAGATTCGCCCGGCCGCGCACAATCAGTCGCGCCGTATCGCTGCCCTCATCTTCCCAAGCCGCCAGACCGCTTTCGATCATTTCACGGGCCAGAACGTCGATCTGCTGCTGACGGGCCTTGATCTCTTCCTGTATCGCACCGCGCACATCGCCCAATGTGCGCCCTTCGATCAAAGCGTTCAGAAAATTTGCCGCCTCCCGCATCGAACTTGGCGTTTGCCCCGGCGGTGGCGTGAACAGACGATTTTCCACGTGGCCGTCTGAGAACACCAGCACGACCAGAGCGCGATCATGGGCCAGGGTGACGAATTCGATGTGCCGGATCTCTGCCTCGTGCTTGGGCGTCAGCACCAGAGATGCTCCCCGTGTCACGCCTGATAGCGCGGAGCCTACACGATCCAACATACCTGCAAGACCTGCGGACCCGGTCCCGGAATTCGTGCCCATGGTTTCATCAATTTTTTGACGATCCTGATTATTGAGATCACCAACCTCCAACAGACCATCAACAAACATCCGCAAACCGACCTGTGTTGGCACCCGCCCGGCACTGGTGTGCGGACTGTTCAGCAACCCCAGATGCTCCAGATCCTGCATCACGTTACGCACCGTGGCGGCGCTTACCTTCTCGTTCAGGGAGCGCGTCAGGGTACGGCTGCCAACCGGATCTCCCGTCTCAAGATAGGATTCCACAACAGCGCGGAACACGTCCCGCGACCGGTCGTTCATATCCTTCAGAATGTCACTACTGCTGTTCATCGCACTCTATGTGTGGTCGCTGCCGTTTCTGCGCAAGGCTTCGCCCGCCCCTACCCTTGTCATTAAAGAGCGCAGCATCAAAAGGTCAATCATGCTTGCATCGCCAACCCTGCGGGCGCTATCCCGATTGGTAAGCAAACAAAGGATGACCCATGCGACCCTCTGGACGAGACTTGAACCAAATGCGCGCCGTTTCCATCGAAACAGGCTTCACCAAACACGCCGAAGGGTCCTGCCTGATCAAGATGGGCGACACCCATGTGCTGTGTACCGCAACCATCGAGGACCGCGTTCCGCCCTTTATCAAAGGCACCGGGTTGGGCTGGGTAACCGCCGAATATGGGATGCTGCCCCGCGCCACGAACACCCGTATGCGCCGTGAAGCCGCAATGGGCAAACAGGGTGGCCGCACTGTCGAAATCCAGCGCCTCATCGGTCGTGCCCTGCGCGCAGGTGTTGACCGCGTCGCGCTTGGCGAACGGCAGATCAGCATCGACTGCGATGTCCTCCAGGCCGACGGCGGCACGCGCTGTGCGTCGATCACCGGTGGTTGGGTGGCATTGCGGCTTGCAGTGAACAAACTGATGAAGACAGGTGAGGTCAAGATAGACCCGCTTGTTGATCCCGTCGCGGCCGTTTCCTGCGGTATCTATGCAGGCCAGCCTGTCCTGGATCTCGACTACCCTGAGGATTCCGAAGCCGGCGTGGATGGCAATTTCATCATTACTGGATCGGGCCAGTTGATCGAAGTCCAGATGTCCGCCGAAGGATCCATGTTCAGCCGTGAGCAATTGAACACCCTGATGGATTTGGCGACCAAAGGCACCGCTGAACTGGCCGAGATGCAAAAGGCAGCCTGCGCATGACACGCAAGTTTGCCGGCGACCGCCTGCTTGTCGCCACACACAACAAAGGCAAGCTGGAGGAGATGAAGCATCTCCTCCAGCCGTTTGGCGTCACGGTAATTGGTGCCGGCGAAATGGACCTGCCCGAGCCGGCCGAGACAGAAGATACCTTTGTCGGAAATGCGCGGATCAAGGCCCATGCCGCCGCAAAGGCGACCGGCCTACCCGCCCTGTCCGATGACTCGGGTATCACCATTGATGCGCTCGACGGCGCACCCGGAGTGTATACTGCCGACTGGGCAGAAACCGGTGACGGACGCGATTTCATGATGGCAATGACGCGTGCCCATAACGAACTGGAAGCGAAACAAGCCCCCCACCCGCGGCTCGCCCAATTCCGCTGCACTTTGGTTCTGGCCTGGCCAGATGGTCATGATGAGGTCTTTGAAGGTGTGATGCCTGGACAACTCGTCTGGCCCATTCGGGGCAAGGACGGCTTTGGCTACGATCCAATGTTCCAACCTGATGGTCATGATCAGACCTGCGCCGAAATGGATCGCTGGGCCAAGAACAAGATCAGCCACCGCGGCCAGGCCGTTGCCAAATTCGTCGAGGCTTGTTTCGGTGGATGATTGGCGCAACGGGGGTTTTGGGCTTTATATCCACTGGCCGTTCTGCCAGGCCAAATGCCCCTACTGCGATTTCAACAGCCATGTCACGGCGCAGATTGATCAAACCAGATGGGCCGCCGCCTATCGTGCAGAGATGCTGCGCGCTGCTCCAGAGCTTTCTGGTCGTGTCTTGAACACTATCTTCTTCGGAGGCGGTACGCCGTCGCTGATGCATCCGGATACTGTCGCCTCCATCATCGAAACGGCGCGTGAAATATGGCCTTTTTCCAATGACATAGAGATATCGCTTGAAGCAAATCCGACCTCGGTCGAAGCCGGTCGCTTTGCTGGTTACCGAGATGCCGGCGTCAATCGGATTTCTATGGGTATTCAGGCACTTAACGACGATGACCTACGCCGCTTGGGGCGTTTGCACAACGTCGCCGAGGCGCAGAAGGCGTTTGATGTGGCTCGAAACTGCTTTGACCGAGTCAGTTTCGATCTGATCTATGCCCGACAGGGCCAAACACTCACCGACTGGCGACAGGAGCTTGATCAGGCCTTGTCGATGGCCATTGATCATCTTTCTCTCTACCAGCTGACAATTGAGGAAGGTACCGCCTTTGGGGATCGCTATGCCAAGGGCAAGCTGCGGGATCTTCCCAGTGATGACAACGCAGCAGACATGTATCTAGCGACACAAGAAATCTGCGACAATCATGGCTTGCCCGCTTATGAAATCTCCAATCATGCACGCCCCGGTGCGGAGTCCCGACACAATCTGATCTATTGGCGGTATGGTGATTACCTTGGTATCGGTCCGGGCGCCCATGGACGCCTCACCATTGGAGGTCAGCGATATGCTACTGAAACCTATCTTCAACCCGGTGCCTGGCTCAATGCCGCCGAACGCACAACCGGTGAGACCAGCCGCACGCAATTGACATCAGAAGAGAGTAGCGCCGAATACATGATGATGGGCATGCGGCTTGTCGAGGGGCTAGATAGTGATCGTTTTCAGGAAATCTCCGGCCGATCACTTCCTGCTGACCGTATCTCCGACTTGGCAGATATCGGTATGATCGAGATTTCGGGCAACCGTCTGCGGGCAACCGATTCCGGTCGTGCAGTCTTGAATGCGGTCCTCCGCGAACTATTGGTGGAGTGATCGAATGAGGGTTCTATACGCCACGCTCGGAATGCTCTGTGTTGGCCTGGCGCTACTGGGTGTTGCCCTCCCACTTCTGCCGACAGTCCCCTTCCTTCTTCTTGCAAGCTTCTTCTTTGCCAACTCCTCCGAACGCCTGCATGACTGGATCATCAGTCACCGCTTATTCGGCCCCATGATTCAGGACTGGCACGAAAGAGGAGCGATTCGCCCGGCCGCAAAAAAAGCGGCAACCCTATCGGTTGCCGCCGTTTTCAGCCTGTCCATTCTGCTGTCTGCCCCTTCACATGTCCTGATCATCCAGGCCATTGTCCTAAGCGCAGTGATGGTCTTTATTTGGACGCGCCCTAACGGCTGAGACGTCCGCAAAGATCATCCAACTCATCCAGAGACGCGTAGCTGATAGATACAACCCCGCTCTCGCCACCAGCACGATGGTCAATCGACACCTTCATACGCAAGGCAGCTGATAGATCAGCTTCCAACGCACGGGTATCGGCATCCTTCTCTGCAGACTTCTTCGCCGAGCGAGAGGTCGCAGCCTGAAGACCCGCTGCATCCTTCTTCACCAGAGCCTCAGTTGCGCGAACCGACAGACCGCCCTTGACGATTTTATTGGCGAGCTCTGACGCGTTGTCTGAGGTGATCAGAGCACGAGCATGACCGGCCGAAAGGCGGCGCTCCTGAACCAAGGTCTGAACATCATCCGGCAAATGCAACAGCCGGACGAGATTTGCAATGTGACTACGGCTCTTCCCTAATGCCTCGGCCATTTTCTCCTGGGTATGGCCAAATTTATCCATAAGCTGTTTATAGCTCTGCGCCTCTTCCATCGCATTCAGGTCGGACCGCTGAATGTTTTCGATAATGGCGACTTCCATCATCTCGACATCAGAGTAATCCCGAATAATAACTGGGACCTCGTGCAGCTGAGCGCCTTGCGCGGCACGCCAACGACGTTCGCCGGCAACAATCTCGTATTGACCGCCTGGGCGCGGGCGCACGATCAGCGGCTGAAGTACGCCCTTTTCCCTGATTGACGCCGTCAGATCGTCCAAATCCTCCTGTAGGAACTGGCGACGCGGCTGATCCGGGTTCGCGATTACTTTTTCAATCGGCACCATGACTTCGGTGCTTCTGACTGTCTGTTTTTCTGTGCTAACAGGTTCCGGGTTCACATCCGCCATTAGAGCTGACAAGCCTCTTCCCAATCCTCTGGGTTTGTTTTTCTTTTCTGACATTACTGCGCCTCCAGCTGTGGTCAGGCTGCGAGTTTTTGATGTCTCGCAATCAGTTCTTCTGCAAGGGCGCGATACGCATTCGCCCCAAGCGAGTTTGTGTCGTAGTTCAGCACCGGCAGCGCATAAGACGGCGCCTCACTGACACGTACGTTACGAGGGATCTTCGTTTCGAATACCAACTCCCCCAAATGACCGCGAGCGTCCTGCTCAACCTGCTGAGACAAATTATTCCGGCGATCAAACATGGTAAGGACAATCCCCTCAATACGAAGATTGGGATTGGCGGTTTGACGCACCTCACGGATGGTCAACATCAGCTGAGACACCCCTTCCAGAGCAAAGAACTCACTCTGCAAAGGAACGAGAACCGAATCCGAAGCCACCATAGCATTAACCGTCAATAGGTTCAGCGATGGTGGGCAGTCGATCAGGATATAATCCCAGTCGTATTCATCCATTGCCGGCTGACGAAGTGCATCGTGCAGCAGGAAGCTGCGCTTCTCATTGGTGAAAAGCTCGATATCAGCCGAACTCAGATCGACGGTAGCAGGAATGATGCAAAGATCTTCGATCTCAGTCTCTCGAATGACATCGCTCAATGCGACATCATCAACGAGAAGATCATATGTCGTATGGGTCCGGTCGGCTGCTTCGATACCTAAACCTGTAGACGCGTTTCCTTGCGGATCAAGATCGACGACCAAAACCCTGTAGCCGGTTTCTGCCAAGGCCGCCGCCAAATTGATTGCTGTCGTGGTTTTGCCAACTCCGCCCTTTTGGTTGGCGACTGCAATAATACGAGGCCCAGCCGGCCGGGACAAATCAGACACGCGTCACTCCCCTGATTTCTAGTATAACCGCCTCGGGTTCAGTCCAACTACTAGTAGATTTCAGGTCGAATTGCCATTGACTCCTCGCGTTATCCACTTCTTTTTTCCATTGCACTCCTTTGGAAAGCAAAGCAATTCCACCGGGATGAAGATGATGTTCGGCAAAACCAAGAAGAGTCGTCAGATCAGCCAGAGCGCGGGCAGACATGACATCGGCGCCGATTGATGGAACCTTTTCAATTCTCTCAGAAACCACTTTTGCCGTCGCGCCGCATTCCCTAATAGCCGTGCGTAGAAAGGCGCATTTCCTTTGATCGCTTTCAATCAGCGTGATCGAACAATCAGGCGCCCGCTCCGCTGCAATGATCGCCACAACCACCCCAGGAAAGCCGCCGCCGCTGCCGATATCGACCCAAGTCTTCGGAAATTCAGTCAGCTCACAAATCTGGATAGAGTCGACGATATGCCGGTCCCAAACACTGTCCAGAGTGGATTTTGCTACGAGATTGATCTTGGGAGACCACTTCTTTACCAAACTTTCATAATGCTTAAGGCGATCATATGTTTCACGTGAAACATATGACTTTCCAATTTGCATTTCAGTCATCTCAGGCGGTCCTACCCTGGGTCACAGTACTGCCACGCCGGAGCCTGGCAAGGATCAAAGCAAGTGCAGCTGGTGTCATGCCATCCACCCGACCAGCCTGCGCGAGGGTTTCAGGTCTTGATCGTTCCAACTTTCCGCGCAACTCGTTCGAAAGCCCTTCGAAATCATAGGTAAAGTCAGCGGGAATAAGATATCCTTCATCTCGCTTCATCGCCTCGATCTCTCGCTTCTGACGGAGGATATAATTCGCATAGAGAGCGTCCCGCTCGATCTGTCGGCGAATAGGCTCCTCGCACTGCTCCAACTCGGGAAGCAAGCGCAGGATATCTTCAAAAACGACATTCGGGAACGCCAGCACATCCGTGGCAGTTCGCCGGTTCCCGTCCTGGTTCACAGTTACGCCGGCCTCGTTGATTTCCTTTGGCGTGAATTGACGGCTATCCATCACGTCCCGCGCAGCCTTAAGCTTCTCCATTTTTTTGGAGAAGGCAGCGTGGCGGCGTTCTCCCACGCAGCCCAACTTGATGCCAATTCCTGTCAGCCGTTGATCAGCATTATCGGCGCGAAGTGAAAGACGAAACTCAGCCCGCGATGTGAACATGCGATAGGGCTCAGTTACGCCATTGGTTGTCAGATCATCGATCATCACGCCTATATAGCTTTCAGAGCGACTGAATGTGACCGGATCGTTTCCTTTTGCATAGCGCGCCGCGTTCAGACCAGCCACTAGCCCTTGAGCTGCAGCTTCCTCATAACCCGTCGTGCCATTGATCTGGCCGGCTAGATACAAGCCTTGATGCGATTTCAGCGCTAGATCCAACCCAAGCGCGCGAGGATCGACATAGTCATACTCAATTGCATATCCTGGCTGGAGTATTTCGGTTTTTTCCAATCCGACTATCGAGCGCACGTAGCGCTCTTGGACATCCACCGGCAGGCTCGTTGAGATGCCGTTTGGATAAACGGTATGATCATCCGCACCTTCCGGCTCAAGAAAGATTTGATGGCTTGTCTTATCGGCAAAGCGCACAATTTTATCTTCGATGGATGGGCAATATCTGGGCCCTACCCCTTCAATATGCCCACCATACATCGCAGATCTGGCAAGATTATCCCGGATGATATCATGTGTGTTTTCATTGGTGTGTGTGATCCCACACACCACTTGAGGCGCTGAAATTGACTTACTCAGGAAGCTGAACAGAGTGGGATCTTCATCTCCAGGTTGGCCTTCAAGTCTATTCCAAGCGATTGTCCGACCATCCAGTCGCGGCGGAGTGCCGGTTTTCAATCTTCCCAAGCGAAGATCAAAACTGTCCAGCCGCTCTGCAAGCCGCACTGAGGGCTTATCACCCATTCGGCCGCCGGGCCTGGAGACGTCCCCGATATGAATGACGCCTCTTAAAAACGTGCCTGAAGTCAGGATCACGGCCTGGCTGAATATTTCACTATCATCGGCGAGACGCACACCCTGAATGCGGTCACCGGTCATAAGAAAGTCGACAACCTCACCGATGACGATATCCAAGTTGGACTGATCCTGAGTTTCGGCGAGCATTTGCAGGCGGTAGATCTTACGATCGGATTGCGCTCTCGGCCCCTGAACCGCAGGGCCTTTACGTCTGTTCAGCAGTCGAAACTGGATACCGGCCTTATCTGCAACACGCCCCATGACGCCATCAAGGGCGTCTATCTCTCGGACAAGATGCCCCTTCCCCAATCCGCCAATGGCGGGATTACAGGACATCACACCGATGCCCTCCTTGGTCAGGGTCACGAGTGCGGTCCTCACACCCATGCGGGCTGCTGCATGTGCAGCCTCCGTGCCGGCATGACCACCGCCAACAACAATCACATCATAATCTGGATGTTTCACGTGAAACACTCCTCATTTCCCCAAGCAGAAACTTGAGAATATTTCGTCCAGTAGGTTCTCAACACCGACCCGTCCCACAAGCATCTCCAAAGCACGGATAGCAGACCGGATATCCTCCGCTGCGACATCATAATATTCAGGTCCGTCGGCTAAGATCATCTGTGCCGAGTTTAGACGATCAGATGCGGTTCGCATCGCTTCCTTGTGACGCGCACGCGTTGCAATACCAGCTTTTCCGGCCCTGTTCTGTAGGATATCGGTGATAGCCACTATCAAAGCCTCGACGCCCTGTCCGGTTTTTCCAGATATCGCCAGCACATCCTGATGTTCTTCGGCCAGGTCAGCTTTTGGAACCACCACAATATCGTCAGGCTCGATGTCGATATCAATAGCAGCAGGATCGTCGGTCAGAAACACGCGAAGGTCTGCTTCTTGAGCGCGCTTCTTTGCAAGTTTGATACCGATCCCTTCAACATGGTCGTCAGTCTCCCGCAAGCCGGCGGTGTCGAGTAGCATCACAGGGAGACCCGCCAGATCCATCCGGACCTCGATCACATCACGCGTCGTACCCGCATATTCAGAAGTAATGGCCGCCTCACGGCCGGCGAGCGCATTGAGCAAAGTCGATTTTCCGACATTCGGCGCGCCGACAATGGCAACTTCGAATCCATTCCGAATACGTTCAGCAATCTGAACACCTGAAATCTGCGGCTGCAAATCAGCAGCTACGCCGGCGAGCAGCCCCGCAACCTCGGCGGTTACATCGACAGGGACATCTTCATCAGCGAAATCAATGGTCACTTCAATAAGTGAGGCTGCGCGAATGAGATCCTTGCGCCACCGCTCGGCCAGGTCTGCCAAGCCGCCGGCGAGAACGGCTTGCGCCTGGACACGCTGAGCATCCGTCTCAGCCTCGATAAGATCCGCCAGCGCTTCAACTTGAGAAAGGTCAAGCTTACCATTTTCGAGCGCACGCCGAGTGAATTCGCCCGGATCCGCAAGGCGCACATCATCGAACCTACCCAGAAGCTCAAGCATCGCGGTTACAACTGCTGTACTACCATGTACCTGGAATTCAACCGTATCCTCACCGGTAAAGCTGTTGGGGCCGGCAAATGTCAGGATCAATGCCTCATCAATCCGAGCGCCAGCCTGATCGGAAATCACCCGCAGACTACGCCCAGGACACGGCAAAGCACCGCCACTGATAACAGAAGCGGTGTTGATCGCCTGAGGACCTGACAATCGAATAACCGAAACGCCGGCCTTCCCCTGAGCGGAGGCCAGCGCAAAGATCGTGTCCATCGGAACCTTCCTTTCGTGCCGGCCCGGGTATTAGGTGTTCATTGAGTCGAAGAATTCAGAATTTGTCTTTGTTTGCTTCAACTTAGACAACAGAAACTCGATTGCGTCAGTGGTCCCCATCGGGTTGAGGATACGGCGAAGGACAAATGTCTTGGCCAGGTCACCCTTATCAACGAGGAGGTCTTCTTTCCGAGTACCCGACTTGAGAATATCAATTGCCGGGAAGACGCGTTTGTCCGCAATCTTACGATCAAGGACGATTTCCGAGTTACCGGTACCTTTGAACTCTTCAAAGATCACCTCGTCCATACGGCTGCCGGTGTCAATCAATGCGGTGGCGATGATGGTAAGCGAACCGCCTTCTTCGATATTCCGCGCCGCACCAAAGAATCGTTTCGGGCGCTGCAGGGCGTTTGCATCGACACCACCGGTCAGAACCTTACCAGACGATGGCACCACAGTGTTAAAGGCCCTACCAAGTCTTGTGATGGAGTCCAGAAGAATAACTACATCTCGTTTATGCTCAACAAGACGCTTCGCTTTTTCAATCACCATCTCGGATACGGCAACATGCCGGGTCGCTGGTTCGTCGAAGGTTGAGGAGACAACCTCACCTTTCACCGACCGCTGCATATCTGTGACTTCTTCCGGGCGTTCGTCGATCAGCAGAACGATCAGGTAACACTCAGGATGATTCTTCGCGATGGAATGCGCGATGTTCTGCAGGATCACCGTTTTACCGGTCCGCGGCGGTGCCACGATAAGAGAACGCTGACCTTTACCGATCGGCGAAACCAGATCGATCACACGGGCAGACCGGTCCTTGATGGTTGGGTCTTCGATCTCCATCTTCAGCCGTTCATCGGGATAAAGCGGCGTCAGGTTGTCGAACGCAATCTTATGACGGGCCTTTTCAGGCTCCTCGAAGTTGATCTTGGTGACATTGGTCAGCGCAAAATAACGCTCTGTCTCCAACGGTGCCTTGATTTGCCCCTCCACGGTATCACCGGTGCGCAGCGAATACTGGCGGATCATTTCAGGGGAGACATAAATGTCGTCCGGACCCGGCAAGTAGTTTGCCTCAGGCGAGCGCAGGAACCCAAAACCGTCCTGCAGCACTTCCAGCACGCCATCGCCGCCGATGTCCCAGCCTTCATCTGCGCGTTCACGCAGGATCTGGAACATCATCTCGCCCTTGCGCATCGTGGAGGCGTTTTCGATCTCAAGCTCTTCAGCCATCGACAGAAGATCCTTGGGGCTTTTTGCCTTCAGATCGGAAAGGTTCAGGGATTGAACGGTCATATATATACGGCCTTTATTCTCCCACTGTTAACTGGGGAGCGGTGTCATAGGTATAAGGAAGACACGAGTGCCCGGACGGGCCCGTTAAGGCGCATACATAAGGGGTGTTGCCGTTTGAGTCAAACCCCCGCTCAGAACTTGAAAATGACTGATATGACGATGACCACCATCAGCAGTGTCGGGACCTCATTCATCATTCTATAGCTGCGACCGGTTCGGGTGTTCTGCCCGTTTGCGAAGTCCCGGTGACGGAACAACAGCCAGTGATGGAACCAGGTCATCCCCAGAACGCTCAGGCCCTTGCTCCAGGGCCAGATAGCGCTCCAGTCCACCAACCCCGGCGTAAACACCATTACGAGGCCTGCTGCCCAGCTGACGTACATGGCGGGCCGCATGATGATACGAAGCAGCTTCTCCTCCATCATGACAAAGATCGGAAGGCTCTCTGGCACCTTCTCTGCCTGTTCCACGTGATAGACAAAAAGACGCGGTAGATAGAAGAGACCAGCCATCCAGCTGATCACGGCCATGATGTGCAGCGATTTGGCGTAGGGGTAAATTTCAAACAGTAGATCGCTCAGATCCATGGTCGGCCTCTCGGTTCCCTCTCTCCCCTTAAAATATAAGTATTTTAAAAGGATGATGTTTTAGTAGTGCACCTGAAATACGGTGGATAACTGACTCATCCACTGGCTTATCCCTGCTCTGGATAACTTACCAGCTTTACCCCCAGCGACATGATGACTCTTGCCGGCAGGCCATAAAAACAACAGGAATACTGTGCCGGTAAGCTAAGTTTGAAGTGGGGATAAGCTTGGGGTGAAATCGGAGCAACTGAGATATCCACGATTTGGAAGTTATCCCTATCCTCTCAGGGCGAATCTGCCGGCAAGCAAATGGGGATTTTGAGGTTCTCCACGGCTTGCGAAATGGCCGAAATTTCATACAAACCGTCCAAGGCCCATCACACTCTTGCCCACGGGGTTTTCCACATGTCTACCCACATCGTTCTGGCCTCTGGGTCACAAATTCGCGCCCAGCTCCTGCGACAGGCCGGCGTTCCTTTCGAGGTTGCCGCCGCCCGCATCGACGAGGAGGCCATCAAATCCGCGCTCCTGGCCGAGGAGGCCAAGCCGCGGGACATCGCCGATACGCTGGCAGAAGCGAAGGCGCGCAAAGTCAGTGCCAAGTATCCTGGGGCCCTTGTATTGGGCTGTGATCAGGTGCTCGAGTTTGATGGAAAATTGTTATCAAAACCAAAAGATTCGGATGAAGCTTTTGCGCAGCTGAAAATAATGCGGGGTCAGCGACATATGTTACTGTCCGCTGCGGTCATCTACCGCGATGGTCAACCGATGTGGCGGCATGTTGGGCAGGTGCGATTGCGGATGCGGTCCAGCTCGGATGCCTATCTTCGCGGTTATGTGGCGCGTAACTGGGACAGTATCCGCCATGCTGTTGGCGGATATAAACTTGAGGAAGAAGGGGTGCGGTTGTTCAGCACGATCGAAGGGGACTACTTCAATGTTCTTGGGTTACCCCTCCTCGAGCTGCTCAACTATTTGGCCCTGCAGGGAGTGATAGAACAATGAGCGACGCACGCATCCCTCTGGCTGGTGTGATTGGCAATCCAGTGGCGCATTCGCGGTCGCCACTGGTCCATGGCTATTGGCTTAGAACGCATGGCATTGCCGGTCACTATGTTCCGCTGCATGTTGAAGCCGATCAGCTGGAAACTGTTGTGCGCAGCCTGCCAATGATGGGATTTGTTGGGGCCAACGTCACAATTCCTCATAAAGAGAAGATCATGGATATCGCCGATCAGGTGACGGATCGTGCGACGTTGATCGGCGCGGCCAATACGTTGATCTTCCGACCTGATGGGTCAATCCTGGCAGATAATACAGACGGATACGGCTTCATTACCAATCTGCATCAATCCGCTCCTGACTGGGATCCAGCATCAGGTCCGGCGGTCGTCTTTGGCGCTGGCGGCGCCAGCCGTGCCGTGATTGCCTCCCTGTTGGAAGCTGGCGTCCCCGAGATCCTGCTCAGCAATCGAACGCGGGAGCGGGCAGACCAGTTTCGCAGTGAGTTCGGATCGCGGATCCAGGTGGTGGATTGGGTGCAGGTTGGCAACGTCGTCGAACAGGCCGCGCTGCTCGTGAATACGACCTCACTGGGAATGATTGGAAAGCCGCGCCTGCGAGTGCCGCTGGATGGCCTGCGCCCCGGCACGGTTGTGACCGATCTGGTCTATACTCCGCTGAAAACGGAAATGCTGCAATGGGCTGAGGATATCGGCTGTACCACGGTAGATGGTTTGGGGATGCTGTTGCATCAGGCTGTACCAGGGTTCGAACGGTGGTTTGGCAAACGACCGGAGGTCAATGAAGCCACACGTGAGGCCGCGTTGGCATGAGCTTTGCACTGGGGCTAACCGGATCCATCGGAATGGGAAAGAGCGCAACCGCGCAGATCTTTGCCGATGAAGGATGTGCGGTCTGGGATGCCGACGCAGCCGTTCATCGCCTATACGATGCAGATGGAGCTGCGGTTGCGCCGATTGGCGCGCTGTTCCCGACGGCCATCGCCGGCGGACGGGTCGACCGGGCACGTCTGCGTGAGATCATCGCCGGCGATGCAAGCGCCCTGCCCCGCATCGAAGCAATCGTGCATCCGCTTGTCGCCGCTGACCGCGAGGCTTTCAGAGCATCGTCGTCGCATGATGTTCTGGTCTTCGATATTCCCCTGCTGTTTGAAACCGGGGGTGACGCAGGCATGGATGCGGTGGCCTGCGTGTGGATCGACGCTGAGACGCAGCGCAGCCGGGTCATGGAGCGCGGCACAATGTCGGTTGAGCAATTTGAACAGATCCTTCAGAAACAAATGCCGATAGAGGAAAAGAAAGCGCGGTCGGATTTTCTGATCCAGACCGATACGCCCGACCATGCGCGCGATCAGGTGCGCGCCATCCTTGCCCAGATCAGAAAGCAGGTTGCAGATGCGTGAAATCGTCCTTGATACCGAGACAACAGGATTTGATCCGTTTTCTGGCGACCGCATCGTCGAGATCGGTGCGGTTGAGTTGCTCAATCACATGCCAACGGGCGAAACCTTTCATGTCTATATCAACCCCGAACGTTCCATGCCGCAGGACGCGTTCAAGGTGCACGGCATTGGGCCGGATCTTCTTGAACCGCCACAACAACCCGGACCCGGTGCGGTGACATTGCGCGACAAACCGGTATTTTCGAAAGTCGGGCAGAAATTTCTGGATTTCGTGCGGGATTCCAAAATGGTCATCCACAACGCCGCATTCGACATGAAATTCCTGAATGCCGAGCTGGACTGGATGGGCCTGCCAAAACTGTCGATGGATCAGGCAATTGACACGCTTGCCATAGCGCGCAAGCGCTTTCCTGGGTCGCCGGCGACACTGGATGCACTCTGCCGTCGGTTCAATATCGACAACAGCAATCGTACGTTGCATGGCGCGCTGCTCGACTCCGAGATTCTGGCAGATGTCTATCTTGAACTGATTGGTGGTCGGCAGCCCGATTTCGGCCTTTCAGCGTCAAGCGATAAGGCGCGCAGCGGGACTGTGATAACAGAGGACTGGCGCCCTACGGCAAGGCCGACACCCCTGCCCGCACGACTTACAGCAGAAGAACAGGAGGCGCATGACGCGTTTGTTGCGAAGATGGGTGACGGAGCACTGTGGAAAAGCTTCGGCAGCTGACCCCCCGCGCCCGCGCGACTGCCAGCCAAAAAACGCCGCGGTTTCCCAGCGGCGTTTTTTGTCAGCGGGCCAAGGGCGCCGCTGTATAATGCTTACTGCGGTTTGTCGGCGGCAGCTGCGTCGGCCTGACGACGTGCCAACTCGTTGCGATAGATCGCGACGAAGTCGATATTGTCGAGGTTCAGCGGCGGGAAACCACCGTCGCGGGTCACGTCAGAGACGATGCGGCGCAGAAACGGGAACAACATGCGGGGGCATTCGATCAGCAGGAACGGATGCAGCTGGTCTTCCGGCACGCCGACAATGTTGAAGATGCCGACATATTCCAGTTCCAGAACGAACAGGACAGCATTGCCCTCCTTGTCCTTGGATTCGATGTTCAGCTTGGTCATGACTTCATACTGATTTTCGGCCTGACGCTTCTTTGCATCAAGCGCAACCTGTACGCTCACATCGGGCTTAGCGTCGGCGCCGACGCCTTTTTGCGCCATGACGTTTTCAAACGACATATCGCGGATGAATTGACCCAGGATATTCATCTGGACTTGCGGCTGCTGCACGCCTTCTGTTGCGCCGTTTTCGGCCATGAAGCTACTCCTAAACTATGTTTCGCCTGTGCTTAGCAGCTTGGCGCACGTATCTCAACGGGGTGTCACGCGAGCCGCTTACCTCTTGTCATCGACCCAACCGGATGGGCCATTGCCCGGTCTATCCCGAGTGACGTCCTCGTAGTCGCCGTCAATGATATCGCCGGGCCTACCGGAGGAATGACCGCCGGGGTAATTGCGCCCCTGCATGCTCCCAGGACCCATTTGGAACCGTGCAACCGTCACTTTTGAACGCAGGTACCGGTAGACGGCCATACGGATCTGCGGGACAAGCAATGCAAAGCCGACTGCATCAGTGAAAAATCCAGGTGTCAGCAACAGCGCGCCGGCAACGAGGATCATCGCACCATGCGCGAGAGGTTCCGTGGGGTCATTCAACCGTTCAAAAGACGTGCGCAATTGGCCCAATGCCAGCCTACCCTGCGTTCGCACCAGCCAGGTTCCCAAAACCGCTGTCAGGACCACAATGGCCAGCGTGGGCCACAGGCCAATCGCGCCACCGACCTGAATAAAAAGTGCGATTTCGATGATCGGAACCATCAGGAAGGCCAGAAAAAGATACATGCGGGGTTTCCTTAGAACTTGCGCGGGACGGTGGACTTGCGCCGACCCGTCACCTACATAAGGTTGGAACGCTTTAGTTTCAAACGAAGCATGAACATCTACCGTAGAGGTTGTTATGGAGTCGCCCGTGATTCAGCTGTTGGTTTTGGCCGGTATTGCCGTGTTTTTGATCCTGCGCCTGAAGAGCGTTCTTGGCACCCGTGAAGGGTTCGAAAAGCCGGCCCTGCCTCAATCAGATCGCCAGAGCCGCCGTCCTGAGCTCGAGGTAATCGAAGGTGGGCCGGACCATGACATCATTGACTATGTCCCTGAGGATAGTTCGCAGGCCAAAGACCTTGCCGCAATGAAGAAAGCCGAACCCTCCTTTGAGGTACGGGATTTTGTGCAGGGCGCTCGCGGTGCCTACGAGATGATCCTGATGGCGTTTGAACGAGGGGATCTGGACGAAATCGAACCGTTCCTCGCGCCCGATGTCTTTGAGAGCTTTGTCACCGCTGTTTCGCACCGCGAAGATCAGGGGCTGACCATCGAGGCGGAATTTGTCGGCGTGCGTGAAACGACCTTGACCGATACCAGCTTTGATCCGGCTACAGGCAATGCAGAAATCACCATGAGGTTTGTCGCGGAACTGACCTCCGTCGTGCGGGACCGTGGCGGTGATATCGTCGAGGGCGATCCCAAGGCCCTGAAACGCCAGAAGGACACCTGGGTCTTTGGCCGCACCATGGGCAGTGTGGATCCGAACTGGCATCTGGTCGCCACGGACGCATGATGCACGGGCTCCGGCGGGCACTCTGTGCGCTGGCCCTTGGGGCTGGCGCATATTTGTTCCCGCAGGGCGGGCAGGCAGAAACGACCTATACAATGTTGTCCTTTGCTCAGCTTGAAGGCTGGGCGGAGGACGATCATGAGGAGGCGCTCGGCGCCTTCCTGCAGACCTGCCGGGATCTGGACGATCCGGATTGGCGCGCGCTTTGTGCGCTTGCGCGTGAACAGGATCCGCAATCTGCGCGCGGGTTCTTTCAGCTGCTTTTTCGCCCTGTCCTGATCGAGGATGGCACGCCGGCGTTGTTTACCGGTTACTTCGAACCTGAGCTGTCAGGCGCGCGCAGGCCCAGCTCCCGGTATCGGTATCCGGTCTACCGGCAGCCGCCGGAGGCGCGCAACTCCAGCCAATGGCTGACACGGCGCGAACTTCTGACAAGCGGCATCATGGAAGGGCGCGGGCTGGAGATCGCCTGGGTCGATGATCCGGTCGAGCTGTTTTTTCTTCAAATCCAAGGATCCGGCCGAATTCGCCTGTCGGATGGCTCCTCGATCCGGGTTGGCTATGGCGGCGCCAATGGTCATGAATATCGATCCATTGGCACCGAATTGGTCCGCCGTGGGATCTATAATATCCATCAGGTCAGCGCTGCGGTGATCAAACGCTGGGTGCGGCGCAATCCGCTCGCCGGCGAGGATCTGCTGATGCACAACCCCTCCTATGTGTTCTTCCGTGAGGTGAGCCGTATTCCAGCCTCTGCCGGCCCGCTGGGCGCGATGAACCGGTCGGTGACCACATTGCGCAGCCTGGCTGTTGATCCGAAATATACGCCACTGGGGGCACCGGTCTGGTTGGAAAAAGATGGTGCTAAACCTATGCGGCGCTTGATGATTGCGCAGGACACCGGCTCCGCCATAAAGGGCGCGCAGCGGGCCGATGTGTTCTTTGGCAGCGGGGATGAGGCGGGGATCGAAGCTGGCAAGCTACGCGATCCCGGTCGCATGGTGGTGCTGCTTCCGATCCAGCGAGCCTATGCGCTATTGCCGGGGGATTTCTGATGAGCCGCCGCAAACTGACCTCCGAAGAAATAGACCTCTGGCACCGGGTGGCGCGTCAGGCCGAGCGGCTGCACCCTAAAACACGTACTGCGCCAGCCACCGCTCCCCTGCCCAAGCCCAGGCCGAGCAAATCGCCTCTGCCACCGCAGGAGAGGTTCACGCCAGAGCTGTTTGAACTGGGTTCCAAAGCCACATCCCAGCCGACCAGGCATGATCTTAAGCCCAGTGTGACAAGGGGGCTGATTTCTGCGCCGATGCAGATGGATGGCAAAGCCTACCGCAAGATGAAACGTGGCAAGCTGAAACCGGAGGGGAAGCTGGACTTGCATGGAATGCGGGTCGATGCAGCCCACCCTGCGCTGGTTCGGTTTGTCCTGTCAGCCCATTCTGCGGGCAAGCGGCTGGTTCTGGTGATCACCGGAAAAGGCAAAGATCGAGATGAACCCGGACCGATGCCTGTTCCGCGTGGCGTCCTGCGTCATCAGGTACCGCAGTGGCTGTCACTGCCGCCACTGTCGCAGGTCGTACTTCAGGTGACCCCGGCCCATGTCAGCCATGGTGGTGGCGGTGCCTATTACATCTATCTTCGGCGACATCGCTGATTGGTGGACTGCCTCAGCGATCTTCACCGCGATACACATTGGCCTGATAGTTTTCCGAAAGCGTGATTTCGACCGCGTTGTCTTCCTTTTCGACAACCAAACGACCGGGGAACAGCCGCTGAATCGACACGGCGTCACGGTCAAAGGCTGCTGCGGTCTGACGGGCTGAATTCAAGATCGACAGCACTGCCGGCGAGGTCGCGGCTACGAAATGCCCGGATTCCGCCGTATCGGCATAGGCGGTGGTGTCGACGACTTCGATCGGCAACTCAGAGACATCGTCCAGTGATTTCAGATTGCCAAGCCGACCGCGGTTATGTGTTCCGCGCAGTCGCTGCGACAGGTTCAATACGTTATCCTTGCGCGAAACCATGACGACGAAGGGCTGTGGAACCGGGTCAATGCGGCGCATCTGACTGCGGAAAACCTCAACGTCGAGATCCGGGGACATCAGGATCACCGCGCCGAGGTTCTTGCTGCTCCAGCCTGGTGTTTTGATTTCCATCTGGCGCATGGTTTCCATCACCAGCTGCGATCCCATGGAATGGGCGACCAGAACGACGCGGTTTGACGCACCGGGCTTCAGATTGCGCAGGAGCTGCTCCAACCCGTCACGTGCAAACAACACGCTATCGCCATCATAGGCGTAACCCAGCGGGTTTCCTTGGCTGGGCCAGGAATAGATGATCGTGGCCCCGGGGATATTGATATCGTTGCTCAGCTGAGCAGCCCGGAACGCCGTTTCAGCCTGGGTGGAGTTGAACCCATGCACAAATACGGTGATATCACGCTCCCCAACCGGGTAGTTATCCAGTTCCCGCGCGACGCGATTGTTCAGTTCCGCCATATCGGCAACCTCTTCCCGGCCCGCCATGGTGAATTGCGTTTCGGGATCGGGTTCAGCATAGGCAAAATCCAGCTGTCCCGGTGAATGGTTCGGCGGGATTGAGACCGTCAGTTCCAGTAGGCGCAGCGTATCGGATCGCTCCGCGCCATAGGTTCCATTTGGAAGGGGCCGGCGTGTCGTTGCGCCAAAAATGGTCTTGGCTTTGCCGATTTCCAAGGCTTCCGGCACAGTTGGGGTAAAGGATCTGTCGGTGCAGCCTGCTGCCACGATCAGAACCATGCTGATGCTGAACAGGACACGTGAAAAATTCATGCGCGGGGCCATCTATTAACAATAGCAGCAGGCTACTGGCGGCCTGCCGCTATGTCCACAGATCGGGCAGATGCCCTGACGACCGTTAGAGCACATAGCGGCTGACATCAGCCGATTTGGTCAATTCACCGAGGTTCTTGCGGACAAAAGCAGCATCTACAACGACAGTTTCACCCGACCGATCCGGCGCGCTGAAAGACAGCTCCTCAAAGACACGTTCGATCACGGTATAGAGCCGCCGCGCCCCGATGTTCTCGACCGTCTGATTCACCTCGGCCGCGATCTTGGCGAGTGATGCGATGCCATCGTCGGTGAAGCTCACGATGACATCCTCTGTCCCCAGAAGCGCCGTATATTGCAGAGTGAGCGCATTGTCGGTTTCGGTCAGAATGCGGACGAAGTCTTTCTCGCTCAGGGCACGCAGGTTCACGCGGATTGGCAGTCGCCCCTGCAATTCTGGCAGCAGGTCGGAGGGTTTCGCGATGTGAAACGCACCGGAGGCAATGAACAGGATATGGTCGGTCTTCACCGGGCCATGTTTGGTCGAAACGGTCGTTCCCTCGATCAGCGGCAGCAGGTCACGTTGCACACCTTCTCGGCTGACATCGCCGCCCCTCGCATCCTGACGTGCGCAGACCTTGTCGATCTCATCCAGGAAGACGATCCCGTTCTGTTCAACGGACTCCAGCGCCGCCTTGGTGAGGGTTTCGTCGTCAAGCAGCTTGTCCGCTTCCTCACCAATCAGGATGTCGTAGCTGTCTGCGACGGTCATTTTCTTGCGGGTCGTCCGACCACCCATAGCTTTGCCGAACAGATCGCCAAGGTTCATCATCCCCATGTTGCCACCGGGCTGACCGGGGATTTCGAACATGGAACCCATCGGGTTCGAGCTGTCGGCGACATCCAGTTCGATGACAGTATCGTCCAGCTCGCCGGCTTTAAGCTTTTTACGGAACATCTCGCGGGTGGCGTCGCGGGCATCCTCGCCGGCGATGGCCTGGATGACTCGCTCCTCCGCCGCTTGGCGGGCCTTGGCCTTGACGTCCTCACGCATGTGTTCGCGGGTCTGAACAATGGAGATATCCACCAGATCACGGATGATCTGCTCTACGTCGCGGCCGACGTAACCGACCTCGGTGAACTTTGTCGCCTCGACCTTGATAAACGGCGCGCGCGCCAGTTTGGCCAGACGACGGGAAATCTCCGTTTTGCCGACGCCGGTGGGCCCGATCATCAGGATGTTCTTGGGATAGACTTCATCCCGAAGATCATCGCCCAGCTGCTTGCGACGCCAGCGATTGCGCAGCGCGACGGCAACGGCACGCTTTGCATCGGTCTGGCCGATGATAAAGCGATCAAGTTCGGAAACGATTTCGCGAGGGGTGAGATCAGTCATGAGGGGTCCGTTTCAGTGGGCGGGCGGCAGCCGGTCAAGCGGCAGCACCCGTGAGAGGGGGGAAATCAGCAGGGCCCGGATCCGCGCCCAGAAGGCGCCGAGGATCACCAGGAACAGGCCCAGCACGAGAATGGTGGTCGCAGCGCCATCGCCGTCAAACACTGTCGCCGCGAGGGTGACGCTATAGCCGATGGCCGCAATCAGAAATGAGCGCCGGTCAATGATGATCGCGACCACGGCAAATGCAAACAGCACTGCCATCAGCGCCAGATTGGCCTCGGAGGTGCCGCTGTTAAGCAGGCTGAGCGCGATCGTATTAACCAGCGCCGGCGCCGCAACAACATGCAGCCAGAAGCCCTGCGCAGAGCGTCGTGTGACCCGATGCGGGTCGCTCAGGTCAAACATCATCGCGACGGCAAACACAGCGAGACCAACCAGCAATGTCACCCAGGCAAACGGGCCTGACGCAGAAAGCAGGAAGAGATCGCCAATGCCCGTCAGGCTGCCCGACTGATTTGCGGCCAGCATTAGGGCCAGCGCAAAGACACCAAGAGCGATCAGAGCCATGGCAAAAGGGACCCGAAAGCGCAGCCAGTAGACCGCGATGGCAACCGTTGTCAGCCCGAGGGGCAAGGGCAGGCTGCCATAGTCACCTTGCATGACCATGAACACCTGCGAAAATTCAGCCGTAAGTCCGACGCCTGCATTCAGCGTCCAGAGGATCGACAGTGCAATCGCCGGCGCCACCATGCGACGACGGCGGATGAAATATTCGCTCAGCAGCCAAAGCACGACCGCGCCGATGATGGAGGACATGGTGGCTTTCTCAACCAGCCCGCCCAACCCTTCGGCCATGGAAATACCGGTAACAGCGGCCCAGCCCGTCGACAGAATGATCAAACCGATCACGATGAAGATCTCATTGAACCCTTTGAACAGCTCAAACGGCTCATCGCCCGGTGCCAGATTTTCACGCGCACCGCGTCTGCTGTGGGCCAGCGCCATAAGCGAGGCGGCCTGCGCCTCGCTGAGAAGGCCGGCACCAACCGCAGCCCGAATGTCGTTTTGATCGATATGGCTCATATCAGTCCTTCTGGCTGATCCGTTCGACTGTCAGACGTCCATTGGTGTAAACGCAGATATCAGCCGCGATGGCCATTGCGTCACGGGCCACGGCTTCGGCGTTGCGGTCACTGTCGATCATGCCGCGGGCAGCGGCCAGCGCGAAATTTCCACCCGATCCGATGGCGGCAACATCATGTTCCGGCTCCAGCACATCCCCGGCGCCGGTGATCACAAACATATCTGTCCCGTCGGTCACGATCAGCATCGCTTCCAGTTTCTGGAGATATTTGTCGGTGCGCCAGTCCTTGGCCAATTCCACGCTGGCACGTGCGAGTTGACCGGGGGTGGCCTCAAGCTTGGCTTCAAGCCGCTCAAGCAAGGTGAAGGCATCGGCAGTGGAGCCGGCAAAACCCGCGACGACATCGAAACCTCCGGGCGACAGGCGGCGGACCTTGCGCGCCGTTCCCTTGATCACGGTCTGCCCAAGGGAAACTTGCCCGTCGCCGGCAATGACGACCTCGCCATCCTTCTTCACGCCGATGATTGTCGTACCGTGCCAGCCCGGGAATTGATCGTCTGCCATCGTGTTCTCCTTGTTTCCAGGCCTATATGGGCACTGGTCTTTTGTACCTCAACCGGGTGCTATCCGCTGCGGGTGCCGGGGATCAAGCGAATAGGCGCCCTGCCCGCGCCCTGGCTATGATCTTCTTGCAACGACCGACCGGACGGTTTTCACATGTGGTCATCTGATGATCGTCGCAGAGCCGACAATTTGCGCCCTGATGCGGGTATTTTGTTCAGGTGAAATGGAACAGGTGTTCGTCACGACTGGAACGCGCTGGGAGAGTTGCCTTTATCTGGGCAAAGCGCCCGAAATTCATGCTATGCAAAAACTGCAATTCGGAGCTGTCGAACCGGCAATTGTGGGACTCGGCAGGCCACCCTACATGAGGCTCACAACCGACATGGTGTCGGCTGGTTCTCATAAGGAATGCGCAAATGGCTACCACCGCAAACATCCATGCGCCGCTCGGAGCAGTCACCGTACTCCGCCTGGTGGACGCAGTCTACAACGCCAAGTCTTCGATCGTGGCTTGGAAAGAAGCACGTGACACCCGCAAGGCTCTGTCCGCGCTGACCGATACGCAGCTGGAAGACATCGGTCTGACCCGCGCGGATATCGCAAAGATCTGAGGACGCCCATCCTCAGTCACAAATATGATTTGGCCGCTCCTTCCAGGGCGGCTTTTTCTTTTGCGTAGGATCGCTAGGACATCAGGAGCGTAGCCGGTAGCGCCCTGCCTGATCCGGGAGCCAAGCCTCAATAGCGGCGGTTGCAATAACATGTTTGCCGCCATCGGCATCATCAACCACATCCAGCCCTCCCTGTACGGCGCGCACTGTCGCACGCCCGCGGGGCAGATCGCCTGCCACCAGATCGCAATCTACCTTATCCGGTTCCTGAACGCCGATGGTGACCTCGACACGCATTTCGGCATGATCAATGCCCAATTTGGCAAATAGCGTGATTGATGAGTGGTGCAGCGCGTCCTGCACGGCGCGCCGGGCGGCTTTGGTGTAGTCCTGCCCGTAGAGATCGTTGCCGGTTCCCATCTCCAGAATAATGCGTTTCTCAGTCATGCAGTCGGCTCCATATCAAATGAAACGATGATGGCGGCGTTGGCGATGACGGTCTGGCCGCCGCCCGGCTTGTCAATATCAAGCCCTCCCTCGCTCACGTGGATGTCTGGTGTACCATAAGGAAAGATCTCACAAAGCGCCGCCCGATCTACGGCCTCAGGGTTCTGCACGCCGATTTCAGCGCGGATTCGCATTGCTTCCTTAGGGAAATCGAATAGCTCCGCAACATTGACGGAGTTATGCCAGAGCGCGTCTCTGATTGCTCGTTTGGCGGCCTCGGTATAGTCATTTCGCCGCAGCGACGTGCCCATGCCAAATTCGACCAGTACCCGTGTTTCAGCCATGATGCGGCTCCTGTCCATTGGGTTGAAACCTAACCATAAAAAAGGCGCCCCGATGGGACGCCTCTGATCTCTTCGGCCTACCGGCGGTCTTAGATCGACTCGTCGATCCAGCTCTGCAAAGCAGCCTTGGGGGCCGCACCTGAGCGGTTGGACACGACCTGACCGTCCTTGAAGATGAACAGCGCAGGAATACCGCGCACGCCCATGGCCGCTGCGGAGTTCGGGTTGCTGTCTACATCGACCTTGGCGATCTTCACCTTGTCGCCATACTCAGCGGCCAGCTCTTCCAGAGCGGGGCCGATTTGTTTGCAGGGACCGCACCATTCGGCCCAGAAATCCACCACAACGGGGACTTCGGAATTTTTCACTTCGGCGTCAAAAGTGGCATCGGTTACGGCGACGGTGGACATGGGCATGTCTCCCTAAGAGTGTGGCAGTTCGGCTGTGAACCTATGAACGGCTTAACGGATCGTCAAGGTATCTCGCGGCGCTTAAGAGCGGATGACACAATATCGTGTGGCAAGGCCATCAGCGACGCAGTGCGGGTCCAGAGCAAAGCCGTCTCGATCTGCCGATCCGGATAGAGCGTGGCCAGAGCATGGGCGTAGGCCCCCATCTGCCGCAACAGCCCCTCCGGGCAGGTCTCAGGACGGCTCGGCACAGTGGCATTCGATTTGAAATCAATTGCCAGCACACGTTTTGGGGTGACAATCAGCCGATCAATCACACCGTGGATCCGGCGACCATCCAGATCCGCTGATACGGCGACCTCTGCCAGGGTATCCGGGGCAAAGATCTCCTGCAATTCCGGTGTGGTCAGGACCCGCGTCGCTTCCGCCAATAGTTCAGCGGTGTCTTCGTGACCTGCAAGCAGCGTCTCCGCCAGTTGCGGCCAGATCTCCTTGCTGGTGCCGGGCAGATGTTCCAGCAATCTGTGGAGTCGGCTGCCGCGCGCCTTGGCCGCTTCTTCATCCTGTCCCAGATCGCCCGGTAAGGCCTTCGCTCCGCCGAGATCCGATGGGCTTAGCGTTGGCACGGGCGGCGTGTAGGGAGGGGGTGCATGTCGGAACACATCCGGCAGCTGCGGCTGGAGAGGGACGACCGGCGCTGCAGAATGAAACGGCAGCCCGTCCCAATCGCCGTGTTGCAGGCGCAGCCCCTCACCATAGCTGGTCTGATAAGGGCTGGCACCTGCCTCTCTCAACGCGCGTTCAACCATCTGGTACCAGCTGTCACCGTCTTTGGACAGCTCGCCGGCAGCGGCGACGATCAGCCATTTTTCGGCCCGTGTCAGCGCCACATAGAGCAGTCGCAGCCGTTCGTTTCTGGCCTTGTCCTGCGCCGCTTCACGGGCGCCGTGCATCACTTGCGGCATCAGGGCGCTGGGCAGTTTCCACATCGGCCCGGCCTCGGCGCGCATGATTTCATCGTCGCGTGGCGGCTTGCGTTTGGCTGTGTCGGGCAGGATCACGATCGGCGCTTCCAGCCCCTTGGATCCATGCACTGACATCACCCGGATCATATTGCCCGCGGCCCCCATCTGGCGTTTGATTTCCAGATCATCGGCCTGCATCCAAACCAGAAACCCGGTGAGGCTCGGGATATCGGTGCGCTCGTAGGCGAGCGCCTGGCTGAGCAGGGCGTTGATGCCATCCTCCGCCTCGGGCCCCAATCGGCCGAGCAGGCGCTGACGACCACCGTGGCGCGTCAGGATACGTTCGATCAGGTCATAAGGGCGCAGAAAATCGGTCTGGCCGCGCAGGTCGTCCAAAATTGCCATCGTGTCTGGATATTCCGCCGCCCGGTCGCGCAGAGCGGTCCAGAGGTAGCTGCCGCCCTCACGACGGTGAGCCAGATCGAACAGGGCCTGTTCGTTCCAACCAAACAAAGGTGATTTGAGGGCGGCGGCCAGTGACAGCGAATCCTCTGGCGTGGCGAGAAATGACAGCAAAGCGGCCAGATCCTTTACCGCCAGCTCGGCCCCGATTTTCAGTCGGTCCGCACCGGCAATAGGCAGTTCAGCCTTTTTGCAGGCACGGATGATCTCCGAAAATAATTCGGACCGGCGCTGCACCAGAATGAGAAAGTCACCTGCTTGTACAGGGCGGCGCTGAAAGCTGCCGCGCTCAGGGCCATCCTCGGGTAGCGTGACCTTGTTGTCGATCATCTCCTTGATGGTATTGGCGATCTGCTCGGCCAGAATGACCGTGTGGTGGCGGGCGCCGGGGCGATCTACCGGATCGGTCCAGTCACGCTCTTCCTCTGTGTCGATCTTGTCGACGACGGGCCAGAGGTCGACCCGTCCTGGCAGTTCTGATTTGAACGCGCGGTGCAGCGCGTCACGGTGAAAACCTGCGCCAGGGCTGTCCTTGAACACCAGATCGACCAGCCCCAGGATCGCTGCGGAGGAGCGAAAGGAGAACTCCAGCGCTGCATTCTGCAATGCGCTGCCGGTTTCCGCTAGCCGGTCGGCAAACTCAGCCTGCATTCGGTCAAAGGCGTCAGGATCGGCCCCCTGGAATGAGTAGATTGATTGTTTCTTGTCACCGACAACAAAAATGGTTCGCTCGACGTCGGATCGTGCGCCCTCGCCGGCGGTGAATTCTTGGGCCAGTTTTTCGATGACATCCCATTGCACCGGGCTGGTGTCCTGAGCCTCATCGACGAGGATGTGGTCAATCCCGCCGTCCAATCGGTAAAGAACCCAGGCCGCAACAGCCGGATCATTCAACAGCTGCCGGGCCTTCAGGATCAGATCGTCGAAATCCAGCCAGCCGCGCAGCTGTTTGCGGCGATCATATTCAGGCAGGAATACCGCAGCAAAATCGTGCAAAACCAGCGATTTATCGACCGCAGCCAAGGCAAGACGCTGGGCGCGTGCGGCCTCGACACGTCGCATCAGCGGTTCCAGCTGATCCATCAGCGCAACGTTGTTTTCGCGCAGCTTCTTGGTGGGAAAGGCGTCGATCTTGGCACTGAAGGGCGCTTTGGCTGACGCCCCCGTCAGAAAAACTGACTCAAGAATCGGCAGGTCCGCACAGGTTGGCTCCGTTATCTTGCGCAGCTTGGCTGCTGCCTTGATATCCGTGCTGCTGCCTTGCTCCAGCATGGTGCAGGTTCGCGCCAGAAGATCCCCTTCACCCCCGAGAAACACGCCGTCTTCCAACGCACCAGTGTCAAATCCTTCAGGCAGATCAAACAGCGTCAAAAGCCCTGCTCGATCGAGCGGCGCATCAAAATCAGACCGGCGTTGACATATGGCAGCGGTCAGAGTCTCGAAATCGCTGTCTGTCACTTGCCGGGCCAGCTTACCAATCAGATCAGCCTCAAACCGATCGGCGCTTTCTGCGATCGCCTCCACAACCTCGGCCCGCAGCAGCACTGCCGCGCGGTCATCCATCTCTGAAAACTGCGGACTGACGCCTGCCTCCAGCGGAAAACGCCGCAGCAATGAGGCGCAGAAGGAGTGGATTGTCTGGATCTTCAGTCCACCGGGTGTCTCGATTGCGCGCGCGAACAGGGTGCGGGCCTGCGCCATTCCCTCCGCAGAGATTACATCCTGCGCACCCAGCTCCGTAAGCGCCGTGGTCAACGCCTCATCGCCGAGCATGGCCCATTCACCAAGCCGCTTGAACAGCCGGTTCTGCATCTCGCTGGCGGCGGCTTTGGTATAGGTCAGACAGAGGATATGCTGGGGTTGCACGCCGCGCAGCAACAGGCGCGCCACCCGGTCGGTCAGCACCTTGGTCTTGCCTGATCCGGCGTTTGCAGCCAGCCAGGTTGAGGCGTCCGGGCGGGCGGCCCGGAACTGCGCTTCGGAGGCGGCATCGCGGGCGGTCATGTCAGAATCTCCGGTTCCGGCGTTGCGCTTCGGTCCCATTCGCCGTAGCGCGCCAGATGGTCATAATCGCCGGTCTGAGTGTCCTGAAACACCATGCGACGGCTGCTATATCCTTGATCAGGCTTAAAATATGCACCGATCAACTTGCTCAGTTCCTCCCAAACCTTGCCGGGAGGTTCGTCCAGAAGTGGGGCTGCGACCTCTTTCAGAGGGCTTTTGAGACCAAGGAATATGGCGCGCTCCACCCTGCCCTCACCATAGCGATCAAAGGCGCCGCGTTCCGCCATCGCAGCTTCAATCAGCAGCTGTTTCTCGAACGCTTTCTGTTGGTTCTCGGATGGTGGATCGCCGGTCTTATAGTCAAAAAGATGCAGGCCTCCACGTTCATCCACATCAATCCGATCTGCTGTGCCAGCAATTTCAAAATCAAACGGTGCCACCCGTACCGCACCAGAGACCTCGAATCCGGAGGGGCGTGCGTTGGCCTGCCGCTGGCGCTCACCATTAATGAAATCGTCAGCGATACGTTCCAGCCGGGCCAGCCAGAGGCTGCGCGCGATGGCCCAGGGCACCTTGGCTTCCAGATGAGAGGCGGCGATTGCGAGAAAATTTGGCACCGTCAGCTGGCTTGGGTCGGCAACAGTGGCCTTGATGAAATCTTCCAGGATCTTGTGCAGAACGATGCCGCGCAGCAGGGCGTCGGGTTCCTGTACCAATGGATCGAGTGGGCGCAGCTTCAGCACATGCTTGGCATATATTGCGTATGGATCGCGGATCAGCCGAGGGATTTCAGTGATGGTCAGGCGCTGCGGGCGGGCAGCAACGGGTGGGCGCGGTGCTGGACGTTTTGCGGGATCTGTCGGTACCGGTGCCTCAAGCGCGTCGGCCCAGCCGAGCCATTCCTGCCCGCGTGCCCGCATCTCCGCCAGTGCCGCCGGGCCGCCCTGCCCCGGCAGCCCGGACAGCAGATTGGTCATTCGGTTGAGCCAGCGCGACGGCACCGTATCCGCCTCATCCGACCGTTCGGAGCGGGTCATCCAGACCTGAGGGGCGGCGACCGCCTGTTGAAAATCATGGGCTGACAGTCCGATACGCCGCTCAGGAAGCAGCAGGCCCGCCTGATGGCGAAGCTGGCGGTTGAGCCAAGGATCGGGGGTGGCTGCCTCTGGCCAGCTGCCTTCATTGAGGCCACCGAGGATCACCAGATCGGCGCCCTGCACCCGTGCCTCCAGCGTGCCCCAGATCAGGATGGAGCCATAGGGTGCATCCCGGTCGCGGACCTCACCTTGCGACAGCAGCGCCCGCAGGAGATCGGCAAAGTCCCGAGCTGTCATTTCGCCGCCATATCCAGCCTCGGCGCGCAGGTTGTCCATGATTTCCAGCGCCTTGCGGCCGGCTTTCTTGTCCCACAGGCCACCGCTTGCAGCGTCCTGACTGCCCAGACTTATCGCCTCTGCCAGCTGCCGCAGGGTATCGACCCACCGGGACAGTGGCTGCGTTCCGCTGATGGGTTTGTCGGCAAAGCACCGGGACAGCCAACCGGTCCATCCCGGCATCAGGTCGCGCCCGACTTCAAATGCGGCAAAGCTGTCGGCATCCGGGAAGGGAGGTCCGTAGCGGCGCAAGCGCAGTTCCAACTCGCGGGTGTGGCGCAGGTGATCGCCGCGCCCTGCCCCATCGTGGCAGAGAGGATGCTTCAGCAGGGTCAGCAGCGCATCGCAGGTAAGCGGTTTACAGAACAGCTCGGCAATATGGCGCAGAAAACGGCCCGGCGGCGACAGTTGCAAGGGCTGACCGGCGGAATCATCCGGCAGAATATCCCAGCGATCCAGCGCTGCGGCCACCTGTCTGGTCAACATACGATCCGGTGTGATGAGGGCGGCGGTCTGACCATCCTCGGCGGCTTGGCGCAGGCGCAGCGCGATGGCCAGTGCCTCCGCACGCGGGTTGGGCGCTTCGACCAGGGTCATCTCGGCGGTGGCCCGGTCGATGTCGCGCAGTTCCGGTCCTTCGCGCATCCAGGCATCGGTGACCGGCGCTGGGCGCAACGCCAAGGATACCAATCTGTTACGGGCAACGGAGGCTGGTGATGTTGCGACCCATGGGAGAACATCATCCGCTGTCATGTCCAGATTGCGCATGATCTTGAAGAACCGATATTGCGGATGATCCTCGGACATCAGCGGGTCATCAAGATGCTCCCAGACATGCCGGGGCTGCTGGTTATCAAATCCTGGCAGGATCACGGCGCCCTGCGGCAGCCGCGCTATGGCCTCCATCAGCATCAGTGTGGTGCCGCGCGATCCGGTGGAACCTGCGAGGATGATAGGGTGTTCGGGCGGCTGCTCCTGCCAGTCTTCGATCAGATCCAGCACAACCTGCCGCTGGCGGGCCTGCGCGTCCATCGCGTTTGCATGGGTTTCTGCGAATTCATCTGCGATGGCGATGAACTGCTGCGCACGCGCCCAATGGCCCGACATATCGGAGACATCGAGTGATCGAATGGTGTCAGGGCTGACCCCTTCGCCCTGCATTTCGTCGAACAGTGCTGCCAGACTGTCGGAGAGATCGTAAAGCGAGGATCGCGCAGCCAGATCCGGCTGGGCATCCAGCAATTTGGCGATGAGCTGCGACAGCTCAAGTCGCCGCCGCAGCGGCGGCAATGCTGGCGGCAGACCACGCAGCGTCGCGCGCATATCAAGATCCGTGAGCAGAGAAATCTTGGGCAGCAACAGCGCTGGCCCTTGGTCAAACAGATCCCGCACCCGGCGCGCCATACGGGAGGTGTTGACGATCAGCTCCACCTTCGCCAGCGCTTCCGGTGGTGCGGCTCGGCTGCGTGTGATCAGCCCCTCAACAAGCGCGCGCGGGAAATCGACGCCGCAGGGAACGGCAAAGAGGCGTGGCGTGTCTTGCGGCTCAAATCTCATCTTGGGCTATCAGTTCCTCGGCCAGGGGGATCCCCTCGGGGGTGCCGACATCGCACCAATGACCGGGATATTCCAGCGCAAACAGGCGGTCCTCCTGTGCCATCAGATCCCAAAGTGTGTTCAGTGAGAAGACGGTTTCTTCGATCTCTGCCAATCGGTTGGTGCGCAGAAGTTGTACGCCGCCATAGACCAGATCGCCGCCCCGCTGCAGGCGCCCGTCACCATCGGTATGAAAGTCGCCACCACCGCTGCGCCCTATGGTACGAGCAATGGGAATACAGGCCAGCAGCGCGTCCATGCGTTCCGGATCCCAGGCAGCTCTTAGCAGGCGCAACGGGTTTGGCCCGCGCCAGACCACATCGGGATTCACGGTATAGACCGGCCCGTCCGGTGCGCCGAGCAGCGGCAAGGCCTGTCGCAGTCCACCCCCGGTATCAAGGATTTGTGGCTGTTCGGGGCTGATCACCACTTCACTGTCGGCAAGGTGGCGGGCCAGAATGTCGCCCTTATAGTGGCTGTTGGCCACTATCACCATCGGTGCAACCTCTCGTGCCATGTCCAGAGCGCGATCGATCAAAGGACGGCCAGCGACCGGGATCATCGGTTTTGGCTGATCTGCGGTCAGATGGCGCATCCGGGTGCCAAAGCCCGCGGCGAAGATCATGACGGGATATCTGGGGTCTGCCATCAGCCGCGCAACCGGTCGAGGACCTCAGGGGTGGGCACCGGCATTTCACGATGCAGGAA
This sequence comes from Phaeobacter sp. JH204B, assembly GCF_048055755.1. Lineage (NCBI taxonomy): Bacteria > Pseudomonadati > Pseudomonadota > Alphaproteobacteria > Rhodobacterales > Roseobacteraceae > Phaeobacter > Phaeobacter sp. JH204B. Next base: position 162,133 of record NZ_JAYMXF010000007.1, read on the forward strand.
CTCCGCAAGCGGTGCCATTGCCGGGTGGTCGAGGCCCCGATGAAAATGATCCCACACACGCGGGATCAGATCGACGTATTGCGGTTTGCCATAATCCCTGCCCAAACGCGCAAAAATACCCAGAATGCGCATATTTCGCTGCACACCCAGCACGGTATACGCCGCGCGAAAGCTGCCTTCGTCGACACCGGTCGCGGTGACGTAGCGATCCATCATCTGCATCTCGATGGCGGCAGGCACATCCCTGCGGGCGTCCTGTAACAGAGACACGAGATCGTAGGCCCGATGACCCGCACGGGCGGCCTGGAAATCCAGCAATCCGACTTTTGCGACGCCGGTGCGCTCGGGCAGCCAGATCAGGTTTTCCGCGTGATAGTCCCGCTGAACCAAAACCACGTCACCTTTGATCGTGCGGCGCAGGATATCCTCGAACTGGTCGGTGAAACGGGCAAGATGCTCAGCCGACGTCTCCTCACGGATCACATCCCGGTATTTTTCAAATGCGAGGACGGATAGTTCTGCCATCAGTCTGGGTCCCAGCGGCTCCAGCTCTGGCATCGGGGCGTCATGCAGGGCAATCAGAACATCAGTAGCGGCCTCATATAGCGCGCGTTCCTGTGCCGGATCATCGCGCATCACACGCGCAAAGAGCGCATCGCCCAGATCTTCGATGATCAGGAACCCGTTTGTGCGGTCTTCGGCCAGAATCTCCGGTGCGCTCAGTCCCTGGTCGCGCAGGTAGGTCGCAATCTCCACAAATGGAGCAACATCCTCGCCCTGATCAGGCGGGGCATCCATCAGCACAACAGAGGTGCCATCGTGATGGCGCAGCCGTTCATAGCGCCGGTTGGACGCATCGCCGGCCAGCGGCTCGCGCGTCCAGTCCTGCCAGGGGGTATCACTCAGAAAGGTTGAGATGAGATGGTTTCGGTCGGTCATGTGGAAATCTGCTTCATCATGGTGTCCCAGCGCGGATCGCTCCATCGCAGGGTGGCGGTGCGGGCATCGTCATGGTCTGGGTCCAGCGCCAACGAAACATGCAGCGCGTCGCTCGGCGTGAATTCCTCTAGGCGGTCCGGCCATTCAATCAGGCAAATAGCTGTTTCAAAAGCCGCAATCAGACCCAGCTCTTCGATTTCATCGAGGGCTGCCAGACGGTAAAGATCGGCATGCCAGAGCTCTCCGCCGGGCAGCTCATAGGTCTGAACCAGAGTGAATGTGGGCGAGGGGACATCCTCGGGCACGGTCATCCGAGATTGGATCAGGCTGCGGGCAAAATGGGTTTTACCGGCGCCGATGACGCCTTCCAGCAGCAGGCAATCGCCACCCTGCAGCTGGGCACCAATACGGGCGGCAAGCACGGCGGTGTGGTCGGGTGAGGGGAGAGGGATTACGAGCGTCTGGGTTGTCATGGGGCGACAATGCCGCCACGCGCGCAAGGCTGCAAGCTGGATCGAAAAAGCCCGGTATCGAACCGGGCTTTCCTGCTGATCGAAAGGCTGCCTACAGCACTATTTTTCCTGCTTGGTAATCGCAAACCGCTGTTGGTCCACCGGAGCCGGCGCCGGGTCGGGGGAGCGGAAGCTGACCATGGTTGCCCCGTTCTGGATGGCGGTCACCTTGCAGATCAGCGGGGTGCCGTTGCGCAGCTGCACGTTTGCCCACCAGGGGGTGCGGCTGTCGCTACCTGCAACGAAATCGCGAACTTCTCCCCAGGCCGGTGTTGCGGCGCACATGTCCTGCCATACCCGACTGGAGTCCATGATGGTGATTTTGGCAAAGCTGCCGTCGGGATCCATCTGCCACAGATCGTGATAGGCGGCGTTGGAGAAGGTCATGGTACCGTCATTTGCAAAAACGGCGATGGCTTCGTCCATCTGATCCATGATCGACTGACCCATTTCAAGCTCGGAACGGAACTGGCGAGTCAGGGTGATCTCGGCGGTGATATCCTCAAACAGGAAGGCAATCGCCCCATCCGGATGCGGGCGGCCAGAGACGGAGTAGACTGACCCCGATGGCAGCGACCATGTTTCCTGATAGCGGCCCTCGGCTGCGGCTTCCAGAAGGTCGGCCATCTGATGGCGCCAGCTGGAGTAATTCTTGGGTTCCGGCATCATGCGTTGATCGCGCAGCCGGTCAAAGAAGGTCAGCAGGTTCGGCCGCGAGCTGAGGAAATTGGCGGGCAGGGCGGTCAGGTCGATCAGCACCGGATTAAACAGTACCAGCTGACGATTCCGGTCAAAAATCGCAAGACCGATAGAAAGCTGGGCAAATGTCTTTGCCAATGTCTGGACGAAGTTGCGCTGGGCGATTTCGGCGTCAACAACCGCATTCACATCCACCGCGTGGCACAACCAGCCGGCTTCGGTTTCGGTGGTCGAGATATTGTACCAGAGCTTCTTCTTGCTCTCGGGCATGGGGATCGAAATCCGTTCGGGTTTGCCGCTGGCCATCGGGTCATCAAGATTGGTGAACAGCGGTTCCGAGAAATCGACGTTGCGGCCACGGAGCTTCTGGCTGAGATCGTCATAGGCAAGATTGGACCAGGTAACCGCACCGTCATCGGATTGCAGCCAGACAGGATAGGGCGCCTGATGCACCGCTGAACGCAGGGTCGTAAGCTCCTGGTCGATGCTGTGATTATGCTCCTCGGATGTCGTGCTGCGAAGCTGTACCCGTGTGACACCATCAATCCATTCGCAGAGCGCCTCGCGGCTTTCGGCATTTGCTGTACCCGAGAGCACCAGCGGTCCGACATCCTTCAGAAAGCCGGGAGACTGCGGCAGGCCCGGGTAGCTGCGGGCCAATTGTTCTCGCAGGTTGGCCCAGCTGAAGCTCTCCGCCTGTTCGCCCACGAACCGGCGCGCGCCGGAGGACCAGCCGATCAGCGTCGTGTCATCAAAGAGAAACACCGCATCAGAGCGCCCATCGCCCTGCAGCAGATCCTGCTCAAAGCCCTTGGGTTTGGGATTCGGAGACAGCCACCAGACAGCTGCTGCGGCCGTAGCCGCACAAAGCGTTGCCAATACAAGCCAGTCGGTCGATAGGATCTGCTGCATGATGTCCGTTACCCACAAGTGTTTTACTCTCCCGACCGATGTTTCCCGATAATGGTTAAATGAAGTTTAATTGGTTGCCTAAAAGTGAATAGTTAAATTTCTATACGTTTATTTTCCCCGATGGGAACGGCATTTTCGCCCGTCAGAGCGTCAATCTTGCTTCGGGGCCAGCTGACCTGCACCAATGCGCCACAACGTTCCGGATCACGGGTCAAGGTCTGATTGGGATCGGATCCATTTGCGAAAATCAGCTGAGCGCCGCTGCGTTCCAGCAATGTCTTGGCGATGAACAGTCCCAGACCCATGCCCTCATACTCGGGACGCTGGCGCCGGTCGCTGTCGCTACGACGCCGCCGCACGAAGGGGTCGCCGATCCGGCCCAGCAGATGTGACGGGTAGCCCCGACCATCGTCGCTGATGCGCAGTGTAATCGTCTCATCATTCCAGCTGGCATCGATCCAGACTGTTGTTCGGGCAAAATCCACCGCGTTCTGCACGAGATTGCGCAGGCCGTGAATGATTTCCGGCTGGCGCAGGATGGTCGGATGCTGGGGATCGCCATCGCTTTCCGGGGCTTCCTCGAAGATCACGGTTTTGCCCCGGTACATATGCGGTTCTGCCGCCTCGTTCATCACGGTGGAAAGCGGGGCTTGGCGCAGATGCAGATCATCCTTGCCGGCGCGCCCCATGCCTCTGAGAATATCGCGACACCGGTCCGCCTGTTCACGGATCAGGGCGGCATCTTCGCGCAGGTCGGGCCGGTCATCCAATTCGTCGATCAACTCTGCGCTGGCCAGTTTGATCGTGGCCAGCGGTGTGCCCAACTCATGGGCCGCAGCGGCCACAACGCCGCCCAGATCGGTAAGCTTCTGTTCGCGCGACAGGGCCATCTGGGTCGCGGCCAGCGCATCCGACATCGAGCGGATCTCGGCGCTAATCCGGTAGGAATAGGCGCCAATGAACAAGACCGCGATCACGATGGCAGTCCAGTTGCCAAAGACAAAGATATCCGGCACCCGCAGCACAAACCCCTGCGGCGTGCGCAGCGGCAGATGAAATTCCGCAAGCAGTGTTACCAGGATGATCGCGGTGGCACCGATAATCAGGGTCGAGCGCAGCCGCATCATCGAGGCGGAAATCGTCACCGGCCCCAGCACCAGCAGCGCGAAGGGGTTGTTCAATCCACCGGTCAGATAGAGCAGGAAGTTTAGCTGCAGGAGGTCAAAGAGAACCATCAGGAAGTTCTCGAATTCCGAGAGGCGTTTGTTCTGCGGGAACAGAATGATCGCAATGAGGTTGCCCAGAACCGAAACACCAATCGCGATATAGCAAAGCACGAGCTCCAGCTGCAGATTATAGAGCTGCTGTGCCACGGTGATGGCAGAGACCTGACCAGCTATCGCCACCCAGCGCAGCAGGATCAACGTGCGCAGGCGAATCCAGTGGCTCCGTTCCTGCCCGCTCAGCAGGTCAATATTTGTCGCGCTCATACCGCACTCCGTGCCGAGGGGATGGGGCCATTTTGTTTGGCTCCGGTCGGGATCTGGCTGACATATGGCCTGCTCTGGAACAAGACGAAACCAGACTGTCGCAGTATCCTCGCATTCCTGGCGCAGACAGACAATTGATCTGCTTTGGCGATGGCCTCCTTATACGGTGACTGTCGCCGGGATCGCCCGCGGCTGCGCTGATTTGTCCGTCTGGTCATTAGGGTAAGGCCTGCGATAGGTCGACCCCCGTGCAGGATCGCTGGACCACTTCTGGCCGATGCGCGGCGGCTGCTTCGCTCCGCCCGTTGCATCGTCCGAGATTCTTGGTAGGTCTGGCGCAGCCTGATGACCCATCTAATTCTTGCGCAAAGTGTGATCTCATGACCCGTCTCTATTCCATCCTTGCTGCCGTTGTTGTTGCTGCCCTGGTAGGGGGAGCCTGGTTTGCCACACGCGGAGGCGGCGCGGGTGATGACTTCGCCGAATGCCGCGCCAGTCAGATTGCCGGAGGGTCCGATACAATCGGCGGACCGTTTGAGCTACTGAACGCCAAGGGTGAGACGGTGACGGATAAGGATGTGATCACCAAGCCTTCGCTGGTCTATTTCGGCTATACGTTCTGCCCTGATGTCTGCCCTCTGGATGTTGCCCGCAATGCCGAGGTCATCGATCTGCTGGATGAGCGTGGACAGGACGTGACACCGGTGTTCATCTCCATCGACCCGGATCGCGACACACCTGAGGTGGTGGGTGATTTTGCCGCCAATCTGCATGAACGGATGATTGGTCTGACGGGATCACACGAACAGGTTAAGGCCGCCAGCCGCGCCTACAAGACCTACTACAAGAAACATGACGGCGACGAAGACTACTATCTTGTTGATCACTCGACCTTTTCCTATCTGGTTTTGCCCGAGCAGGGATTTGTGGAGTTCTTTCGCCGTGACGAGACACCGGAACAGGTTGCTGACAAGGTCGGCTGCTTTCTGGAAAACCTGTAATCCTGATGAAGGTTTGACGTTTCGGAGGCGAGACGTAATATCAAGCCTCACGACCTGATAACATTGCGGGGGAGACCGACAGCATGGGCGAAGCTGCTATGCAGGAAATAGGACCGGACAAGACGCTCTTGCTGGTCGATGATGACGAACCCTTTCTGCGGCGCTTGGCCAAGGCCATGGAAAAACGTGGCTTTGAGGTGGAGACAGCAGGATCTGTCGCAGCAGGCAGCGCCATAGCCACAGCCCGCCCTCCAGCCTTTGCGGTGGTCGATCTGCGGCTAGAGGACGGCAACGGGCTTGATGTGGTGGAGATCCTGCGAGAGCGCCGCCCCGACAGCCGAGTGGTTGTTCTGACTGGATATGGTGCCATTGCGACAGCCGTTGCAGCGGTGAAGATTGGTGCGACGGATTACCTGTCAAAACCTGCTGATGCGTCGGACATCATGAACGCGCTGCTCGCCAATGAAGAAGAGCTGCCGCCGCCGCCGGAAAATCCAATGAGTGCGGATCGTGTGCGGTGGGAGCATATTCAGCGGGTCTATGAACTATGCGACCGGAATGTATCGGAAACCGCGCGACGGCTGAACATGCACCGGCGCACGCTGCAGCGCATTCTCGCCAAACGCAGCCCCAAGTGAAGCGAAAGCCTCTCCAGATCGGGAGAGGCTTTTTTCTTGGGATCAGAGCAGTGCCAAGAGATCGGCGTGCCGGGTGATGTAATCTTTGCGGACCTCGACCGGTGGTCGCAGGCGGATGGAAAGCCCTTCCATAAGCGTTTGATCCGGCTTTCCAAACAGGCGGTCGGCTTCGCTGCGGGAAAATCCGGCGATCTCGATTGCTTCCATCCAGGCGCTGATCCGATCTGCTTTCTTGATCTGGGCCTTGACCGTTTTAGGTAATACGGCAGGCAGACCAAAGCGGATATGAATCGCCGTCGTCAACCGCTGGTCCAATTCGACGTAACTTGGGCCAACGGCATTCTTTACCGGCGAAATCATGTCTCCGATGACATATTCCGGCGCGTCGTGCAGCAGGGCCGCCAGCTTCCATCGCACCGGCGCCTTTGTGTTGAGGCGACCGTAGATCGTCTCCACCAGAAGCGAATGCTCTGCCACGGAATAGGCAAAATCACCGATGGTCTGGCCATTCCAGCGCGCCACAAAGGCCAGCCCATGGGCAATATCCTCGATTTCGACATCGACCGGAGTCGGATCAAGCAGGTCAAGGCGGCGACCGGAGAGCATCCTTTGCCAGGCGCGCGGAGGTTTGGGGGGCATGGTCAGTCTCTTCCTTTGGCGGTGGGTTCTGACTAGCCGGTGAGTGCGTGCAGCGCAATTGCCGGCACGGCGCCTAAGGCAGGCCGCCAACGGTGTTCCCGAGCCTATGTGGCGGCAGGATCACCTGCTGAGCACACATGGACACCACGAACAGTTGACCGGCCGGGATTTGATAACGGCCGGTTCTGGCCCCATATTTATAGGTACGACAGGGGCTCTTGCCCCCTTGGCAAGCCTCTTTCGTCGCTTAGGCACATGCGAAAGGAGATTGTCATGTTTAAACGTCTTGCCTGCACCTCGCTTATCTTTGGGATGCTTGCGACTGCGCCGCCGGTGCTTGCCGCTGGCTGCAGTCCCCGCGATCACCTGGTGGATCGTTTGCAATCCTCATACGCCGAGCGGTTGACTGCTGGCGGGCTGCAAGCCAGCCAGCCCGTTTCCACCGTGATCGAATTCTGGGCTTCAGCAACAACCGGCACTTTCACCGTGCTGGTTTCCCATCCCAACGGGTTGAGCTGTGTGGTGGCCTCCGGCACCGGGTTTTTTCAATTGACGGAAGACCCCAGGCCGCAAGGCACCCCCAGCTGACCTGTCCCCCCGGACCGTTGGGAAGGTCGGGGCGCACGACCTCCGGTCGCTGCGCCCCGGCGCTTTCGGGCATCTTCGTTGCTTATAAACCATTGCGGTGTTACCTGCTGCGGTAGACAAAATGTAACCGGAATGGAGCACGCAATGGCCGGGGATTATATCGTCAAGGACATCGCGCTGGCCGAGTTTGGCCGCAAGGAACTCGACATCGCTGAGACCGAAATGCCGGGGCTGATGGCCCTGCGTGACGAATATGGCGACAGCAAGCCGCTGAAAGGGGCCCGGATTGTCGGGTCGCTTCACATGACCATCCAGACTGCGGTTCTGATCGAAACGCTGGTGGCGCTGGGCGCGGATGTGCGCTGGGCCTCCTGCAACATCTTCTCGACCCAGGACCACGCTGCGGCCGCAATCGCGGCAGGCGGCACGCCCGTCTTTGCGATCAAGGGCCAGACCCTTGTAGAACATTGGGATTATCTGGATCGCTCGTTCCAGTTCCCTGAAGGCGCAAACCTCATTCTGGATGATGGTGGCGATGCAACGCTTTACGTGCTGCTTGGCGCGCGCGTAGAGGCTGGCGAAACCAATCTGATCGAAGTTCCGACCTCCGAAGAGGAAGAAGCGATCTTCAACCAGATCAAAAAGCGTATGGCCGAAAGCCCGGGCTGGTTCACCAAAACCCGTGAGGCGATCAAAGGCGTTTCCGAGGAAACCACCACAGGCGTTCACCGTCTTTATGAGCTGGTGAAAGAAGGGCAGCTGCCCTTCCCGGCGATCAACGTGAACGATTCGGTCACCAAGTCGAAGTTCGACAACAAATACGGCTGCAAGGAATCGCTGGTCGATGGTATTCGTCGCGCCACCGATACGATGATGGCAGGCAAGGTCGCCGTAGTTTGCGGTTACGGCGATGTGGGCAAGGGCTCAGCTGCCTCCCTGCGCGGCGCCGGTGCCCGGGTCAAGGTCACCGAAGTGGACCCGATCTGCGCCCTGCAGGCCGCGATGGACGGTTTCGAGGTGGTCCTGCTGGAAGATGTAGTGGACAGCGCCGACATCTTCATCACCACCACCGGCAACAAGGATGTCATCCGCATCGAGCATATGCGCGAGATGAAGGATATGGCGATTGTTGGCAATATTGGCCACTTCGACAACGAGATCCAGGTCGCCAACCTCAAAAACCACAAGTGGACCAACATCAAGGAACAGGTCGACATGATCGAGATGCCCTCGGGCAACCGTCTGATCCTGCTCTCCGAAGGCCGCCTCTTGAACCTTGGCAACGCGACGGGCCACCCGTCTTTCGTGATGTCGGCCTCCTTCACCAACCAGGTGCTGGCGCAGATCGAGCTGTGGACCCGTGGTGAGGCCTACAAGAACGATGTCTACATCCTGCCCAAGCACCTGGACGAAAAAGTTGCTCGTCTGCACCTGGACCGGATCGGTGTGAAACTGTCGAAACTGGCCCCCGAACAAGCGGCCTATATCGGCGTCAAACCCGAGGGCCCGTTCAAGCCTGAGCACTATCGCTACTGATCCTATCTTCCTTCTGATTTTCGGAATGAAGTAAACGTACAGAACACCCCGCCATCGGTGGGGTGTTTTCTTTTATGTGACTGATTTTTATTTGCCTTTTAATAGGTCTGACCTAGCACGCACCGCGCGCGAAAACGTTGTTTCGCGCTCAAAAGTTCCAATAATTTAATGTCGAGATTCCGGAAAAATCCGGGAACGTATTCGAGCGGCATGACGTTTGATTTCCGTACTTCAAACGAAGGAGAAAACGACATGACCGAACTGAAAACCAAAACCCGTATTCTTGCTGGTGTGACTGCTGCTGCCCTGATGGCTGGTGCTGGTATTGCGCAGGCTGGCACCTCGGTGCCGCGTGGCGAAAGCAAGGCTGACACCCAGATCGAAACTGTTGGTGGCCAGGAAACAACCGGCAGCGTGTCGCTCGACACCACCGAAGGCACCACCGTTCCGCGTGGTGAATACAAGGTAGATAGCGGCGTTGAGACCGTGAACGGCCAAACTCCGGCGGATGGCGATGAAAACGTCAATGTAAGCTCTGACGCTTCCACCACCATCCCGCGCGGGGAATATGATGCTTCGGATGCCGCTGGTGAACCTCTGCCGCCACTGGATGAGATGACCGTCGCTGATCTGGTCGGCAAAAACGTCTTCTCCGCGACCGGCGAGAATGTCGGTGAGATCGACTATGTGATCGAACAGGACGGTAAGATCGCAGGTGTGATCGGCGTCGGCGGTTTCCTTGGCTTGAATGAATACACCGTTGCCGTGCCGTTGTCCGACATGGATTTCACCCGCAACGGTCAGCTGAAGCTGAGCACACGTACCGAGGCGGCTCTGCGCTCGATGCCGGAGATCGACGAAAACATGATCAAGCCGCTGCAGGATGATCGTCTCATCGGTGACCGCGTATAACGCGACTCTGCCACATTGAATCGGCACCTGATTGAGGTGTTGTGAGATGGCTTTGGCGCCCCTCATCCGACGGGCGCCATTTCTGTCGTGTTCGGCGATTGTTCGTCGTTTCGCACAGAAATGAGAGTTTACCGCCGAAATTCCCGGTTGCCCTGTTCCGTTCTGCGACTAAGCTGCTGGAATAAGAACTGATCAGGCGCAGTGCCTGGCGATACCAGTAGTTCCGCTGAGTAACATGGGAGAGAGAGTTTTGGGAAAACGCGACGATCTGATCGAGCAATATGCAAGTGATCTGAAAACCAAATGTGGCATGGAGCCGGATATGGACCTGCTCACCAAGGTCACCATCGGCTGTGGTCCGGCCATCTATGACGCCGACGCATCCACCGTAGCCTCCAGCCAGCCGGCAGAGCTGGAGACCGTCAAAAATAACTTCCTGATCAAGAAATTGGGCCTGTCCGATGGGCCCGAGCTGATGTCTGCAATCGATAGCGTGATCGAGACCTACGGGAAGTCTGAGCGGAACAAATACCGCGCAGTCGTCTACTATATGCTGACCAAGCACTTCGGGAAAGAATCCGTCTACGGCTGATCAGATTGCCTGAAGACCGCTGAGGATCGCCCGTCGGAAACCCCCGGCGGGCGCTTTTGGTATGTCATGATGTACGGTGGGGCGGCTTCTTCTAAGTCGTTATGTCATTGGTTCGTGGAGACACCGGGATTAACCGACATCACGGCGACACGGAACATGCCCCGGTTGTACATGTATTGCATTTTACCTGTATTGCCTTTGCGGAATCACCGCTGGTCGGCCTACCTTCTAGATACCGGTCAGGATGGCCAGGATCACAGATTTACGAACACGTGTGGTGGAATTGGAGCACGTGGGGTGAAAGGGAAGATCCTGTCATATGATCGGATCTTCCCTTTTTTGTGCATAGCGTTTCGCGAGCGAAGGGCGTCAGAACAACGTCAGCACGATACCAATCGCACCGCAGGCCAGCGTAGCGTAGCCGCCATCAATCATTGACAGGCGCAGCGGTCTGACAGCGTAGAGGTTATTGATCATGATCCATGGGGTGATGAAAAACAGCCCTACGCCCAGCCCACCGACGAGGCCACCGCCCACGGTATCAATCCCCGACAGGGCAAAGACATGGCGCATCATGCCCGCAACAATGAGCTGAAGCACAAAGGTAGCAACAAAAACCGCCGGTGTTTGCCCACCTGTCGGTTTGCCGTTTTCATCGCGAGGCACCTTTGCCGCCTGCATCCAAGGCTCAGCCAGCACGCCATACCAGACCGCGCCCAGAACAAAGCCGGCAATCGCGGCTGCGATAACATTCAGTATTTCCATTGCACTCTCCCTGATACCAGCGCCAGCCTGAGAATTCTGTCAGATCAACCGGGATCTGTCTCCCCCAACGCGCAGATATGGGCCCATTCTTCAGCGGTGACAGGTTGTACCGAGAGGCGGGAGTTCTTGACTAGAACCATGTTTTCAAGCCGCGGATCGGCTTTTATCTGATCAAGTGTCACCGGTTTAGAAAAGCTGCGCACCGCTTTGATATTGACGCATTCCCAGCGCGGGTCATCCGTGGTGCTGTCTGGGTGGGCCTCGGCACAGATTTCGACGATCCCGACCACAGATTTCTCCTTCATCGAGTGATAAAAGAACCCGAGGTCGCCGATTTCCATGTCGCGCATGAAGTTGCGCGCCTGGTAGTTGCGGACGCCGTCCCACTCCTCACCCGCGCCACCTTTGGCTAGCTGATCAGCCCAGCCCCAGGTGGAGGGTTCGGATTTGAACAGCCAATAGGCCATCAGCCGACGACCTTTTTCCAGGTGATCAGCTCAACCGCTTCAAACAGTCCGGCCTTTGCATAGGGGTCGCTATCCGCCCAAGCCTGGCCCGCAGCCATGTCTTCGACGTCAAGGATGATCAGCGAGCCGACCATGCCGCCGTCTTGATCCAGTAGCGGTCCCGCCTGCGCAACAACGCCGGTCTCCTCGATATAGGCCAGATGCGCGGCACGGTTGTCCATCCGGGTCTGCAAATGATCAGGTTTATCGCGCGCGATCAGGGCAATCAGCATGTCATTCCTCTTTTAGTGGTCTTGCAAGCAGTTGAGCGGTGGCATCGGCAATCGTCAAGCGCTGATCGAGCAGTGCGACGACGATAGCGGTGATAGGCATGTCCAGTTGCCGCGCCGTGGCCGCGGCATGAACCGCGCGTGCCGTGGCGGCGCCTTCGACTGTGATGTTTGGATCGAAAGCCTCGCCGCGGCCAATGGCAAGCCCCAGGCGGTAGTTTCGCGACAGATCAGAGCTGCATGTGAGCGTCAGATCGCCAAAACCGGAGAGACCGGCCAGTGTCTCGGGGCGAGCCCCTGTGGCCAGCGCCATACGCTGCATCTCGGCATATCCCCGGGTCATCAGCGCGGCGCGGGCGCTATCGCCCAGACCGGCACCAATCACGGCGCCGCAGGCAATTGCGATAACATTTTTCAGCGCACCGCCAATCTCTGCGCCAATCGTATCTGTCGTGCGATAGAGCCGTAGAGTCTTGGTGGTCAGCTGTTGTTGTAATTCCCTGCCGGTCTCTGCGTTGCCACAGGCCAGCGTAAGGGCCGTTGGCAGGCCCCGTGCGATGTCAGCGGCGAAACTGGGGCCGGTCAGCAGCGCCGTTCGGGCCTCGGGCAGGCAGTCACGGATCACCGCCAATGGACCAAGCCCGGTTTTGAGCTCCATCCCTTTGCAGCAGGCCACAAGCCTGCGGTCGCGCAGCAAAGCGGCGTGAGCGGTTATGAACCCGCGCAGCGTCTGCATTGGCACCACAAGCAGCACCGTTTCGGCCTGTGCGGCGCGTTCCAGATCGTCTGTCACCGTCAGCTTGTCCGGCAGCGCAGCATCTGGCAGGCGCCGACTGTTGCGGCGGGTTTCCTGCATCTGCAGCGCCTGGTCGGCGTCGCGCGCCCAGAGGGTGACCGGCCCGTTGGCTGCCAGCGATATCGCCAGAGCAGTGCCAAAGGCACCGGATCCGAGCACGGAAACACTCATGCCTTTGCTCCTTTCTTGCCGCTGCCCAACATGGCAGGGCTGCTTTGGTCCAGTGGCCAGCGTGGTCGCGCAGCAAGGTCCATGCCGTCGCGCTCGCCATTGCGAAACCGTTCCAGTCCGGCATAGGCAATCATCGCGGCATTGTCGGTACAAAGTGCCAGCGGCGGGGCAACGAACCGGGCGTCGAACTCGGCACAAACTGTCTCTAACGCGGCTCGAATGGAGGTATTGGCCGCGACACCTCCGGCAACGGCAACCGTGCGCGTGTCGGGGCTCTCCTCTAGGTAGAGCCGGATCGCCCGGCGCGTCTTCTCGGCCAGAACATCGGTGACAGCTGCCTGAAATCCGGCGCAGAGATCGGCCCGATCCTGACGTGTCAGACCGCCTTTTTCGGCCATAACCTGATCGCGCATCCGCATCAGCGCAGTCTTGAGGCCGGAGAAGGACAGGTTACAATCTGGACGATCCAGCAAAGGGCGGGGGAAGCGGAAACGACGAGGATCACCGGTCTCCGCCTCAGCCTGTACGGATGGGCCACCCGGTTGCGGCAGACCCAGAAGGCGAGCGGTTTTATCGAAAGCCTCACCCGGAGCGTCGTCAATGGTGCCGCCAAGCCGTCTGAAATCGGCAGGCCCACGAACGATCAGGTACTGACAATGGCCGCCGGACACCAGAAGCATCAGATAGGGGTAGGGGACCGCATCGGTCAGCCGTGGAGTCAGCGCATGACCGGCAAGATGGTTCACGCCAATCAGGGGCAGCCCGCTCGCGGCGGCCAACCCCTTTGCGCACATGACCCCGGAGATGACGCCGCCAATCAGCCCGGGACCTGCGGTGACCGCGATGGCATCCATATCCGACAATCTCAGGTCGGCGGCAGCCAGCGCATCCCGAACGCAATGATCAAGTTTTTCAGCATGAGCGCGGGCCGCGATCTCCGGCACGACGCCTCCAAAGGCACTGTGAAGCTCGGTCTGGCCGAAAACGATGGAAGACAGCACCTCCGCCGGGCCGTGTCCCGGATGGCGCACTACCGCTGCCGCCGTATCATCGCAGCTGCTTTCCAATCCCAGCAGGGTGAGGTCTCGTGTCATGGCGTTACCGTTGCATCATATCCCCGCTGGGGCTACCACCTATGGCAGTGGCGAACAATCCCGAGGGGCGTGTGATGGTCGGCCTATTGATGACACGCCCCCGCGCGGCGGCGGAACGGTTCGTTGCGGATCTTCCGGCATCCACCCGCTCGACGATGCAGGTGATCTACGCACCATTGCTTGATGCGCGGCCCGTTGATGTGCAACTGACTTCGCCCGCAACCAATCTCTATACTAGGGATGTGGTTTTTTCTTCCGCCAATGCAGTCCGGTTTGCCCCTAAGCCTCAGTCAGGTCAGCGGGCCTATTGTATCGGAGACCGCACGACCGACGTCGCCAGAGCAAAAGGGTGGCAGGCGAAATACTGCGGGCAGGACGCCGATCAGCTGGTCCGGACGGTGACAGAGTTATCACCCGAAACCCCACTCGTTCATCTTCGCGGTGTCCACAGTCGCGGTGATATCGCAAAGCGGCTTTGTCAGGCCGGTATCAACTGCCAGGAACATGTGATCTACGATCAGGTTCTGCTGCGCTACGACGATCAGGCCCGTGCGGCGCTGGATGCGCAAGCCTCGCTGATCGTGCCGCTTTTTTCACCGCGCACTGCGCTGCAATTCGTCAAATTGGCACCATATCGCGCAGAACTCCATCTGATCGCCTTCAGCAAAGCAGTGGCCGAGCCTTTGAACGTATTGAAATGCAAAGACTTACAGATATGTAACTCTCCAACGGCGAAGGATATGTGCGCATTGGTGCGTGATGCCGCAGCTGGTCTGGCGCGGGTTGAGGGTGGACCATCGGCACAGTAAGTTTATTGCCGAGTTGATGTTATGAGATTTTTAGAATCGAGGGGGATGTCGGCGTGGCTGACAAGAAAACATCCGATGAGATGCGGGCCGAGAGGGGCCAGACGTCTGTCTCCAAGCTGGACATCGACGAAACCGCAGCAGGCGACGATCCGTCCGAGCTGGTCGAAGCGACGCAAGCTGAGGACACCAAATCCGAGGTGGATTCAGAGGCCGAAGACGTGCAGCCAAGCGAGCCGGTAAATGCTGAAACCGGCTCTGTCTCTGATGATCAGCGCGATCAACTCGACCCGCAGCAGGCAGAAACTGCCGAACTGGTCGAAGCCTCGACTGCGGAGACCGCCGCTACGGAGCGCAGTGCAGATGATCTGCCCCCCTTCACCCCACCGGCGCCCGAGGTTGAGCGTATCGTAGAGAGACGCGGCGGTTTTGGCGCAGCGGTTCTGGGAGGGGTCGTGGCGGCTGGGCTTGGGTTTGTGGCCGGGCAGTCGAATGTGCTGGACGGCTTCCTGCCCCCGTCGTGGCGCACCGCCCCTTCGGTTGATGCCACGGCTCTGGAGGAGCTTCAGGAGAGCCTGAACACAAGGATTTCCGAGCTGGAAGACCGGATTGCCGCCACCGCTGCCGATCTGAATATTGCACCGCTGGCGGAACAGCTGGATACGCTGAAGCAGGAGGTGGCCGCGCTGAAATCCGGAGCGACCGCCGCAGGTGATACCGGTCTCGCGGACGCGCTGGATAGTCTGGCGATCCGCGTTGATGCGCTGGAAAGCCGTCCGATCACGGACGCGGCTAGCCCAGAGGCTGTTGCTGCCTTTGAGGCGGAACTGAACAAGCTCCAGGACAGCTTGGCTGCACAGCGGGCCGAGGTCGAAAAAATGGTCGATGAGGCGCGTGCAATGGATGCAGCCAGCGCCGAGGCCGCCCGAATCGCCAGTGCGCAAACAATTGTCGCGCGGCTGCGCTCGGCGCTTGATGCGGGGACGAGCTTCAGCGGTCTGCTGGATGAGCTGCGGGCGGTTGGTGTGACGCCGCCAGAGGCGCTGGCAGGCTCTGCAGAGGCTGGCGTCAGTACCCGCTCCAGCCTGCGCGATGGGTTTGCCCCGGCTGCACGTGAGGCGCTGGCTGCGGCACGTCAGGAAGCCAAGGGAACCGGCGGTATCGCCGCCTATATGCGGCGTCAGCTCGGGGCACGTTCGGTCGCACCGCGCGAAGGGGATGATCCTGATGCCGTTCTGTCCCGTGCCGAGGCAGCCGTCCAGAATGGCAATCTGCAGGACGCACTGATGGAACTTGAGGCCCTGCCCGAAACCGCGCTTGCGCCGCTCGCTGATTGGCAGGCTGCTGCACGCGCGCGCCTCTCGGCGGTTGCTGCCGTGAATGAACTGGCCCAAAGCCTGAACGCCAAATAAGGAAGCTGCCATGCTCTGGTCATTGTTGAAGATTCTCGTTTTCGTCGCCATCGTGGCGGTGCTCGCCTTTGGTGCCACATTGCTGACGGAAACCGCTGGCGGCGTTCAGATCACGGTCGCCGGCACCGAATACACCCTGAGCGCATTGCAGTCGGTCATTGCGCTTGCAGTTCTGGTTTTTGCCGTTTGGGTTGCATTCAAACTTCTCTCACTTCTTCTGGCGACGCTACGGTTCCTTAATGGCGATGAAACCGCGATTTCGCGCTATTTCGACAAGGGGCGCGAGCGCAAGGGCTATCAGGCGCTATCCGACGGGTTGATGGCGCTGGCTTCTGGCGAAGGGCGGTTGGCAATGGCCAAGGCTGCGCGCGCGGAGAAATATCTTGAAAAGCCGGAGCTGACGGACCTGCTGACAGCGCAGGCTGCGGAACTGGCAGGCGACACCAAGAAGGCAGCGGAGGCCTATAAGCGGCTGGTGAGCAACCAGTCCACCCGCTTTGTCGGGGTGCGCGGCATCATGAAACAGAAGCTCTCCGAAGGGGATACCGATACGGCGCGTCAACTGGCCGAGAAGGCGCTTGCTCTGCGGCCCAAACACGAAGAGGTGCAGGATACGCTGCTGACACTTCAGGCGCGGGCGCAGGATTGGGCTGGTGCGCGCAAGACGCTAACGACGAAGTTGAAGACCGGCACCCTGCCGCGTGACGTCTACAAGCGCCGCGATGCGGTGCTGGCCCTGTCCGCCTCTCGCGCGATTGTCGAAGACGGGGCGACCGTCGAACAGCAGGAACAGGCGATCGAGGCCAACCGGCTTTCGCCGGATCTGGTCCCCGCGGCGGCCATGGCGGCCCGTGCCTATCTGGCGCGCGACAAGAAGCGCTACGCCATCCGGGTTCTCAAAAAAGCCTGGGAAGCGCAGCCGCACCCGGATCTGGCACATGCCTTTGCCGAGGTCGAGCCGAATGAAACCGCCGCGGAGCGGGTGAAACGCTTTGCTCAACTGTCGCGGCTGGCGCCGCAGCATGATGAAACCCGGCTGGTGATGGCCGAGCTGCATATCGTCGCGGAGGATTTTCCAGAGGCCCGTCGTGCGCTGGGCGATTTGGTCGAACGAAATCCCGATGCACGGGCGCTGACCTTGATGGCGGCCATCGAGAAGGGCGAGGGTGCCTCGGACGCGGTAATCCAGGGCTGGCTGGCACGGGCGTTGAATGCGCCACGCGGACCACAGTGGGTCTGTGATACCTGCAATCATATCCACGCGGAATGGGCGCCGGTCTGTGAAAACTGTTCTAGCTTCGACACACTCAGCTGGCGCCGCCCTGAGGCCCCCGAGATTGTCGGCGCCACTGGTGCGCAGGTGCTGCCCTTGATCACAGGCACGCCGGAAGGGGCCGCCGGACCTGATACAAGTGACATCCCCGAGGTCGAATTGCTGGAAAGTGACGATCCGGCGGCGGTACCGGATCCAGACAGCCCAGCATCCGACGCTTCCGAAGAGCCCAAGGGGAAATTCCAAGGCGCGAAATAGATCTTTTCCAAGCGGCGCGCCAATGCTAAAGCGCGCCGCACAGACCGCTGCGGGCCCTGACCCGCGCTGGTCGCCGCTGTAGCTCAGATGGTAGAGCACGTCATTCGTAATGATGGGGTCGGGGGTTCGAGTCCCTTCAGCGGCACCATACCACCACCGGCAAAAGATCATCGCGGCAGGATCGTCCGACTTAATATCGGTGGCAGATTTATAGCCGCGATCAATCAAAAGACCGCAGATATCTGCCAGCCCCCCTGTTGCATTGGACCTGCTCCACGCCAAAGCGGAGCCAATTGCCGGTGCCAGAGTTGAGTTTGCCTGCCGAAACCCCTATCTCGGGGCCAAACCCGTTGTACCTGTCAGACAAAGGATCGCGTCTCTTGGCCAATCACCTTTACCAGAACGACCTGCCCGACGGGCTTGATCTCGGGCCAGTCGTTGCGATCGACTGCGAGACGATGGGTCTCAACCCGCATCGGGACCGGCTTTGCGTTATTCAGATGTCAGGCGGTGACGGCAATGCGCATATCGTGCAGGTCTCCAAGGGGCAGTCCGAAGCCCCCAATCTCTGCCGGATGCTCAAGGATCCCAACGTGCTGAAACTGTTCCATTTCGGCCGCTTTGATATTGCGGCCATGTATCACGCGTTTGGAGCGCTGGCGGCACCGGTGTATTGCACAAAGATTGCCAGCCGCCTGGTCCGCACTTACACGGATCGCCACGGGTTGAAGAACCTGACTCAGGACCTGATCGGTGTCGATATTTCCAAGCAACAGCAGATGAGCGATTGGGGGGCGCCGCAACTGACCGATGCGCAGCTCGACTATGCCGCGTCCGATGTCCTGTATCTGCACCGGCTGCGCGCGGCGCTGGACAAGCGTCTGGATCGGGAAGGTCGCAGCGAAATGGCGCAGGCCTGTTTCGATTTTCTGCCGATGCGTGCCAAGCTGGATCTCGCCGGCTGGCCCGAAACCGATATCTTTGCACACTCATGAGCAGCGCAGAGACATTTCTCGCCACCGCGCGACAGGTGATCACCGACGAAGCCCGTGCTCTGGATGCGCTGGCGGACAGTCTGGATGAACGTTTTGCCGAGGCCGTAGACCTCGTGCTTCAGGCCGAAGGGCGGATCATCGTCAGCGGTATCGGTAAATCCGGTCATATCGGGCACAAGATCGCCGCGACCCTGGCATCTACCGGGACGCCCGCTTATTTCGTCCACCCCGCCGAAGCCAGCCACGGCGACCTCGGCATGCTGTCCAAAGGTGATGTGGTGCTGGCGATTTCCAACTCTGGTGAAGCGCCTGAGCTGGCAAATCTGCTTTCGTTCACGCGTCGCTTTGGCATCCCGCTGATCGGACTGTCCAGCCGGATGGACAGCACCCTGATGAAAGAGGCCGATGTGCATCTGCAAATCCCCGCCATGGGCGAGGCCTGCGGTTTTGGCATGGTGCCCTCGATTTCGACGACGCTCACTCTGGCGATGGGCGATGCGCTGGCCATCGCCCTGATGAAGCACAGGGATTTCCGACCCGAAAATTTCCGCGCCTTCCACCCCGGTGGCAAGCTGGGCGCACGACTGTCGAAGGTTGACGACCTGATGCACGACGGGGCGGCCTTGCCGCTGGTCAGCACCGAAACCCCAATGCCCGACGCGCTGATCGAAATCAGCCAGAAAGGATTTGGCGTTGCTGGTGTCACTGATGCGGGCGGTGTGCTGCAGGGCATCATAACCGATGGCGATTTGCGGCGGCATATGGACGGGCTGCTGGAAAAATCCGCCGCCGATGTCATGACTCACAACCCGACCACCATTGCTCCCGGCTCGCTTGCGGAAGAAGCCGTCGCAATCATGAATGACCGCAAGATTACCTGCCTGTTTGTCGTCGATCCCGATGCAGAGACGGCAAAGGCCGTCGGACTGCTGCATATCCACGATTGCCTGCGCGTCGGGCTTGGCTGAGGGGGGACGCGGCGAACCATGGATGGCTATTCCCGCCTTGTGGCCTATCTGAAGGTCTTGCTGCCGCTGATGGCCCTGGCGCTGATGTCGACCATGTTCCTGATTTCACGCGGCGTCGAAACAGATGCGGTGATCCCCTTCGCCCAAGAAGATCTTAAGGATCGCACCCGCGGACAGCAGATCACCGCGCCGTTCTTTTCGGGAACCACCGCGCAGGGTGATGAAATCATGGTAACCGCCGCCCTGGCTCGCCCGGGTGGCCCAGACGCGCCAGCAACCGCAGTGAACCTCGAAGCCGAGATCAGGATGACCAGTGGCGGCCGCTTCCTGCTGAGTTCGGACACAGGCGCCTTGCGCCCGGATAAGAATATGGCAAACTTTCGCGGCGATGTTGAAATCCTGTCGAGCGACGGTTTGCGGGTCATCACGCAGGAATTAAACGCCGCTCTCAATGGTGTGCAGGCGGACAGCCCAGGACCCGTTCAGGCCAGTGGTGCGATGGGCGATCTCACCGCAGGCGCCATGCAGATCGACACAAAAACCGAGGGCGGGCCGGTACATATGGTTTTCAACAAAGGGGTCAAGCTGCTATATGACCCGCAACAATCAGAAAGATAACCTGTGTTGTATCTGCGTGTATTGATGTTCTGCCTGCCGGTCGCCCTGTTCTCAACGGGGGTGTCGGCGCAGTCCGCGTCCATCGCATTCGGCTCGATCAAGGCTGATCCGTCGCAACCGGTGGAAGTCACCGCAGAGACATTGGACGTGAATCAGGCTGACGGGTCAGCTCGGTTTGTCGGCGACGTTGTGATCGTTCAGGGTGTTATGCGATTGTCGGCCGACAACGTTCTGGTGATCTACAAGCAGGATGAAACTGGCAAAACAGGCGTCGAACGGCTGGAAGCCACCGGCAATGTCATTCTTGTAAACGGTCCCGACGCGGCAGAGGCGGAGAAAGCCGAATACACCATCGACTCCGGAACCGTGGTGATGACGGGCAATGTATTGCTCAGTCAGTCCACCGGGACGCTGACGTCCAATCGCCTTGTTGTGAATCTGACTACCGGCACCGCCAGCCTGTCTGGCCGGGTGAAAAC
Organism: Phaeobacter sp. JH204B; assembly: GCF_048055755.1. Taxonomy (NCBI): domain Bacteria; kingdom Pseudomonadati; phylum Pseudomonadota; class Alphaproteobacteria; order Rhodobacterales; family Roseobacteraceae; genus Phaeobacter; species Phaeobacter sp. JH204B. The sequence goes on from NZ_JAYMXF010000007.1 coordinate 182,962, forward strand.
CATTCTGAACGGCGGCGGCGACTGATGGCCGCGCCCGCATTGAAAGTCACCGACGGCAGCTCAGGTCTGCGCATCGAAAAGCTGCGTAAATCCTACAGCAAGAAGGTCGTCATCCGCGACGTCTCCATGTCATTGGACCGGGGCGAGGTCGTTGCACTGCTTGGGCCGAACGGCTCAGGTAAAACCACCAGCTTCTACGCGATTGCTGGTCTGGTATTCCCTGAGGCTGGCTCGGTTACCATCGATGGGCAGAATGCAACCACGCTGCCGATGTACCGTCGCGCGCGCATGGGCATTGGCTACCTGCCGCAGGAAATGTCGATCTTTCGCGGCCTGTCGGTGGAAGATAATATCTCCTCCGTGCTCGATATTGCGGTGAAACACGCCCACAAACGCCGCGAGCGTCTGGAAGAACTGCTGTCTGACTTCTCGATTGAGCATCTGCGCCGGGCGCCGGCGCTGGCGCTGTCTGGTGGTGAGCGTCGCCGCGTCGAAATCGCCCGCTGTCTGGCTGCGGATCCGAAATATCTGCTTCTTGATGAACCTTTTGCCGGGGTCGACCCGATCTCGGTCGGGGATATTCGCCATCTGGTTGGTGATCTGAAAAAACGCGGTATCGGCGTGCTGATCACCGACCACAATGTCCGCGAAACACTGGAGATCGTGGACCGCGCCTATATCCTGCATGATGGCAAGGTGCTGATGTCCGGCACACCGTCCGAAGTGGTCGAAAACGAAAATGTGCGCCGCGTCTATCTCGGGGACAATTTTCGGATCTCTTGATCCCTACGGACACGGTCCAGCTGCACAGTGACATGCCCGGTCTGCGCCTTGCCGCACGCCGTTGACAGCAGCGCGTCGTCAACCATTTGAGAACAGGTGGAAACCCGCCGCCTACTCATAAATGGGTAACCGTTTGACGCCGATTTGCATTGACTCTCTCGCCTGGTTGTCATCGAATTGACTCATGGCAAACCCGCAGTCCGATGCTGTCCTCGCTCCAGCCTTGTTAACAAGGCCCAGACGAATGCAATCGACTGTCTTGCCTAAATCCCACTTTCAGAACTGAAGCGAGAGCAGCCGGGCTTGGCCCGAGTTGGGTTTTGAGGGTCTATTTGTGAAGGAGATCACATGCGTTACCAAATCAGCGGAAAACAGATCGACATTGGCGAAGCGTTGCAGTCCCATGTGCAATCGGAGCTTGGCGTGGCGGTCGCGAAATATGCTGAACGCCCGACGGACGCCAATGTCGTCTTCTCGCGGTCTGCGCATGAATATGTTTGTGAAACGACCGTGCACCTGTCCACTGGTCTGACCGCGCAAGCAAAAGCGCATGCCACTGAAATCTATGCCGCATTTGAGGATTGCTGCGAAAAGATGGAGAAGCAGCTGCGTCGCTACAAGCGTCGTCTGAAGGACCATCACCGTGATCGGAGCGAGCCGGTTGAACTCTTCGGCGCAAGCTCTTATATCCTCGCCTCTGAAGACGCCGGCACCGAGTCTGAACCAGAATCATTGCAGCCTATCATCGTCGCCGAGATGGAAACGCAAATTCCATCCCTTTCGGTTGGTGAGGCCGTGATGCAAATGGAACTGGCAGGCGCCCCGGTTCTGGTGTTTCGCAAAGAAGGCAAGGACGGCCTGAACGTCGTCTATCGTCGTGAAGACGGGAATATCGGGTGGATCGATCCGTAACCTGTCACGGCGTTTTACGTGAGTTGAGCGGAGCTATTGAAGTATGCAGATCTCTAACATCCTGAAGCCTGAGGCCGTACGTGTCTTTGGCGCTGCATCCAGCAAGAAGCGTCTGTTTCAAGAAATTGCAGATGTTGCTCAACTCGCCTACGGGCTCCCCGCGCAACCAACGGTCGAGGCTTTGCTGGATCGCGAAAGCCTTGGCCCCACCGGTGTGGGGCACGGTGTTGCCCTGCCACACGCGCGCCTTGATGGTCTGGACAAGGTTGTCAGTGTATTCCTGCTGCTGGAGACACCGCTGGAATTTGGTGCGGTGGATCGCCAGCCGATTGATATCGCCTTCGCGCTCTTTGCACCGGAGGATGCCGGTGTTGAACATCTCAAAGCGCTGGCACTGGTATCGCGCACGCTTCGTGAACAGAGCTTTTGCACCAAGCTGCGGGCCAACCCTGACCCGGCGACGCTTCATACCATCCTGACCGAGGATCAGTCGGTTCAGGCGGCCTGACGTAGCACACGCGCGGGCGGGCGTGTCAGCGCGCCCAGGCGTCAAATCCGAACAATATGTAATCGCGCTGGTAGACAGTTGCGATCTGCGCCTCAAGCGTGTCGTCATAAATATCCTGAAGACTAAACGGCTGGTCGACCCCGGGTGCGTCCGGGGCGCTGGCTTTGGATTGGCCAAGCCACCGGGCAAGATCAGGCAAAGTCGTGGCCAGATCCTCTTCGCGTAGGATCAGATCTGGCGATTGTACAGCTGAAAACCCCGCAATTGTCTGCGCCTGAGTGGCCCAGCAGGCATCGGTGCGAAACCCGGTCTGCCCTGAAAGATTGGCACCAATCACCTCGACAAAACCTGCAAAAGCCGTTCGATGCTGTTCGCGGGTATAGGATCCATGTGCAGGGTCCTTGGGCAGCGGAACCTTGAACTGTTTGCGCAGCAGATTACGGATCTGGCGCAATGTTCCTGTCTCTGACCCGAGAATGCGCGTGCAAAAGACATGATGCAGCCGGGCCGCCGGATGACGCAGAACGGTGAGGCTGCGGAACCCGGGATGGCCGCGCTTCCATTGCCGCAGCTGCTTTTGGTTCATCCCCTCAATCAAGGCGCCATCGCCGTCTGGTTCCTGCCCGGCCATCCAGCTGCGTATGACATCCGTCGGACCACCGCTGATCGGCAGATACAATAGCGGCAGCTGCTGCCCCGCGATGTAATCAGGCACTGCCGGGCCGCGCCGAGGTTCGAAATTCGGGGTCCGAGAGAGGTTGAAACGATCCAGCCGCGCCATCGCGCGGTCAAGCTCCGAAGGATTGGCGACCTTCTCTTCCAGCGCAGCGGGGTTTTGCGGTTTGAGACTATCGTCAAGCTGCGCCAGCCGGGCATCGACACCCAGCCACTTTGCCAGTCCGTTGATCACCTCCAGATCCTGAAGATCCTCATAGGCCAGATAAAAGGCTGTCTGGCCAGACCTTTGCAGCCGGTTCAGCAATGTAAGCTGAAAACCCTGCAGCTCGGCAACGTGATGGGCAAATTCCTCCGCATCGACCGTCGCCAGCCCGTCCTTGCGGCGTTTCACGTTTGTCAATTTCCACTGGCCGGTACTGCGCGCGATCTTATGCGAGACATAGCTGTCTGCCGGGTTCCGAGTCAGGATGATTTTGGCACAACGTGGATCGTCAAGCAGCGCGTCCAGAACGCGCGGGTCATGGTCGTGGAAGTAGCGAAAACCGTTTAACGCGCCCTCGGCGTCGCGGATCTGCGACAGAAATCCCAGAACGTCACTGTCGCGCTGTGCTTGTGTCCAGCCCAGCGTCGTCTCGCGGTTGGGATAGCCGATAAAATAGGGGTTAAAGGCCTCGCCGTGACAGGTGACGCCCTCAAGCGCGTTCAGATTGGCTTCGAGAAAATTGGACCCGGTCCGCATCTCCGCAAACACAACAAAGTAGTCAAAGTCTTGGGTCATGGTTCGCTATTGCACCAAATAGGGTTTGCGCGGCGTCTTCGGCATGTTCAACGGCCCCTGTTCCGCCGGGAAATCGCCCATCAGATAAGGGTGCATCCCCTGGTTCTTCAGATTTTGCAGAAACTGACCAAATCCCGCCAGATCCACCATCGTTGGCGCCGTCGTCAGATGGCGCTGCGCCTGTGCACCGAATTCATCCAGAATGGTCTGTAGGGGCTCCATCGGAGATTCGACAAATTCGGCCATCGACCAGATCCGGACACGCGCCTTTACGTATTTGGAGCGGAGAATTTCGATGTGTTTTGCCTCGATCTGCTGCAATCGTGCCGCTTCACGTCGCAGGTCGGAGAAATTCCTGTTGGACCGGAACAGGGGCACCGCCCAGGCACCGGAAATCACCGAAACCTGTGCATTAGGGTCGCGCGCTACCAGCCAATTGATACTCTGATTGTCCTGCGGTCCAAACTGGAAACATTGCCGTTCACCACGGGTGTTCCAGATCAGATTGGTCAGAAACCCCTTGGGATGATAATCCCGTAGCTTGGCACTGTCGCTCAGACCGCCGTTCATCAGCGTCTGGCGGTCAGCAAATTCCACCCGCTCGGGGGCAAAAAGATGCCCATGAACCTTTGCGCCGGTGACCTGGGTCAACCACTCCTCAAAATTTTCGAACAGCTCTGCAAAACCCTGAAACATCGAGTAGGGGTTGCAGGTGATGCCATTCTCCAGCCCGTTGGCCGGAAGGCGGCTTTGCATATAAAGGCCGGGACGACCGCGGGTGCGCCGCTCAACCGCCTTGGAGAAAATCCGGTCTATCTTGCCCGGATTGGGTTCCGAGGTTTTCATCAGATCCGGCTGATCGCCCAGAAACGTCGAATAGAGCCGATCCGCATGAGGCCAGATTTTCCGCGCGACAAAGCAGTCGGACCGACGCAGCAGTTGCAGATGGTCGTCGTAGAAATTATGCGGCTTGCCCTGAAAATCGAACTTGGACAGGGTCAGTGACCGGCTTTCGATATTGCTGGAATAGAGCCGAACGAGGGTTTGGTAATAGCTCTCATCCGGGATCCAGACCTTGCGAAAATACCGGTCGTAGCGCGGCCGGTCTGGGTCTTCCAGAATCGCTGAGAGTGTCTGCCGCGTCAGGCACCACCACTGACTGCCCATATGAGGCACCAGCCCGTCGGGGATCCTGCGCTTGATGCCCAGCTTGCGCTGAAGCGAGACATATTTGTCAAAAAGGTATCGGCGTTTCTTCCACGAGAAGGGAAAGCGCAGCGTGAACCGTTCCACATCTAGCCCGCCGACAATCCATGGCACATCGGCAGTGGTCGCGCTTTCGATGAAGTCGGTGCGGGGCCGGGCGGCAAGATAGTCCACCAGGTCAGACACCGGGCGCAGCGGCAGGCAGGACCCCGAAGCAAGAAACACATGCCGCACCGAGGGATATTTTGCCAGCATCAGCCCGGATGCGGATTGAGAGGCTGCGACGATGCCCCAGGTCCCCCATTCGCAGCGATGCCGCGGCGAAAACCGCACCATTGGATCACCTGCAAATGCGGCCTTGAAGGCAGAAAATGTTGCCTGAGGGACCTTCTTATCAACGTGCAGAACAACGGGGCACCCGCCTGCGACCCAATGGCGCGCGACCTGTTCGGCCCGGTCCAGTGCCGTATGGACCAGCAAGACGATGCCAACCGTGCTCATGCCCAGTTGCCCTTGGACATCAGGCCAAGGATCTCCAGCTGGCGCCAGTTGATGTATTTCTCGCTCCACTTGCACCAGAGTTCTGGCTGATCCTCTACGGCCTTGGCGTAGGCTTTGTATTCGGCCGATCCCGCATAATGCTGTTCACGCAGCATCTCTTCCTCGGCCTTGGTCACAAACGTGTGGAGGAATTTTGTGTGCAGCAAGGCGCCGCTGGCCTTTTCACCACCATCCGTTTCATAGACCTGATTGAGGCCGCGTGGCAGCAAGGCATGGGTCGAGCTGACATAGGTATAGCGGCGATCCCATTTCACCAGCGGGATCTTGTTCAGCGCCGGTGCTTTCTTTGGTTGATCGGCAAAAAACACACGCGCCCGCGGCCCTCCCTGGATCCACAGGTTGCCATAGATCGGATTGCGCTTGATCGAGTAGTTGCCGCTGTCGAACCAATTGGCGATTTCGAGCGGATCCTGTCCGGCGCGATAGGGAACGGCATCCAGTTTCCCTTTTGGATAGACGTCAATCAGCATGGCCGAGAAACTACGGATCGCAGAATTGTCGAGCCAGTCGGTCAGTGCCCGTAGCGGACGACTGTCGCAGAACGGGTATATGAACAGCTCATCCGGGTCGACGACCAGCACCCAGTGACCATGGGCGTAGCGACGTTTCAGATGGTTCATCCAATCAATGCCGAAACCGGCACGCTTGTAACTGGCCACTGTGTGCCAGACCGAGACATCGGGCTGGCCTTGCAGATATTCGCGCGTGCCGTCGACCGATCCATTGTCTACGACGAGGAAATGATTGACGCCCAGTTTGCGATAGTAATCGAGGAAATATGGCAGCCGGATCTGTTCATTGCGCAGGGTTGTCACCAGCAGTATGTCACCGGGCCGGATCTGATCGGTCTGATCCTGAACCGCTGACAATTCGCGGGACTTGCGCATGGCACGCAGGATCCGGCGTTTCCGCCGCAGCCGCATGCGATAAGACTCCCAAAGGCTCAAGACTGCTTCCATCCCCGGTTGCAAAGGTGCCGTGTCGGACTGTCGTCAACCCGACCGCATCACCGCCAGCGACATTCCGCACAATATGCCATGTAAGCTATTTGGAAACAATGAATTTGGGATTGACGGTGTTGTTGCGAAATGGCTCCCGCAAAGCCCCTCAGGCGGCTGCGAGGCACGCGTCCAGAGCTGCCCGTTCCAGCCGATAGGCGCGGCTGTCCGCCTCACCGTCGCGTTCGTCGCGCCACCGGCAATAGGCCACCATACGCCAGTGGAACCAGGATTTCAGCTCCAGGTAGCGCGCCACGACCTGCGGATCAGGGTAGGCCGCCAGGAATGCCGCCTCCTCAACTGCAGATAACGGTGCACCGCGATAGACCTGCTGCATTGCCGGAGACAGGAATAGCGCGACGTCCTCTGCCGGATCCCCGATCTGTGGGCATTGCCAGTCGATCAATGTCAGCTGCCCATCGCAGGTCACTATGTTGCCAGGAACCGGATCCCCGTGGATGAGTCTATGGACGCCAAGCGGTGCGACAGGTCTCGTGGGTTCAATCCGCAACAGGTCATTGCCCATGCGACAATGGCCCAGAATGGTGCGGGTCTGGGCGGCAATCTCTGCGCTGCCGGATATGCCGTTTGGTAGATCTGGAATGACAGGCTGTGTGTGCAGACGTCCCAGTAGTTCTGCCACATGGGTGGTACCGGATGACCAGGTCACCCCGGGCGAGTGTTGATAGGCCAGCCAGTCGCGCCCTTCGAACTGACCCGCGGCCAGCGGAGACGGCACCATGCCAGTGCGGTAAAGCGCGCTGAGTGCTGCCTGCTCGCGTGAGGGATCATTGGCAAACAGCGGGTTGGCATTGCCTCTGCCATAGAGCTTCACAACAATACCGCCCAACCGCCAGACCCGGTTGGAGCGACCGCCCAGCAGCGGACATGGCGCAGCGTCGCTCAGGCCGAGGCCAGCGAGATGCGCAAGAAAACGTGTTTCGAACTGTGTCCGATGGTGTTGCAGGTCAGGCTCCGTCGCTATGGTCTGTGTTACCACACAGTCCAGGTCTTCGGTGCCATTATGCGTCAGACTGCAGGTGCCGTAGGTTCACGCAATGCTGTCACCGATGACGCCAAAATCGCCGAGCCGCCCTCAAGGATCAAGGCCACTTCGTTGCCCCGCATCTGAGTTTCTTTCACCCTTGTATAGGTCTCAGCAGTATCGGAGAGAACGATTTCACCGTTTTTCTGGCTTTCCAGCGTGAAACTATAGCTGCCAGCATCAAACGCGTACCCGTCATCGTCAATACCCTGCCACTGATACGGCTCGGCAGTGACCGGTAGGCTGATCCGCTGAACTTCCTTTCCGCTATCATCCTTGACCACCAGGTGAACAGTGTCCGCGATCTTGGCTGGATTGGGCGACACGGTGACAGGATTGGTCCCGTCAAAATAGGCAGGCGCCGCAGACCGGGTTTCCATACCGACCCAGCCCGACATAGCTGCCATATTGGCGAGACCCAATTGGGCCTGGATACCTTCCAGAACCTCATTGCCCTGAACCTGCTGCTCGACCATGGAAAACTGTGCCAGCTGCGCAGAGTACTCTGTCGAATCAATGGGTTCCAAAGGGTCCTGATATCGCGCCTGCGCCGTGAGCATCTTCAGAAACGTCTCAAAGTCAGAGGCAATTCCGGTGGCTTTTTTCGGTTCCGGCGCGGCGGTCGCTGCCTGTTGCTGTTGCGGTGCCGCAGCACCCGATACAGTTGTCATCGTCTTACATCCTCATATCAAGCCCAACCTCACCGAGGTTGAGTGATTGTGTCATCGGTTCTACGGGGAGATCGGCCATCTCTTCCTCGCCACGCCCTGCGGATCGACCCGCTGGGGTATGGGAGGCGTCATGGCCACCGCCCTGATTGGAGGTCTCACCGCCTGAGAACTGGAACGAGATATCCTCAAATCCCATGCGCCGGAATTCATCCGCCAGTTCGTTGATATGGCGGCGCATCAGATCGCCGGTTTCGGCGCGTTCGGTCTGGATCATGACGCTGACGCCGGTATCCGTGACTGAAACACGCATATTCACATGCCCCAGCTCCTTGGGATTTAGAGCAACGTCAACGTTGCGATCCCCTTTCATCGCGAGGGCTTCGGCCATCTGATTCGCAATCAGACGAGGGGTTTCCGGCTTGTGAACGGTTCCCGGGCTCACGGTTGCCTCGGTCAGCAATTGCGCCAGGCCTGGTAGTTCCATTCCTGTGCTGCCGCCTGTGACCTTGGCCCCTCCGGCCTCTGCTGAGGTCAGCGAATCAAGCGCTAGCGCCGAAGTGGCGTTGGCGCTAGGCATCGCGGCAGTCAGGGCCCCGGCACCAAGGCCGAAGCGGGCCGTCGAATAGGTGCCCTGCGGGATATGTCCAGCGGTCTGAGCGGCTGTGTTCTGCTGTATCTGGTCAGACGCGCCGCGCCGGGCTTCAAATTTCTCTCGTACGGGCGGCGGTGCTGCCTCTACCGGGATCGGTGTTGCCGTCCGCTGTTGCTCGACGGGCTGGGTCTGCTGCGCCGAAGAGGGTTTAACCACCTCCTTTGCCGCTTCAGACTGCGGTGCAGTTGCAGCCAGCGACTGTGCGGTTTTTTGCTCCGCCTGAGTACGTGCTGTGGACTGCGCAAGGGCATCAGTGCCTGCAGGCTGGCGGTTCAATCCTGCACCGGTGCCAGGCACCTCGGGCGTCGCTGTGCGGTGATCACCGGTCAATTGTCGATCCGCCTTGGCTTCGGCGCTCGTCGGATCGCCCTTCAGCGCAAGCTTTTGATTAGCCTCTGCCGCGGCGCGTTCCGGCGTGCTGGCTGTTTCAGACTGCGCCCCTTGAAGCCCTCCGTTGCGGGGATCACCCACCGCCTGTTCCCCGGCTTCAGATTGTTGGATCATCGCAGCGGATCCGGCAGTTTTTGCAGCATCCGAGGCTGCTTTAAGGTTAGCAGCCTGATCATCCGACGCGCCGTCAACCGTTCTCTCGGATTGCATCGCCTGCTTTCCGCTTTCGGCATCGGGATCAGATGATCCATCGGTCTGACTGCCGCTCTGGCCGATCGCCACTGGCGCAGGATTCGCGCTGGGCACCTCATGCTGTTCAGCTGTCGTTTCCGGCTGAACCATCACGATTTTGGGGTCTTCAGAAATCTGTTCTTCGCTCGACGTATCTTGCCGGGCTCCGCCGATGGGCGCCTCTGCGTCACCATCCTGTACGGTTTGATTCGCTTTTTCCGAAGCGCCGGACGCTGAGGTCTGCTGTTCTGCGAGTTCCTCAACCTCGGTCACCGCGGTTTCTGCGCTATCCGAAGATTTTGCAGTCTCTGCCATAACCGCGTCAAAGCTTGCGCCTTTACGCGATTTTGCCGATTCGCCTTGCTGGATCTTCTCCGATCCCTGCGCTCCACCAGAGGTGGGAGTCGTAAGTGCGTTGATAAACATTGGCTTCCAGACATTCTATCTCGATCCATGCACCTTAACGCCAATCGGTTACGGCAATTTTAACCGATCATCCGCCAAAATAGAAAAAATCGAAGCAATTTCGACGTCTCAGAATGAGGTACATCATGGAACAGATTGCTCAACTACCGGCGCTACAGCGTCCCCAAGTGATCAAACCGCCACAAGACCCGCTGCGCAAAGCAGCTCAGGAACTTGAGGCGACCTTTCTTACAGAAATGTTGAAATCCGCAGGCCTTGGCGAAAGCCGCGAAACCATGGGCGGCGGCGCGGGCGAAGATCAGTTTTCCAGTTTTCTTGTGCGCGCACAGGCGGAGCAGATCTCCAAAGCAGGCGGTATCGGCCTGGCAGAATCACTTTATCACGCATTGAAAGAGGCACAGACCAATGACTGATCAGACACCGCAACAACTGATTGAGGAACTCGATTCCCTGCTTGATGCCGAACGCGCGGCATTGGTCAGTGGCAATCTGCAGGCGCTGGAGCCGCTGCTTGCAAAAAAAGAGGCAATCATCACGACGCTGAATATGACAGCCGATCTGGAGCGCGAGGCTCTAGAGCATGTCCAGGGCAAGGTTTCGCGCAATCAGGTACTGCTTGATAGCGCGATGGAAGGTATTCGGGCGGTGGCTGCCCGGATGGCCGAACTGCGTCGTGTGCGCAAGGGGCTGGATGTCTATGATCAGTCGGGGCGGAAAACCCGCTTTGCGACCGGGGGCACACCCAGCTTGGAAAAACGGGCATAACCAGCCCAATTTAGGGAAAATTCTAGCAATGGAATTTCCGGCATTAGCACTCCTTTAGCACATAGTAGGCCAATGTCACTTTGCACCTTCCAAAGAGGGTGGCGCGGAAGCCGGACGGCGGAACGCATAGTCAGAAAGACGTCAGAGAGCGCCCTTCGGGGCAGGGAAACCAGAGGTCAAAACGCCTCTAATCAAAGGAATACATGCTATGTCCAGCATTCTGACTAACAACGGCGCAATGGTTGCACTGCAGACCCTGCAGTCCGTGAACAACAGCCTTGACGAAACGCAGAGCCAGATTTCGACCGGTAAACGTATCGGTTCGGCCAAAGACAACGCGGCCGTTTGGGCGATCTCCAAAACCATGGACTCCGACATCGCCGCCTATAAGTCGGTTCAGGAATCCCTGGGCGTTGGTGAGGCAACTGTTGCTGTTGCTCTGTCCGGCGCGGAGCAGATCGTTGAAACTCTGACCGAGATGCGGCAGCTGGCGGTTTCCGCGAACTCGGAAAACGTTGACCATGCTAAGATTCAGGACAGCATTGCCAAGAAGGCGGCGCAGATCGAGTCGATCATCGACTCTGCTGAATTCAACGGCGCGAACCTGCTCGATGATACGGTCACCACTGCACTGACTGTTCTGGGTGGACTGGATCCGGCCGCAGATACAATCACTGTGACCTCGATCGACTCGGCAGCAAACATCAGCACAGCGGGTATCACCAGCATCACCGACGTTGCCACCGCGTCTACTGCTCTGACCGAGATCGAAACCATGCTGGGCAACGCAATTGATGCGGCAGCTCAGCTGGGTGCGGACTCCAACCGTCTGTCCGACCAGGGCATGTTTGTGTCGAAACTGTCCGACTCCCTGACAATGGGCGTCAGCACCATGACCGACACAAATATGGAGGAATCCTCTGCAAGGCTGAAGGCGCTGCAAACCCAGCAGCAGCTGGCGGTGCAATCATTGTCGATTGCAAACCAGGCGCCACAGACCCTGATGCAGCTGTTCCGTTAATGACAGCTTGATCTGGGGCGCTGTTGCGCGCCCCAGATCCCCTATCGCAGAGAATCTGTAGATTACATGTTAGGATAACACGTGAATGCCCTTCTAAAGGCGAAGAGCGCCTATTCGGCGGCGAAGGCCCCGACCCGAACTGCAAAGAACCTCGAATATGAAGTCATTGCCCGAGTAACACGTCGCATGGTTGCGGCCGCACAGAAAGGTAAGCCTGGGTTTACCGAACTTGCCGCAGCGCTCACCGACAACCGTAAACTCTGGTCGATCTTTTCAATCGAAGTTGCAAGTCCAGGGAACCCACTCCCGGATGAACTGAAAGCTCAGTTGCTCTCGCTTGGGGAATTTACCCATCAACACACCAGTAAAGTCTTGGCCCGTAAAGCGGACGTGCGGCTGCTGGTGGAAATCAACACGGCCATTATGCGTGGCCTTCGCAGCGGAGCGTCCTGAATATGAGCGGATTGGTCCTGAAACTTGCCCCGAAAGAGCGGGTATTGGTGAATGGTGCAGTAATTGAAAACGGGGATCGGCGCAGCCGGTTGTCGATCGTAACTCCTGATGCAAACATCCTGCGCCTGCGCGATGCCATCCACCCAGAAGAAGCCAACACGCCGGTACGTCGCGTCTGCTACGCCGCGCAGCTGGTCCTGTCTGGCGATGTTGACGGCGAGGAAGATCGCTTGCAGATGTTGCGCCGGATTGAAGAGCTGAGCCAGGTCTTTACCGATCCGGACAGTCGCGCCTCGCTGGCAGAGGCCACTGATGCGGTTCTCTCCGACAACCATTACCGGTGCTTGAAAGCGTTGCGCACCCTCTTGCCACGCGAAGACCGGTTGATGGCAGTGCGCCCATCATGAGTTCTCAGCCGATTATGCCGGAAACGGCATCGTCGGCTGGAATTGTCATCACAGAGAATGATCAGGCCGCCTTGGGCCTGTGAAGCACAATCCAGGTGTGGGCGTCAAAGCAGGCGTCTCACACAGAGCTTGAGTTCGAATATTCTGCCTCGCCTCATGTACATATGGTGATAACGGCAGACACCCCAGTCAAACGGCGGACATCCCAATCAGATCCGCTGGCTCAGAGCGAATTGCTCGTCCCTCGGATCGATTGGCAGACGCAGCATCTAACGGCATCAGCATCAATGAGATCACTTGCGTGGTGCAGCGGCCCGCCCAGACCACCTCAATGTCGCCATTCTTATCTGTAGCGGCGGGGCGCATTTTACCAAATGCTTGATCGATATGGCAGATGTCGGCGGCCTTTGATCTGCGACAGATTGCTGTGATGCTGATCACTTCGCCTTGGATAGATCTCTGGTTGGAGCGCGTGCACACAGGATAGCTATGCGCCCTGTTCTGGACCGTGCGCGGCGTCTGAAGCAGGTTCGATATCCCTGACATGAGGCATTGGCGCAGTTTTCAACCAGCTGGAGAAGCTGCTGCTCCGTCCCGTCAGAACCCTGCGCGGCCTGTGCGGATCACAAACCTCTCCATATGTCAGTCTGCTCACAATCTGCATCTGCTCGCAGGACGTCGTCTTGACTATGCGGATGTGCTGCTGGCGTCCGTCGATAGAAACCGGGGTACAAGATTGCCCTATCGGATCGCCACGGCGCGTCGCATCATCAGCATCAAGCGGTTGAAACTGCTCTGTATCCCTTCCGGGTCTGCTCTACCGAAAAAGGAATCCAACTCAGGCCAGAGCTTTACGGCCTGATCAAGCGTGACATCGTTGCCCTCGGAGTAAAGGCCTGCGCGAATCATAACTTCGGATTGCTCATAGGCGCCCAGGTATTTGCGAACATCCAGAATTGCTGCATTCTCGTCAGGCGATGCAGCGGCGGGCAGGCTACGGGATACGGAACGCGAAACGTCGACAGCCGGAAACCGCCCCCGCTCCGCGATTTCGCGGTTGAGCACGATGTGACCATCAAGGACGCCTCGCAGAATATCGGCAATCGGCTCATCCATATCGGAGCCTGCAACCAGAACACTGAAAATAGCTGTGATATCCCCCTGATTCTCGTTCCCGGGACCGGCTCGTTCGCAGAGGCCGGTGATCAGCGGAGTGACCGAAGGCGGGTATCCACGCAGTGCCGGAGCCTCGCCGGATGAAACGGCAATTTCTCTATGTGCCTCGGCAAACCGGGTCACCGAATCTGCCAGGAACAAGACATTTTTCCCCTGGTCGCGAAAGTGTTCAGCAACCGCCATAGCCGACCAGGCGCAGCGACGGCGAACCAGTGCCGACTGATCCGATGTGGCCGCGACGACCACCGCACGCTTCATCCCCTCGGCACCCAGCACGTCCTTGACGAAGTGGTTGACCTCGCGTCCGCGCTCGCCAATGAGCGCAATAACAACCACATCAGCTTCCATATTCTGCGCCAATGTTGACAGCAGCGTGGATTTCCCCACGCCGGATCCAGCAAAAAGTCCGATACGCTGACCTTTTACAATCGGCAGAATCGTATTGAACACCGCCAGCCCAGTGGCGAGTCGTTCTCCCATCGGGCGACGTGAGGCGGCTTTGGGCGGCGAAGCCATCAGGTCCCGCGTGGCTTCGCCGCGCATGAGAGGACGTCCGTCCAATGCTGCACCAAAGGGATCAATCACCCGGCCGATCCAGCTGTCAGAGGGAGCAAAATCCGGCGTCGGATGCAGAAGTACAGCATCGCCAATCGCCACGCGATCTGGCGCTGTATCAGGTAACATGCTGACTTCACTGCCAGAAATCCTCATGACTTCGCCCTGCAACGGGTCGCTTCCGGCTCTGCGCAGAATCAGGCGGTCACCGATACGTGCCTGGCCGTTCAACCCCGATACCGTGATTGCACCACCTGATATTTCCGACACCCGACCCACCGCCGAAGACAGTCTTTTGTTCGCCAAATCCTGAGTCAATGCGTTGATGGCTGAGATCATGTTCTGGTGTCTCCAACTGTTCCTGAAAACAATTTCTAAAGGAATTGGGGTTAAGCCTTGATTGAAATTGATCGAGGGAGAAGCCCCGGTGTTTAAAGAACTGAACGTCTTTAAGATTGCCTACTCAATGGCGACCCATGCAGGGAAGCGCCAGGCATTGGTGTCACAGAACATCGCCAATGCCGACACGCCAGGCTACCATGCCAAGGATATCAAGCCTTTCAAAGAGGTATACGCTCAGGGTTCGCGCCCCGGCGACATGATCGCCAGCCGCTCCAACCATCTGAACGGTGCCTCAGGCAATGGGATGGACTGGGCTGTGACCCAGACCAACAACAGCACTGACCCCAACGATAATTCCGTCTCGATCGAAACCGAAATCCTGAAAGGGGTCGAGGTGAAGCGGCAGCATGATCGTGCTTTGGCGATATACAAATCGTCGATGAACGTTTTGCGCAGCAGCCTTGGCCGGAACTGAGGAGGTTAGATCATGAGCGAATTTTCCAAGTCCCTTTCCGTTTCCGCAAGCGCACTGAAGGCACAGGCAAGCCGTCTGCGCCACGTGTCGGAGAATATTTCCAATGCGGACACGCCCGGTTATCGCCGGAAGACCGTCCCGTTCGAAGCGGTGCGCGATCTGCGCACGGATGTCGAGAAGGTCGAAGTTGGTCCGGTGCGTCTGGACCGGTCAGACCTGGAGCAGATCTTCGATCCCTCGCATCCGCTGGCTGACGACAGCGGTCATTACGAAGGGTCCAACGTCGATCTGATGATCGAGATTGCCGACGCCCGTGAAGCTCAGCGCAGCTACGAGGCCAACCTCAAGATGTTCGAACAGGGGCGGCAGATGTCGTCCTCGCTGATGGAACTGCTGCGCAGATAACATCGAAATTTTCTGAAACACACTGACATACTTGGAGATCCAGAATGGATATTCGCAGTCTTTCCGCCACAAACGGCTATGCCGCAGCGCGTCCCGCAACCAAAGTTGACCCCGAGCACGCGCCAACAAGCGCCGAAGCCCGGATCAAGGCCAGCTTTGAGGAATTTGCCGGCACGCTCCAACAAAGCGAGCAGGTCTCGGTCACCGCCATGACCGGCAACGGCGATCCGCATGCCCTGGTACAGGCACTGGCACAGACGGAGCTTGCCGTGGAAACCGCAGTGACCGTGCGCAACAAGGTCGTCGAAGCCTATCAGGAAATCCTGCGGATGCCGGTGTAAGCCGATGATGAGCGAAGGGCTTTTCTACGACACTCTGCGCCAGGCTCTCTGGGCTGCGGTCATGATGTCGACGCCGGTTCTGCTGGTCGCGCTGGTCGTCGGCCTCGCGATCGGCCTGTTTCAGGCTCTGACATCGGTGCAGGAAATGACCCTGACCTTTGTCCCGAAGCTTACCGCCATTCTTGTCGTTTTCTGGATGACCATGGGGTTCATGACGCAAACCCTGGTCGCCTTTTTTGATGGGCACGTTGTGCCGCTGATTTCAGGAGGTCTGTAATGGGAGACACCGGTTACACCACCTTGTCCCGCCAATCCGGTCTGATGCGCGAAATGCGTGTTGTGGCAAACAATATCGCCAATTCCGCCACCACCGGCTACCGGGCCGAAGGCTTGATCTTCTCGGAGTTCATCCAGTCTGCCCCCGGCCAGGAATCCCTGTCGATGGGGCGGGCCAACATCCGTAACACCTCCATGGCACAGGGGGCGCTGACCCAATCCGGCGGTGACCTCGATCTCGCTATTGAAGGCGACGGTTACTTCATGGTCGAAACTCCGATGGGTGAGCGCCTGACCCGGTCGGGGGCGTTTTCAACCAACGCCGAAGGCGATCTCGTCACTATGGATGGCCATCGGGTTCTGGATGCGGGCCGGGCGCCGGTCTTCATTCCGGGGGATGCCAAGTCGATCAAATTCGGCGCCGATGGCACGCTGAGCGCGGACGGTCGCGCCCTTGGACAGATCGGCATTTTCAAGCCGGAAGAGAATTACCAGATGGTCCGTGAAGACGGGGTCATGTTCCGTGTTGATGGAGAAATCGAAGTGGCCGGAGAAGCGCGCGTGCTTCAGGGCTTTCTCGAAGGCTCCAACGTCAATGCCATCTCTCAGCTGGCCCGCATGGTCGAGATTCAGCGTGCCTATGAAATGGGCCAGAGCTTTCTTGAGACCGAACACGAACGTGTCCGCAACGCCATCAAAAACCTGACTAAGTCGTAGGAGTACCCCCATGCGCGCCCTCAAGATCGCCGCAACCGGAATGACCGCGCAGCAACTGCGTGTAGAGACGATTTCGAACAACCTCGCCAATATGAATACCACTGGTTACAACGCACGGCGTGCGGAGTTTGCGGACCTGCACTATCAGCAGGTGACGCGGGCCGGCACGGTAAATGCCTCTGATGGAACCGTGCTGCCAACCGGTGTGCAGGTCGGTCTTGGTGTGCGTGCCTCGGCGATTTCCATTCACCTGGCCCAGGGTGCCCTGACCCAGACCGGCAACGATCTGGACGTCGCAATTGACGGGAAGGGCTATCTGGAGGTTACCCTGCCGTCCGGCCAATCCGCCTACACCCGTGATGGCGCGCTCAAACGGTCGGCCGAAGGGTTGATTGTCACCTCCGACGGGTTCACCGTGTCGCCGGATATCACCATCCCGACCGATGCACGCAATGTGTCGATCAATGCCGAGGGCGAGGTCTACGCCTATTTCGACGAGGCCGCCGAAGGCCAGTTGATGGGACAGCTGACACTTGCCGGCTTCTCCAATCCCAAGGGTCTCGAAGCGCTGGGCAGCAACCTCTTTGTCGAAACCGAAGCCTCCGGCGCAGCCAGCGTGGCGACGCCCGGCGAGAATGGTCTTGGTACTCTGCGCCAGGGCTACCTAGAGGCCAGTTCCGTCGATGCCGTGCGCGAGGTCACCGAGCTGATCGAAGCGCAGCGCGGCTATGAAATGAATGCCAAGGTCATCTCTGCCGTCGATCAGATGATGGGCGCAACCACACAGGTCCGCTGATGAAACCGATCCTCGCCATTATGATGCTGCTCTGCGCCCAGCCTGTCTGGGCCGATATACTGGTCCCCGTGCGCACCATCCGCGCCAAGGAAATCGTGACGGCCGAGGATCTGGTTCTGAAACAGGCCGAGGTGCTGGGCGCGATCTCAGATCCTGCTCTCGTGATCGGGCAGGAGGCGCGCGTGGCACTCTATGCGGGGCGGCCGATGCGTCCCGGTGATGTCGGCCCTCCGGCCATCGTCGACCGCAATGATCTGGTCACCATTCGTTTCAAACGTGGTGGACTTACCATCCTCGCCGAGGGCCGCTCGCTTGGCCGTGGCGCAGATGGAGAGGCCATACGTGTTATGAATTTGTCGTCACGCACAACCATCAGCGGGCGGATCGCCGCAGATGGAACAGTTGAGGTAAACTGATGAAAAATAGAATTTATTTGGCAAAATCCGCCCTTGCTGGTGTGATCATGCTCAGCGCCTGCGGACGGCTCGACCATGTTGGCAAGCCTCCCACGTTCAGCCCGGCAAATGAATCGCCCGAGCATGTCGCCATGCTGTTTCAGGGGCTGCCGGTCGATACCCAGACACAGCGTCCGGTCGACCAGGCCTCGCTCTGGAGCGGCTCGCGTCAGTCGCTGCTTGGGGATCGGCGGGCAACCAAACGGGGCGATATCCTGACGGTCGTCATCGAGATTGACGAAGAGGCCGAAATTTCAAACGACACCAAACGGTCCCGCTCCGGGTCCGAGAGCCTGGCGCTGCCGCAGCTGCTGGGCTTGCCGCAGCGGATTGACCGGAAATTGCCGGACGGTGCCACGATGGCTGATGCCGTCGATATCGGCAGCAGCAGCAGCTCGGGTGGCAAAGGGTCCGTGAAACGGAGCGAGAAACTGGAACTGCGGGTTGCCGCGACTGTGGTCGATGTCCTGCCGAACGGTGTTCTCTCCATCAACGGTACGCAGGAGCTGCGCGTCAACTTTGAGATGCGCGAATTGCTGGTGACCGGTTATGTCCGCCCCGACGATATCAGCCGTCAAAATGAGATCACCTACGACAAGATCGCGTCCGCGCGGGTCTCATATGGTGGCCGCGGCCAGATCACTGATGTCCAACAACCGCGTTACGGCCAGCAGGTGCTGGACGTGATCCTGCCATTCTGAGGCCTGCACATGCTGTCAAAACTACTGCCTGTCATTCTACTGCTGGTCGGAACTGCCGGAGGTATCGGCGCCGGGATCATGATGGCTCCGGCACCGGCCCCGGAAGACCACGCTGAGGATAGCGGCGAACATGCCGAGGAGATCACTCCGGAGCTGCCGGGTGATGAGGAAGAGCAGCGCGAATACATCAAGATGGCGAACCAGTTTGTGGTTCCCGTTGTCGAGCGCGAACAGCTGTCCTCGCTGGTGGTGGTGTCGCTCAGCCTGGAAACCAAGGCTGGCATGAACGAGAAGATCCACGCTTATGAACCCAAGTTGCGGGATATCTTTCTGCAGGTTCTGTTCGATCATGCCAACATGGGTGGCTTTCGCGGGGCCTTCACCCGATCCGACATGTTGACACCGCTGCGGACCGCGCTGCGTGAGGCCGCGCAGAAACAACTGGGCAAAGATATCTATGACGTCCTGATTGTAGAGATGTCGCGACAAGACGTCTGACCAATGCACTACCGAAAAGAGAAAGGCCGGTTCATTTTGAACCGGCCTTTCTCTTAGATGCCATCCTGTGTCAGGTGGCTCAGTCCATATTCATCAGGCGATTGTGCAGTTTTTGCGCCTTGTCTTTCTTGACCCTCAGGCGCTCTTCGATCGCCATTGTCTCCACGGCGTGTTTGCGACCGAATGCCTTGCGCAGATTGTCCATTGCCCGCAGTTTCTGTGCCGTGATCTGCGCCAGTTCCATATTCAACTCTCGACGGGCGCGGGTATGCCAGCCTTGCCACAGAAGATCGGCACCAAGCGCTTTCATTGCATGGTCGGAGCTGGCCAGATCGCGGCTGTCTTTGATCTGCTGGTCCAGCTTAGTCAGCTGACCGCGCACGCGGGCTTCCGCATCAAGAACCGGCTTTACCTTGGCATGTTCCTGCAGATACAGGGCTTCGGTCACATCGGCCATCTGATCGAGCATTTTCTGCTTCATCACACCATCCCCTTGGCCCGCTGGCGCATGTTCTCCGCAAAGCGGATCGCGGCGGCAACCGGCGCATAATGCTCTTCGTGAATTTCCTCGCCGATCTGAACCGCGGCATGCAGGGCGCGCGCGGTCGGCGGATCGCTATGGATCGGGACACCATGCTCATTGGCAACTTCGCGAATGATAGCAGCGACTTCATCCACCCCCTTGGCCACACAGACAGGCGCCTGTCCTGGTGCGCGGTCCCATTTCAATGCGACAGCGTAATGAGTCGGGTTGACGATAACGACATCTGCCTTTGCCACATCTGCGACGCCTTGGCCCATGGCAATCTGATGGGCCTTTTGTCGGCGGGCGCCCTTTAGATGCGGGTCGCCTTCGGACTCTTTGCTTTCGTCCATGATTTCCTGGCGGGACATCATGTTTTTCCGATTGTGCTCTGCCTGCTGAAACGCGGCATCGATGACACCAATACCCAGCGCGATGATCAGCGCGAGGATGAGAAACTCCAGTGCCAGCTGCGCCATCATCATCACGACGACAAAAGCACCGGTGGCAGAAGACGCGATCATATCCGGCAGCCGATAGTTCAGGTAGACACCCATGCAGACCGAGTAGAGGATCAGCTTTACGGTGCTCTTGAAGAACTCAAAAAGGCCCGAACGCCCGAATTTATTCTTGGCGTTGGAAATGATCGAGATCTTTGAGAGTTTTGGCTCCAGCTTGCTGGGAGCAAAAACCAGGGCCCGCTGGGCGACAATGGACAGGAAAACAGCGGCCATAGGGACGATAAAGATCGGCAGACTTGAGGTCCCGACAGCCATCATGATCCCGCCAACCGGCACGGTGCCGGCGCCGTTGAAGAATAATTCTGCCAGCCGGTCGGGTTGATCGAGAAATGACATCAATATTGTGCCGATTTCGGCGACAACGTCTGCCCCCGACACGTAAATCGCGATGATCAGCCCGAGATAGGACGCCGCCACCGACAGGTCGGTAGATTTTGGAACTTCACCTTTTTTCCGAGCTTTCTCAAGCTTCTGCGGTGTTGGTTCATATGACTTGTCTGAGTCGTCGTCGCTCATGGCATCCCCTCACCCGGATTGGCAAAGAAGCTCATAAGCGCGGTGCTCCAGATATCCAAGATCATCGGGCTGGCAACCATCAGGATTGCGAGACCTCCGAAGGTAACCACCGGCGCACCGACAAAGGCCACCATCAGCGCGGGCATGGCGCGGTTGATGACACCCAGTGTCAGATTGTAGACCATCGAGCCGATCAGGAACGGTGCAGCGAGAGAGAACCCCATCGCAAAGGCGCGCGAAACACGGTGTACACCCCAATCCGACAGGCCGGATGCCGCCGGGAATTCACCCACCGGGAACATCATGTAGCTGTAGATTATGAATTCAGCCACACGGATATGAAGACCCAACATGACCGCCAGCGCCAATCCCGAGATCAACAGGACGGCGCCAATAGCGGGCATTGGCTCGGCACCGATACCGCCCAGAACCTGTGCGAGAGACGTCGACTGCGCGGCAATTGTTCCGGCGATCTGGATTGCATGAACAAACATGCGGATCGCGACCCCGAGGGCCAGACCAACAACGGCTTCACTCAGCGCGAGACTGGCGTAATGCAGCGGGCTGGCCGGTTCCGGCAGCAACGGCAAGGCCGGCGCCACGATAAATGTGAACGCCAGCGAAATGGCCAGTTTGATCCGCACCGGGACATATTTTTCGCCGAAGGCGGGTAGTACGGACACCATGGCCGCAACCCGCAGAAAGATGATGGCCCCATGCCAAAAGCCGGCGCCCAGAAGGGCGACCAGCTCAGGCGGCAGAAAGCCAATGCTCATGCCGGAACCATGCCTACCAGGGCAGGTCTGGCCTCAAGTCCGATTTCCTCGAAAGACAAAACCGGATTGAGGATGCCGCGTGATTTCAGGATTGTCCGCAGGTATCGACGACGCCGGGTCGAGGTAACAACCGCTGCAAAAACACCCTGTTCGGTCGTGCTGTTCAGTCGGTCGCTCAACCCCTCGGCCAGTCGGTTGAACTGATCCGGCGGCAGCGCGATATCGACGGCGCCACCCTGAGCGTCGATCTGGTAGGTAGAGAAGGTCTCTTCCCATTCCGGGGCCAGCTGGATCAGCGGAATGGTCCCATCCTCGCGCTTCATCTCACCAACCAGCTGGAAACCGAGACGTTGGCGCACATGCTCACAAATGATCTCGGGCTGGTTGGTATGGAGGCGTGCCTCGGCAATCGATTCGAGAATGAGAGGCATGTTGCGGATGGACACCCGCTCCTCCAGAAGCAGACGCAAGACGCTGTGCAACGTGTCCATCGGCACCTTGTCCGGCACCAGTTCGTCCAGCAGTTTGCGATTTGCCTCGGCGCGGAAATCATCTGTCAGCTCGGTCATTTCGTTCAGCAGACGGCGCAGGGATTTCAGCGTCAGCAGACGAGGGAAGTTCTGCTTGATCACTTCCAGCAAATGGGTGGCCAGAATTTCCGGTGCGGTGACGATTGTGGCGCCTGAGAGCGCTGCATCTTCCTGGCTCTTCGAAGATATCCAACGCGCAGGTGCACCATAGACAGGTTCTGTCACATCGGTGCCGGGCGGCAGGGCTGCGTGATTGTCGGGCATCAACGCGAGCACCATTTCGGGATGCAGAATGCCGCGCACCTGTTCCACCCCTTGCACTTTGATCACATAGGTGCCGGTCATCAGCTCAGGCTCATCCGTCAGGCGGATCTCCGGCAGGATAAGCCCAAAGGTGGTTGCCACATGCGTCCGCATATTGGCAATGCGGGCATCCAGCCCGGTCCCGGCATCCAGAACCATGCTCACCAGATCCGGTGCGAATTCCAGGTGCAGGTCGTCCAGATCGAGGATGTCACCCAGCGCCCGGTTTTCCTTCGGCTCCATGACTTCTTCGATCCGCTCGTCCATATCCGCTTCTTCGCGGTCCTTCATGTTCTTGCTCATCTTATATGCGGTGTATCCCAGTACAGCGCCCCCCACCATGAAGGGGATAAACGGCAGACCCGGAACCAGCGCAAACAGCGACATGAGCACGGCAACGGTCGCCAGAGCGGCCGGATGTTTGCCCAGCTGATCGGCCAGCGCGATATCGGTCGAGCCCGTCGCACCGCCGCGGGCCAGCAAGAGAGCTGCCGCAATCGAGATGATGACCGAGGGGATCTGAGAGACCAGACCATCGCCAACCGTCAGGATCGCATAGGTTTCAAATGCGGAAACAACCGGCATGTCGTGAACAAGCACGCCCATGATCAGGCCCATGATCAGGTTCAACAGGGTGATCAGCAGGCCGGCGATTGCGTCGCCTTTTACGAATTTGGACGCACCGTCCAGAGAGCCGAAGAATGTTGTTTCGCGTTGTTCCACCTCGCGACGCTCGCGCGCTGTGGCGTGATCAATGGCGCCGGCCGACATGTCGCTGTCGATTGCCAGCTGCTTGCCTGGCATCCCGTCCAGTGCAAAGCGGGCGCCGACCTCGGCCATCCGCGCTGCACCTTTGGTAATGACCATGAAGTTCACGATCAACAGCACCCCAAAGACAACGAGGCCAAGGAATACACTGCCCCCCATGACGAACTGGGCGAATCCCTCGATCACCCCGCCTGCGGCATCGGTGCCGGTATGGCCCTGACCGATAATCAGTTTTGTCGAAGACACATTCAGCGACAACCGCAGCATCAGAGAGGCCAGCAGGATCGTCGGGAATGATGAGAAATCCAGAGGCCGCTCGATAAACAAGGTGATTGTGAAAATCAGGATCGCAAGCCCGAAGGAAGCCGCGAGACCGATATCCAGAACCCAGGCTGGCATCGGCAGAATCATCATCACGATAATCGCCATCAGCGCGAGTGCGAGCAGCACGGTGGGGCTGAACAGTTTTTGTATATCAATATTTGGCACGGAAATTCAGCCCTTATTTCAGTACGATGAGAGCCTGCGCGGATGCGCCGCTGCCCGTTAATGGGACCAGTGAGCCCAATCGAGCTGCGCCGGAGGGCGCTGCGCCTTGGGTGATCAGCGGTGAGGGATTGTGAAGCATGGCGAGCGGTTGCGGGGCAGAGAAGGTGGCCCGTTTGCGCTCCACCGGCAGCGCGGCAACGGTCTCGACTGGCTTCAGATCAGCCCGAACCCGATCGAAACGTGCTGTATAGCGA
Source organism: Phaeobacter sp. JH204B (assembly GCF_048055755.1). NCBI lineage: Bacteria > Pseudomonadati > Pseudomonadota > Alphaproteobacteria > Rhodobacterales > Roseobacteraceae > Phaeobacter > Phaeobacter sp. JH204B. The sequence goes on from NZ_JAYMXF010000007.1 coordinate 206,864, forward strand.
TTTGCATAGGTCGGCGTGCGCGAGTGATAGGCGCCGGCCGCCTGGGACCAATCGCCGAATTCATCATGCAGTTCGCGCAGGAAGCGCGCCGCATATTGCGCATTGGCAAGTGGATCGAACATTTGGTCAATCGAGTCGAACGCCTGACCATGCCATTTGAAGTTGATCTGGAAACACCCGACATCAAAGCTGCGCGCGCCGCGCTTGAAGTGCGAGAAGACATAGGCTCTCGCCTCATCTTCGGTCTGAAACCACTTACCGGCGCCTTCCATATTGACCGTCCACGGCCATGGCTGAAGCCCTTGTTTGCCGCCACGACCGGTTTCCGTTCTGGTAATCGCGCGCAGAACGTCCAGTGGCACGCCCTGATCACGTGCCGCGCGCCGTGCGGCGAGATCACATAACGCCGAAACCTGCGGTGACGACGCATGTCCGGTCTGCGGTTTCAAAAACACCAATAGCCCCAGCGCCGCACAAAAAAGCGCAGGCCATACTGGCAAACTGACTGTGCAGCGGGCACATCGCCGCTGTTGTCTGAAAAGAAAGCTCAATTTCGGCATTCTGCCTGTCCAAATGAGGATTCACCCTAAGTCCGAGCCTAAGACCAGAGCATTGACAAACCGTTATCATCAGATGCGCCAAGACCGCCGGTGAGGCGGTCCTGGTATCTGTCAGCGTGGCAGAAAAGATCGTTGTCAGCTATGATCCGTCTTCGGAAAGCTCCGGCTGCCGCGTCACCTTCTGCAGCAGATCGGCAATACCGCCGCGTGTTCCCTCGCTGCTTTCGACCAGGGCCCTCGCATGAGCTAGGGGCGGCAAACCACTTGGTTCTTTTGCAGTTTCTTCGATCTGTGTCGTCACCCTCGCGACTCCGCCAAACTGCTGCGCAACATCAGCATCAATGGTTGCAAGATTCTCGCGATCTTCCGAGTGCCAGAAACCGCGCGCCGCCGCATCCTCTTCGTCTTCTTCAAGAAGATATTCGCCAGCTCTTGCATATTCACCGTTTCGCCACAGCGCTTCGGCGCGCAGCTTATTTGCTTCAGACCCGGACAGCCCCATCAGCTCCACCAGCGCGGAGTGCGGTTTGTCCATCGCGAGTGCTGCCTTGGCCAGAAGCAGGCGTCGTTTGGCGTTGCCGGGTTCCATGGCGAGCTTCTTCAGGATCGACTGTGCCTGCTGTGCAAACCCGAGATCAAGCAGCCGCTGAGCCACGATATCGGCAATCGGAGCTACCTCGGCCGGGGTACCATTGGCCGCAATGACCAGCGCATACTGCAGGAATGTCACATCATCTGCGCGTTCCGTCAGCAATGTCAGAAGCGGTTCCAGCGCGGCAGTGCGCGCCGCAGGACCATCACGTCTGCTCAAGGCATCCAATTCATTGAAGCTGTCATGGAACTGGCCGGTCAGGGCCAATGCCGAGACCACGGCGCGGCGCAAGTCCATTCCCAGTGGGCTATCGCGATTCTCGACCTCATAGGACGCGGCAAGATCCGGGACATCCGGCGACAGCGCAGAGCGCTCGGCAAAGCTGAGATCAATCAGCTCAATCAAGGCACGGGGGGCGTTTTCCGTCCGCTCCGCGACCTCCTCCGTCAGCTCCTGAGCCACGGTTTCGACGTCACCTTCCAATTTGGCGATTTCGGCTTCGGCCAGATTGATTTCGGGCACGTGGTCGACGCCGGTACGATCAACCGAACGCAGCGTGGCGCCCGCCAGATGAGGGTCACCGGCCTTTGCAAAAAGCGTGCTGACCCGCGGGCCGACCTGGACCCGCAAATGTGGTGGCAGCTTGGCAAAGGCCTGCTGGATTGCATCCGTCTTTGCGTTTTTCTTGATCGTGCCATCGGCTAGCGCTGCCCAGAGCGCCACTTCGCTGTCGCAGACCTGTTGCCCGGCGAAGGCGTGGTTTACGCCAAGGTCCTGACCGTCCAGCACAGCCCCCATCGCGGTCAGCGCGACGGCATCATCATGTTCCGCTGCGCCAGACGGCATCATACGCAAGATCGCCTGTGCCTCAGCACCGAACCCGAAAAAGAGATAGGCCCGCGCCAGGGTTAGGACGGCAGCCGGATCGACATCGTCGAATTCACGCACCAGTTCAGCCCGAAGCGGTGATATCTGGTCAGAGAATGGCTCATCAGTGCCCCATTCATGGATGGCAAGCTGTGTGCTCGACAAGCAGTGTGTCGGCTGATTGGAATCGCCCGAGCGGCGCGCAACCAGGCCGGTTTCGCGATCCACGGAGGACGTGACAGAGATCTGGTCCAGCGGATTAAGAGGGCGATCACGGCTGCTCAGCGGGTCAAGGATATGTCCGGCGGGACCATCGTGAACTTCTACACCAACAAGCTCCAGCAGGCCCTGATTGGTTGCCCGGCTGATCTGTTGCAACAGCCGCTGTTCAGATTCGTTGACTGTGGCTGCGCGCTCCGTTTCTGACAGGTCGAGCAGCATATCGGTATCGACCTGTACCGGGACCGGTGTTGGTTCCGGGGCTGGCGCGGCGGCAACACTTGTGCCCCCGGCAGGATTTGCTTCAGTGTTTGTGCGGGGTGTCCGGTTCAGATTGAGGGGCAGCACCACAGCTGATGGGGCGTCCGCCACAGCCACGGGGAGGCGCTGTACCGGATTGGGCCGGTCGGAGCTGCCGGACGTGACGCCGGCCAGATCGAGTGCGGCGCGTGCATCAGCAGCGGCGCGCGCCGCTAGATTGAAGCGATAGCCTGCGCTGTTGAACGTGCCGGGCAACAGAGGCAAGGGCGAGCCTGCGATGACACGCCGCTCGGCCCCGGCGGGGCCATCGGCGATATCGATCACCAGATACCCATCCTTCTGCACGAAGGAAGTCACCTCACATGCGCAACCAAGCTGTAGGTTCAGCGGTTGTCCGGGGCCGGCCTGCGACACAGATTGCAGGCGCGTCCGCGGAATAAGATCGAAGATTCGGGATGTATCAAACACCACTGTTGGCGTTTCAATGACCACCTGCGCCGATTGGCCTGACTGACGCAGCGACCATGGCGCGCCATTTGGAAGCCGCATGACCAGCCGGGAAAACCCGTCATGCTCTCCCGAACGGGCGACCACCGTCTGGGCATCCACAGATGCCGCAGCCAGGGTAAATGCTGCAAGGGTCAGCGCGCGCCACATCATGCTGCGTCCTGTTTCACCGACTTCAACGCGTCTTCCAGCTCAGAGAAGCCGGGGCGAATATGCGACGGGGTGTTCTGACGTCCGACTTCGATGCAGATCGCTGCGGCATGATTGTGCAGATTTGCCACCAGAACTTCTCGGATGAGGGAGTAGAAATGCGCATCTTCCTCGGTTACCGACTTCACCTTGCCGGCGAAGGGGCCAACCAGACCGTAGGCCAGGAAAACGCCAAGGAATGTCCCGACAAGCGCGCCACCAATCAGCTTACCCAGGACTTCCGGGGGCTGGTCGATCGAGCCCATCGTCTTGATGATCCCGAGAACCGCCGCAACAATCCCAAGCGCGGGCAGCCCGTCTGCAAGTGTCTGAAGCGCATGGCTAGAATGCAGCGCGTGATGAAGATTTGCCTCGATGCGCTTTTCCAGAACCTCTTCCACCTGATGGGGGTCGTCATAGTTCATCGAGGCGGACCGCATGGTATCACTGATCAGGTTCACCGCCTCTTTGTCGGCGAGAATCTTGGGATACCGGTTGAAGACCGATGAGTTCTCGGGATCCTCGATATGTTGTTCGACCTCAACGGGATTGGCCCGCGCGATCCGGATCAGAGAGAACAAGAGACACAGAAGATCGCGATAGTCATCGGCCTTCCACTTGGGACCCTTGAACACTTTGCCCATGTCCTTCAGCGTGTGTTTCACGCCGCCGATGTCATTGCTGATCAGAAAGGCCCCGATACCGGCGCCGCCGATCATCATGAATTCAAACGGCAGGGCCTTGATGATGATTGTCATCTTACCACCGGCCAGGAGATATCCCCCGAACACCATGACAAAGATAACCACGATGCCTACAATACCGAGCATTAGGTCCACTCCGAATTTCGTTTGTTTCTACAAGTTTAGGCGATTCACGTTAAAAAAGCCTGAGGAGCAGCGCTTGCTTACTCCTTTGGAACAGACCCGTTGCGACCCGCCAGGACCACGCTGATTGTATAGGCTGCCTGCGGGCTGAGCCCGGCCATGATGCCTGCGGCTGCCTCAGGGCGCATGCGCGCGAGGAAACCAGCTGCAAATGCCGGATCCATCTCCTCAAACAGCGCTGCTGATTCCTTGGGTTTCATCTGCTCGTAGACCGCAGTCAGACGCGTCAGATCCCCTTCTGTTGCACCATCGGCGAGAGCCAGTGTCGATTTCAGCTCTTCCTCCGCCTGTTCCAGCGCAACAAGCTTCTGTTCGATTGCATCATCTGCGATCTCGAGCGCCTTCATGCGATCTTCAATCTCGGCCTCGCGCGCAGACAGTGCAGCTTCGCGCTCCTGAAAGGCCGCCAGCATGTTCTGGAGCTCTGCCGATGACGGCATCGACTTACCGTTCAAGGTGCCTTTCGGCTCATCCTTCAGAGTCGATTCGTCCTGTAGGTTTGCAACTTCCCGGGCGATCGCCGGTCCTGCCTCCAGCCCGAGGCGCACAATAGCGGATCCCATCAGCAAGAAGGCCAGCATCATGAGCGCACCGCTGCGTGTCCGCTTCATGCGCGTTGCTTTTTTTGGTTTTGCCTTCGGGGCTTTGGTCTGTGCTGTCTTGGCCATTATGCTACCCGGCCCTGCGAACGGTTGTGGCGGACAAACATCAGCCCTGCAGGTTTTGCAGGCTCAGGTTCCGGTGCCGCTTCTGGCTCGGCGTCGGCTTGATAAGCGGCGGCGAGCGCGTCGTTTTCTTCGGCAGCTGCGGGTTCGGGTGCCTGTGCCTTAGGCTCAGGCGCCGCAACTTCGGGCATGTCGTGCATGGATGCCATCATCAGCTCCAGGCGTTGTGCAACCGATTCGGCCCGGCCGGTCAGCTGGTCCAGAGCCTTGCTCGATCCATCCGATACATGGCGTGCTGCCAGCAGTGATTTATTCAGGTCATCGACCTGGGCGGAGAGCACGGCAACCGCTCCTCCCACACCTTTCTCCAGGTCGTTGAAACGCTTCAGCCGTCGCGAGAGCACCAGGCAATAAAAGCCTGCCCCCATGGCCCCGGCCGCAAGCAGGATATCTGCAATCAGTTCCATCCCGTTCTCCTAGTTCAATACGAAGTCCATAATCAGCAGATCACGCACCCGGCCCTGGCCGGTTGCGATATTGATCCGCCGCAGCATCTGTGCGCGCAGTTTCGGCAAGGCCATCGGATCGGTCAGATCCTCCAGTTCCAGTGCCCTGAGATAGCTGTTGAGAACATCGACAACACGCGGGAGGATTTTTTCGACCTCGGCCCGATGGGCGAGATCAACCTCCAGCTGAGAGCGGAATCGAAGGTGTTTTAGCCCACTTGCCTTGCGCAAGGTGATCACAATCGGTTCCATTTCGATAAAGGCGAGATTGGCGATATCCTCCGCCGTCTCACCGTTGTCCACGCCTTCTGGCGCCACTTCGGTCGCATCCACCCCTTCTGGGGCTGCGCTCTGACCAAAGGGAAGAAGGCCTGACTGGACAGCGAAGAATCCCCCACCGGCACCAGCAAGCGCAAGAACAACCCCAATGATAAGGGGCAGCTTGCTCTTCTTGGCCGGGGCGTCCTGTTCTGTGTCTACTACAGCGTCTGTCATGACTATCCCTAATACGTCGTGCCTCATCTTCTTAGCTTGCGGACACTAACCGAATGTTAAGGGCAATCCGGCAAAAGGGTTGCACATCGGACAGAATGCCGGTGCTACGGAGGTTAATGTGCAGCAGATCAAGAATGTCTGGGCAGGTTTGGACACGCGAAAGCGCCTGATTGCCGTGGGGGCCACGGTGATCGTGATTCTCAGCGTCCTGGCGATGTCCCGTGTGGCGAATACGCCCACGATGCAATTATTGTACGCCGGGCTGGAAAGCGGCTCGGCTGGGGATGTGGTGCGCGCGCTTGAACAGCGCGGCACAGAATATGAAGTTCGCGGGGGGTCAATTTACGTTGCGGCCTCGGCGCGCGACGAGCTTCGCATGACACTGGCAAGCGAAGGCCTGCCGGCAAACGGCGGACGCGGATATGAGCTGCTCGATTCGCTCAGCGGCTTCGGAACAACATCACAGATGTTTGACGCCGCCTATTGGCGCGCAAAAGAAGGGGAATTGGCCCGTACGATTGTGGCCAGCCCGCATGTGACCCAGGCAAGGGTGCATATTGCCAATACGGGCTCGAACCCGTTCCAGCGCACGGCCGAACCGACTGCCTCTGTGTCGGTTGTCCCGATGGGCTCGCCCATCACGCCGGCCCAGGCGAATGCGATTCGGTTTCTGATTTCCTCTGCCGTGACAGGTCTCGCGGTGGAGAATGTTGCGGTGATCGATGCCAATGGCGCCCTGATCGGCTCGCCCGAGGCCGCCGCAGCTGTTGGCGCGGGTACGGATGATCGCTCGCAGTCGATTCGCGAACGGGTCATGCGCCTGGTCGAAGCGCGCGTTGGTCATGGTAATGCTGTGGTCGAAGTCAGCGTCGAAACGGTAACAGATACCGAATCCATCCGGGAAAAGCGCATTGATCCCGAAAGCCGTGTCGCAATCAGCACCGACGTAGAAGAACGCGCGGATTCGTCTCAGAACCAATCTGGTGAAGTGACGGTTGCGTCAAATATCCCGGACGGAGACGGGGCCTCTGGCGACGGGTCGAAAGCCAGCACCAGTGCCACTCGTGAACGGGTCAACTATGAAATCTCTGAGACAGAAAAAGAGATTCTGCGTGGACCGGGTGCGATTAAACGACTGACCGTTGCTGTATTGCTGAATGGCGTCCAGACAACCACGGCAACCGGCGAAACAGTGATGGAACCCCGCCCGGAAGAAGAGCTTGGCGCGCTGCGCGAGCTGATCTCTGCCGCGGTTGGCTTCAGCGAGGAGCGCGGGGATGTCATCACGCTGAAATCGATGGAAATGCCTACGGTAGAGCCGCAAGGCACCGTTGTCAGCGCCTCCATCTTTGACAACATCTATCTGGATGCAATGTCGCTTATCCAGATGGCTGCCTTGGCACTGGTGACGCTGATTCTTGGTCTCTTTGTCATCCGTCCGATCCTGTCGAACCAGGCCAGCGTTCCGGCCCTTGGGGCACCGACAGGCGACGCCATGGACGAATTGCCGGCACTCGGCGGAGGCGGTTTCATGTCCAATCCAAACCTCGGCGCTGATCTCGCGCTGGATGGTGAGATCGAGAACAACGAAACCGGCCAGTTCGAACCCATGGGTGGCATGGGCATGGGCAGCGGCATGGGCATGGGTGACATGAGCGGATTGGGCGATATGGGTGGCCTGCCTGCCCTTGGCGGTGGCAGCGACAACCCCGTTGATCGCCTGCGCTCGATGATTGGCGAACGCCAGGAGGAAACTGTTCAGATTCTGCGCGGCTGGCTGGAAGAAAATGAGGAGAGAGCCTGATGACCATTGCCCATCTTCTTGAAGATTTTGCCATGGATACACCGGCGGTGCCGGTTGTCGAAGTCAACGAGGAATTGTTGGAAGAACAGCGTCTGGAATCCTACGAAAAGGGCTACAGCGCCGGTTGGGATGATGCGGTGACAGCGAAGGACAAGGAGAGCAAGCATGTCTCCTCGGAACTGGCCAGTTCGCTCGAAGATCTCAGCTTCACCTTCCACGAGGCGCAGACGCAACTGCTCGAATCGCTGGATCCGATGTTCAAGGTTCTGACGAGCGCTGTCCTGCCCGACGCAATGGCTGCGAGCTTTGGACATCACATAGTTGATCAGCTCACCGACATGGCCAAGAGCCAGGCGGATCAAGCGATCAATATTGTCGTCTCCCCCGGCGAGGGGGCGACGGTGCGTGCGCTTCTGACCAAGAGTTTCGCTGTACCGGTTCAGGTGCGCGAGGATGTCATCCTGAGCCCGGGTCAAGCCTATCTTAAGGTCGGCGGCATTGAGCGGGAAATCAACAGCTCGGCCCTGATCGACTCTATCCAGGATTCGATCGAGGCCTTCTCCTTTCACATAACAGAGGACAGCAAATATGGATAAGTCTGCTGAAATGAACCGGAAATCTGGCGATGCAGGCAATCCGTTTGTGTCGGTACCCGTTGAGGTCGTCGTATCGGTCGGCAAGGCGCGGCCGTTGATCCGTGATCTTGTCAACCTGGGCGAGAACGCGATTCTGACGCTCGACAAACGGGTGGAGGATCCCGTGGATCTCTATGTCGGCGACCGCCTGGTCGCCAGAGGCCAATTGGAAGAGCTGGAAGGCGAGCAAGCAGGTCAACTGGCTGTGCGCCTGACGGAAATCGCGGATTTGCAAAGCGGCCTGGGATGACACGCACTGCCCTTTTTGCCGTCGCGCTGGCCGCTATTCTGGCCCTCGGTCTGCCGGACCCTGCAAGCGCGCAGGATCTCAGCCTGTCATTGGGCGATGGTCAGTCAATCTCCGCCCGTTCGATCCAGCTGATCCTGCTGATCACCGTCCTCAGCCTCGCGCCGGGGCTGCTGATCATGATCACATGCTTTCCGTTTCTTGTGACGGTCTTGTCGATCCTGCGGCAGGCCATCGGTTTGCAGCAGGCGCCGCCGAATATGTTGATGATCAGCCTCGCGCTGTTTCTCACCTATTTCGTCATGGAGCCTGTCTTTACCGAGGCCTGGACCACCGGGATCAATCCGCTGATCGAGGAACGGCTGGATGTTGAAACCGCGCTTGAACGTGCTTTGCAGCCGTTCCGTGTCTTCATGGCGGCGCGCCTTGATCCCGATACATTCTACGCGATAGCGGATCTACGCCCGGCCACTGCGGGTATTGACCCAACCGCCGATGCGCCGCTGTCAACCTTGGTGTCCAGCTTCATGCTGTCAGAAATCGCCCGCGCGTTTCAGGTCGGCTTTCTTGTCTTTCTGCCATTTCTCGTGATCGACCTGGTGGTCGCGGCGGTTCTGATGTCGATGGGTATGATGATGGTCCCACCGGCCGTTGTGTCCATGCCGTTCAAACTCGCGTTCTTTGTCGTTGCCGACGGCTGGAGCCTTATCGCGAGTGCTTTGGTGCGCAGCTACTTCCCGTAGTTGGATATCGCCTTCCTAATCCTCCGGTCGCCATTGCGGCCGGGGGTTTTTCTGTGCCATCACCCTGAGCGCTGCCATATACTGCGGTCGCCCTCATCCTTCAGCACATCCTTGAGGGTTGATGACCGGGCTTTCCTCTCCCTCTCCCTCAGATTTAGTGATCTGGACCTCGGGCCCCGCTGATGTAACGCGCGGAGAGCGAGCCGTGCTGTCATCTCGGGCAATGTGCTGAAATGTCCAGGACCGCATCTCCCAGACCTCCAGGTTGTGACAATCACGAAGGTAGAGTTCAGTGACAGCGCATCTGCAAATCGCGGATCCGCAACAGCTCCATTACGACGAAGCACCCCCCGAAGCCACGTGGCTTCAGGGGGTGCTGGTCTTGTCTATCTTGGGGCCTCGCTGCTACCGAACTACAAATTCGGCATGCAGGGCACCGGCCGCCTTCAGGCTCTTGAGGATATCGATCATGTCCCGCGGCGATACGCCCAGGGCGTTTAGCCCGGCGACCACTTCGGACAAGGAGGTTGTTTCCGGAACTTCCGCCAGCTGTATGCCCTCCTCCTCTTCAATGGCGGCACCGGTGCGTGGGACGACAACCGTTTCGCCATCTGCAAATGGATTGGGCTGAACCACGAGGGGTGTTTCCTCGATCCGCAGGGTCAGATTGCCTTGCGCAACCGCGACACGTGAAATACGGACATCGCTGCCCATTACAATGGTGCCGGAGCGTTGATCCACAACCACACGCGCCTTGCGCTGCGGTTCGACCAGGATATTCTCGATCCGACCAACTGCATGGGCCGTTGACCGGCTATTGGTGCGCTGCACGTCAATTTCCACGGTCCCGGAATCCCGCATCAGAGCGACGTTTCGACCAAATTCCGCATTGATCGCCCGCTCGATACGGCCAGCGGTGGTGAAATCTGGCTCCCGCAGGGCAAGGCGCATGGACGTCAGTGACGAGAGATCAAAGTCGATCTCGCGCTCGACCCTGGCCCCCGATGGAATAACACCGGCGGTCGGCACCCCCTGGGTGACAGAGGCACCTTCACCCTCCGCGACCGCGCCACCAGCCAGAATGGTCCCTTGGGCAACGGCATAGATCTGACCATCGGCGGCATTCAGCGGCGTCATGACCAGCGTCCCGCCCAGTAGGCTTTTCGAATCGCCAATTGCGGACACCGTCACATCGACGGTGCCGCCAACACGGGCAAAAGGCGGCAAAGTCGCGGTGACAAACACCGCCGCAACATTCTTGGGCCGAAACTGCTCACCGGTGACATTGACGCCCAGCCTTTCGAGGATGTTCGACATGATCTCTTCGGTAAACGGTGAGTTGCGCAGACCGTCGCCAGTCCCGTTCAGACCAACCACAAGACCGTAGCCGACCAGATCATTACCACGAACGCCGTCAAACTCGACCAGGTCCTTCAGCCGGATGGCATTGGCCTGTGCCATCGCAGGCAACATCAGCACCGTCAGCAGAAGTCGAATGAGCTGCATCATGACAGGAACCTCATCAGAGACAGCTGTGATGTTCGCGCGGTGACAGTAAACAGGCTTTCCAGTTGGAACTGCGCCTCGTCGAGACGGGTTGCGGTCTCATATGGGTCGGCTTGGACGAGTTCATTGAACACCAGGCTCAGGCTGGTCTGCGCCGCGCCATTGCGTGTTGCCGTTTGCTCGATACGCCCTTCAACAAAACCAAGATCCGATTGCATCTGCGTCAGTTGAACCTGGCTTTCACGCAGCTCTACCCCGGTGCTACGCAACAGTTCGAATTTCACGTCCGAGCTGAGGCTCAGGCCGGGTTCATTTACCAGTGTCGCAATCGCGAGGCTCTGCAATGTCTGTTTGAACGCAGCATCATTGGCCTTCAGAGAGACCGTGACCTCTTCGTTGGGCCCGATTCTCACCGGGTCCATCAAATCCGAAGAGCCCTGGTACATCACTGCATCAAACCCCACCGGATCGGCAAACCAGTCCTTGACGGCCTGCACGATATCCGGGGCGGTGCTCAGCAGGGATACCTCGGTCACCAGTGCGGACATCAAGGTGTTGAGGTCGGCGAGAGGCTTGGCTTCGGTATCATTGCCGGCAAACAGGCTGCGGCCGGCCGCTTCTCCGTTCAGCGACCGGATGGCTTCCGTCAGGAACACCTCTGCCTGGTTGGACAATTGCTTCGACGTTTCGTCATTCGGCGAGGTGGTGACGGAGAAGATGTCACCGGTCAGCGTGATGACGTTATCGGAGATCAGCTCAATATTGTTCTGCATCGAGGATGCGAACAGCGCGGCCTCGGTATTTGCCACCTGAAAGGACTTGAGCCGGTCAAGGCTTCGTTCGACGTCGGACAGATAGGTAAGATCGCCACCTAGTTTCTGTGTCAGCTGCGAGGTTTTACCCGAACTCAATTCCTGCGTCAGGGTCGAGATGTCGTTCTTCAGACCCACCGACCGATTGCGCAGGAACAGATGTTGAGCCATGTCCCCATATGAGTTCATAATCATTCGTTAAATCCTCAGAAGCGTTTCCATCAGCTCATCAACGACGGAGATCATTCTGGCGTTGGCCTGATAGACTTTTTCAATCACGATAAGGTTTTGCAGTTCAGCATCACTGTCGACGCCCTGCGCCAATTCGCGCTGATACATTTCGGTATAGGTTGCCGCCGCGAAGGCGACATTCTGTTCTGCGGAATTTTCACTCTGTGCAAAACGCGACAGCAGATTCGCGCTCAGCGTGCTGGCATCCAGATTTGCGGTGCCGAGGCCGACGGACGATACCAAGCGCTTGGCGTCGAGCGCATCGGCATATCCGCGCAGAAGCGTTGCATCGCCGGCATTCCCGGGCGCCGCTGCATTGAGACCATCCCGCAACCGCCAGGTTTCAGCCTGCCCCTGCATCGCGATCTTGTCGTTCAATTCAATACGGTTGGCGATGCCAACAGTATTGGCAGGGTCAAAGAACGCACCTTGATCGGTGAATATCCCGGGATCGGTGGCGCCTAAAGTCGGATCCAAGGTCGGATCCTGGAAGCGTTCGACGAGATCTTTTGCCATCGCATCGAGATCTTCCTGTGCTTCCACGGTCAGAACGTCGCGCACCTCGAAATGGGCCGCCAGAGTCCCGCCGCGAATTGGCCCGCCGGGGCCGGTTGCAACGTCGATACCGTTGATTTGCAGACCGGAGAGCAACCCGTTGCCGAGGGTCATGTAAGGCAGGGTATCGGCCTTGCCATCGAAACTCAGCTCAGCGGCCTGACCATCCAGAAGCACGGCGCCGCCTTCTGAGAACAGGGCGACCTGCCCACGGTCACGGTTCACAACCTTGACCGGGATAATCTGGTTCACCTCGTCGATCAACAGATCACGCTGATCGAGAAGCGATGCGGAATCGGATCCGGTGGACTGACTGACTGCAATTTTTGCGTTCAGTCTTTGCAGCTTTTCCAGCGATTGATTGACGGTATCAACTTGCACGTCGATGGCCCTGTCGGCGGCTGTGCGCCGATTGCGCAGCCCTTCGGCCGCATCGGAAATCGACCGCACCAATTCTTCAGCCTGGATCGCAAGATCGTTCAAGCGCGGCCCTGAATCCGGACGGGAAATCACCTCGATCAGACCGGAGTCAAAGTCGGTCAGCCGCTGTGTGATGGAATAGGGGTCGTCGGCGCTGCCCACCAGCTCGGTCATACGACCAAAGAAGGCGGATTTCACCTCGGCAACGCCGACCTCTGAGTTGGCGGATCGCACGCTGGACTGCAACGCCGGATCGTTGATCCGCTGGACGTTGCCGACCTTCACCCCGCTGAAACCGTCGCCGGCGCTGGTGAGCGCCAGACTCCGGCGCGAATATCCTGGTGTCAGGACATTCGACAGGTTTTCGGAAACAACCGAGGTTGAGCGGCCAGCCGCCGTCAGCCCGGTCATTGCGGAATTGAGAGCACTTGTAATGGACATGGATCATCCAGCCTTTGCGCGAATGTGGATCAAAGGAGAAGGCGCTTATCAGCGCTTGATGTTGGTGGTTTCCTGCAACATCTCATCCACGGTCTGAATGACCTTTGCGTTCGACGAATAGGCGCGCTGGGTCTGGATCATGTTGGTTAGTTCCCCCGCAACATCGGTTGCGGATTCTTCACGCGCATAGCCCAGGATATCGCCTGTCGGACCCTCACCAGCATTCCACAGGAAATAGGAGCCGCTTTCGCTGGATGGCATATAGGTCTGGCGATCCATCGCGATCATACCGTTGGGATTGGGCAGATCGACAAGAGGTACCTGATAGACCACTCGGCTGACGCCGGTGTCATAATTGGCATGCACATATCCGGCTTCGTCGATTTCCACGCCGGTGAAGTTACCGACCGGGGCGCCGTCCTTTGAAATGGAGGCGGGTGCGAAGGTATCCGACAATTGGGTAAGCCCGTTGTCATCCCCCAAGGTGCCGATATTGATCTCCATCGGGCCGCCTGCAACAGACACGATGATCGAGCCGGTTGCCGGGTCATAGGCCCCACCTGTCGTGGCCGTGACAGCATTGAGAGCGCCGCCGGAGGTCCGGTTGTCATCAAAGGTCAGCGTATATTCACCGATCACAGTGGCGCCGATAGCAGTATCGGTAATGATCATCGTCCACTCGTTCGACTCGCCTGTTGCGGGAACGGTGGGAACAAATTCGATCTGCAGACTCTCCGACTTTCCGAGGTTGTCATAATACTCGATCGACAGGTTTTCGCTGGTACCAGCCGACGTGGATTCGGTTGCGGTCGCAGGCAGGTTGACACCCAGAGACATCTCGGTTGTCGGCTCACCAGACAGTTTGTTTACATTGAAACGAACCGGCTCCAGCGCATCGGAGGTATCGCGCGGGTAGGGTGGGATCGTACCATCGGACTGTGCGGGCCAGCCCATCAGGACGAGACCGGATTCAGTGGCCAGCAGGCCATCGGCGTTGGTCCGGAACGATGCAGTGGTGGTCAGCATCATCTGCGGGTTCGCAGCGCCTGTCTCGACCTCGTTCATGGATGTCACCGGCAGCATACCGCGGCCTCGGACCGCGAGGTCAGTCGCATTGCTGGTCGACACCAGCGGGCCCCGCTCATCAATCAGGCGGACGTTGGTTGTCCGCACGCCCCCGGCAGAATAGGTGCCGCCAGACGAGCTCATGACCATCGAGTGGAAATCGGTCTGGACCCGCTTGTAGCCGGCGGTTGAGGAGTTTGCGATGTTGTCGGAAATGGAGGCCAGTCGGCTGGCATTCGCGGTAAGCCCGGCAACACCGGCATTAAGCGAGGAAGAAATCGTCATGGATACGCCTTTCTGCTGCATCGAATCTTTCTTGATGCAACAGCTAGCCGATTGCCCATTAACGGGCGGCTAACAGATAAAATTGTCTGATCTGTTCGCCGCCCGTTTTTGGGGATCCATGGGTTATTTGCGCAGAAGGATGATTTCGACCCGATTGTTTCGCGCTGCCATCGGATTGCTATCCGCCAGTTTCCGATCGGCATGTCCCGTCACCCGGTGCATCCGCTTGGACTTCGTTCCACCTGATTCGAGCATCACCCGGGTTGCGTCAGCCCGTGCATGGGACAGTTCCCAGACCGGATTATTGGCGACAACGACCGCATGTGATCTGATGTGGCCGCCGATTGCGATGTTGTTTTCAACAACGCCGGTGACGCGTGAAACCATCTTCACGATGTCGCGGAACAGGAGGGTCGGTTCAGCTGTACCATCTTTGAACAGCGGCGAATCCTCGGTGTCGAAGAGTTCAACTACAAGGCCTTCGTCGGTGACGCGGGTAATGATGTGCTGCGCCATCTCGATCGAGACCATGCTTTCGCCGCCACGCCCCTTCAGCTGCTCTTCCAGGGCTCGGAACTGCTCATCGGCAGCCTCGCGGTCCTTGTCCTGTTCGACGCCGGAGTCACCCTTGGCCTGCTGGGCGTCTGCGGGGTTCACATCGGTCGCACCGGTACCGTTCTGGGGCTGGATTTCCTCGGTGAACATGCTGTCCCCGCTGAACGCCCCGTTGCCGCCGCCGGAGACCCGGCTCAGCGGAATGGATGGCGAGAAATAATCCGCCAACCCTTTGCGTTGTTTCTCAGTCGTTGCATTGAGCAGCCACATCAACATGAAGAACGCCATCATAGCCGTCACGAAGTCCGCATAGGCGACCTTCCAGGCTCCACCGTGGTGACCATGGGCACCACCTGACTTTTTCTTCTTGATGATAATGGGCGCCACATTTCCTTGTGCGCTCATAATCCACCACCTATTTTCACCCACTACCGGGATATCAGGCGGTGTCTTAAGTGAGGCTTAACAGATAAATTTGCCGGCAGTTATGGCCGCCAAAGCCCCTCTTTTACCCGTAATTCGGACGGATTCTGTGCCCATTTCGTGAAATGGGCACTGCCACCAGATGCCATATTGGCGGCGGTGTAGTGCATCAGGCCTCTAGCAGAATCGCGTCGTAAGAGTCGCGGAGCTTGTTTTTCAGCACCTTTCCGGTGCCACCTAGCGGCAGCGCATCGACAAAGATGACACGGTCGGGGATCTGCCAGCTTGCTACCTTGCCCTGGTAATACTCGCGCAGATCGTCCTCAGTCACGTCGGGGGAGCGTTTTACAGCGATCACCACCGGACGTTCGTCCCATTTGGGGTGTCTGGCTGCGATTGCCGCTACCTGAGCGATACCGGGATGGGACATCGCGATATCCTCCAGCTCGACGGTCGAGATCCATTCGCCGCCAGACTTGATGATGTCCTTGGAGCGATCACGAATGATCATATAGCCATCGGCATCAATTGTGGCGACGTCACCGGTATCGAACCATCCATCTGCCGTCAGCGCTGTATCCTCGGCGCGGAAATAGCTGTCGATCACCCAATGACCGCAGATCTGCAAATTGCCCTGCGTCTGTCCGTCATGAGGCAGAACAGCGCCGCTGTCGTCTACGATGCGCAGATCGACACCATACATGGGGCGGCCTTGTCCTTCGCGCAGCTTCGCCTGCTGCTCGGCGTCCAGCTCATTGTGTTTCTGAAGCAGCTGGTTCAGCGTTCCGATTGGGCTTGTTTCCGTCATGCCCCAGGCATGCACCAGATCAACGCCGTATTTGTCACGAAATGTGGGGATCATGACCGTTGGCAGGGCAGAGCCGCCGACAATGGTGCGTTCCAGGCTCTCGGCGGTGCATCCGGTCTCCTCCAGCCCTTTCAGCAAACCCATCCAGATTGTGGGAACACCCAGCGCCACGGTGACCTTTTCCGCATCAATCAGCTTGGCCAGGCTCGCCCCATCCAGATGCGGCCCGGGCAGTACCAGCTTTGCCCCAACCGCCGCGGTCATGTAGGGCGTCCCCCAGGCATTCACGTGGAACATCGGAACAACTGCCAGAACGGTGTCCCGCGCCCGCAGGGCGATACCGTCGGGCTGGTTGCCGCCAAGCGTATGCAGAACGCTGGTGCGATGGGTGTATTCAACCCCCTTGGGATTGCCGGTCGTGCCGGAGGTGTAACACAGGCTCGATGGCAGGTTTTCATCCAGATCAGGCCAGGAATACGGGGTTGTTTCCATGTCCAGGAGCGCATCGTAGAACAGCACGTCTTCGATCTGGGCTGCGATCTCGGCGTCCGGCGGCCCCATCACCACGATATTCTGCACGGTGGTCAGATGCGCGCGCAGCTGTGCCACAGCCGGAACAAAGGTGGTGTCGATGAACAGGACCTGATCCTCTGCGTGGTTTATGATGTAGATCAGCTGCTCTGGTGTCAGTCGCGGGTTGATCGTGTGGCAGACAAACCCACCCCCGGAGACGCCGAAATAGATTTCGAGGTGGCGACGATTGTTCCAGGCGATGGTGCCGCAACGGGCGCCCTGCGCGATGCCCAGCCGCCCCAGGGCGGCCGCCAGTTTGCGAGCGTTGGCGTCGATGTCTCCCCAGGTGACATGCACGGTTTCGCCCGAAGTCTCGACAGATGTGACCGTTGTCCCGCTATGGAACCGCCCTGCATGTTCTATCAGCGAGCCTATGGTCAGCTGTTTGTGCATCATCTTGCCAAGCATCTTCGTCTTCTCCGAATTGAAATGTCAGGCGCGGGCCAGGGCACCGCGTATAATATCTGCCGCTTTCTCCGCGATCATGATGGTTGGCGCATTGGTGTTGCCGCCAATCAGGCGCGGCATGATCGACGCATCAACCACCCGCAGCCCCTCCAAACCATGGACCCGGAGCGCGGGATCCACCACCGCAAGCGGGTCGGTTCCCATTTTGCAGGTGCCAACCGGATGATAAATCGTATCTGCCCGCGCGCGTATATGCTGTTCCAATGCGGCGTCATCGACCTCGCCGTCGATAAACAGCTCCTTGTGAATATAGCCCGCCAGCGGTTCTGCCGCCATGATTTGCCGGGTTTTGCGCACCCCCCTGATAAGCACGGCCATATCATCGGGATCAGCGAGAAATTGCGGATCAATCCGTGGCGGTGATGTGGGATCGGCACTGGTCAGGCCGACCGTGCCGCGCGATTTTGGCCTCAGCACGCAGATATGGCAGCTGAACCCATGCCCCATGTGCAGCTTCCGGGCGTGATCATCCACGATGGAAATCACAAAATGCAGCTGCACATCGGCACGCTCTTCGGATGGGTCCGTTTTCAGGAACGCGGCCCCTTCCGCAAAGGGAGTCGCAATCATACCACGCCCGGTTTTCCGCCAGTTCCATATGTGGCGCAACAGTGAGATACTGCCGGGCAGGGAAATGCCGAAATTGTCGCGATCCTTGGATTTATAAGCCAGTGTAAAGTCCAGATGATCCTGCAGATTTTGCCCCACCCCGGGCAGTTCATGGACCATGTCGATCCCGTGCGGGCGGATATCATCGGGTCGACCAACGCCGGAGAGTTGCAGCAGCTGCGGCGAGTTGAACGCTCCACCGCAGAGCATCACCTCGCGGCGGGCGCGGACGCTATGCTCAGTGCCGCGCAGCCGGTAGCTGACGCCGACCGCACGTTTGCCGTCGAATATGATCCGGGATGCCTGCGCCCGCGTGATCACCTTCAGATTCGCGCGGTCCATCACAGGGTGTAGATAGGCCGCCGCCGCCGAGCAGCGCTCCCCGTTGCGGTCAGCTCTGTGGAATTGCGTCACCTGATAAAGGCCGATGCCCTCGTTGTCGCCTGTGTTGAAATCCTCGCAGTGTCGGATCTGCAGGGATTGGCCGGCCTTGATAAAGGCATCGGTGATCGGGCGGGGAGATTTCTGGTTGCTGACCTGCAAGGGGCCGGCTGCACCATGCAGATCATCGCCGCCGCGTTCGTTGTTTTCGGCTTTTCGGAAATAGGGCAGCACCGAGTTCCAATCCCAACCGGGACATCCCAATGCGGCCCACTCATCGTAATCGCTGGCGTGGCCGCGAATATAAAGCATAGCATTGATCGCACTGGAGCCGCCCAGGCCTTTACCGCGCGGCTGATATCCGCGTCGCCCGTTCAACCCCGGTTGCGGCACGGTTTCATAGGCCCAATTGTTGATTTTGGGGCGTCCCGGTAGCATCGCGACCACAGCGGCAGGAGCGCGAACCAAAAGCCCGTCACCGCGCCCGCCGGCTTCCAGCAGGCAGACCGTGACGGTTGGATCTTCGCTTAGTCGGGCAGCCAGCGTCGATCCCGCAGAGCCTCCGCCGACGATCACATAATCCGCCTCCATCACGCTCTCCCCCATGTCCAGCACGAACAGCTCTCCCCAGCTGCCAGAGGATGAGCGCTGTTTTTACGGGGGCTGTCTACTCTGACGGTACGTCATCGCGCAGGCGCAATAACACGCCAAAGGCGTGATCAAGTATCGAGAAAAATAGGGGATATGGTGCCCAGGAGAGGACTCGAACCTCCACGTCCATACGGACACTAGCACCTGAAGCTAGCGCGTCTACCAATTCCGCCACCTGGGCAGGTGTCGTGAGGGGCGTATAAGCAGAAGCGGCGGGGTCGTCAAACGGAAAATTCACCTGCTTATGGCTGGCGGTTTTTCGGGTCTGGCGCGTGGTGTATGAAACCGGTCGGCAGCCGACAATCGACATATCGCGCCTGGAGTGTGGCTCCCTATGGGGGCCTTGTTTTATTCACTGTCGGGGATATGGTGCCCAGGAGAGGACTCGAACCTCCACGTCCATACGGACACTAGCACCTGAAGCTAGCGCGTCTACCAATTCCGCCACCTGGGCAGGTGTCGTGAGGGGCGTATAAGCAGAAGCGACGGGGCCGTCAAACGGAAAATTCACCGCTGCGATATGTTCTGTTCTGACGATGGTATTCACAGAATACAGCTACCTGTGCAGAGCTGCTGAGTCGTCATGATCTGCGCTCTCCGATCTGATTTGAAATCACCGATACGATCCGCTGGCGTCGCCAAAGCATCATAGCAAGGAAGATCAAATCGGGCGTTAAGCAGCCATATCTTGCAGCGTTGCACCTATTGCCTCGACTTTGGTCGATTTGCGCCTTGTTCCAAAGGGCGCGGGGCGGTAAATCGAAGCAGCAGCTAAGGTAGGAGCCAAAAGATGTCCAAACTGGTCACGATCTATGGCGGGTCCGGTTTTGTCGGCCGTTACATTGCGCGCCGCATGGCCAAGGAAGGTTGGCGTGTGCGGGTGGCCGTGCGTCGGCCGAACGAAGCCATGTATGTCAAACCCTACGGTGTCCCGGGGCAGGTAGAGCCTGTGTTGTGCAATATTCGCGACGATGCGTCTGTTGCGGCGGTGATGCAGGGGGCAGATGCAGTGGTGAACTGCGTTGGCATCCTGAACGAACTGGGCAAGAACACCTTTGATGCGGTTCAGACCGATGGCGCTGGTCGAATTGCGCGAATCGCTGCTGCACAGGGCGTCGGAGCCATGGTGCATGTCTCGGCCATCGGTGCCGATGAAGACAGCGACAGCGATTATGCCCAGTCCAAGGCGGCCGGGGAGCGGGCTGTTCTGGAGCATATGCCCGAGGCCGTGATTTTGCGGCCGTCGATCATCTTCGGGGCTGAGGATCAGTTCTTCAACCGTTTTGCCGCGATGGCACGCCTGTCGCCGGTGCTGCCGATTGCCCATGCCGACACAGAATTCCAGCCGGTGTACGTCGACGATGTTGCCAAGGCTGCCGTCGCCGCGGTTGTCGGGAAGGCAAAGCCTGGCGTGTATGAGCTTGGCGGCCCCGAGGTGAAGAGCTTCGGCGCACTGATGCAGCAGATGCTCGATGTGATTGACCGTCGGCGCCTTGTGCTGTCGCTGCCGGGCCCGATTGCGAAGCTGGTCGCGCTTGGCTTTGATATTCTGCAGTTCGTCAGCTTTCAGCTGTTCGAGAACAAGATGCTGACCCGTGACCAGCTGAAGAACCTCGAGAACGACAATGTGGTTGCCGAGGGCGCAAACGGGTTCGAGGCGCTGGGCATCCACCCGGTTTCATTGGCGTCTGTGCTGCCGGACTACCTGTGGAAGTTCCGCCCGGCTGGTCAGTACAGTGAGTTGATGGATTCAGCCCGCAACCTGCGCAACGACCTCTGAATTCGCTTAGAGGTCAAGGTTGGCTAAGATTTGAAAGGCGCGGGTTTGACCCGCGCTTTTTTGGTTCTGATGGCCGGATCCGGTCGATCAGGCCTGATAGGCGATCATCAGGAGAATCGCGCCCAGAACGACGCGATAGATCACATAGGGTGTGAAGCTGACCGAGCGCAGCATGCGCATCATCAGCGACAGGGCAGCAAGGGCGGCCAGCATTGAGAGCGCCGCAGCGATAGCTGCATCGCGAATGAGGGCCGGATTTGCCTCGACGGCGACTTCGGCACCCAGCAAAACACCAGAGGCCACGATTGTTGGGATCGACATCAGCATTGACAGCCGTGCTGCATCGATCCGGGCGTAGCCCAGCTGGCGGGCGCCCGTAATAGTGATGCCCGAACGGGAAGTGCCGGGGATTAGCGCCAGCATTTGCCACAGCCCCATGATCAGCGCATCTCGTGGCCCCCAGTTCGCGCTTTCCTTGTCGGTTGGGCCAAACCGATCTGCCACATAGAGTACCAAGCCAAAACCAAGCATCGTCCAGCCGATGACTTTCATCGACCTGAGTGCGTCACTCCATCCGCTGAAATGCAGAAAGGCGCCAAACAGGATTGTAGGGATGGTCGCGATGATCAGCCCCATCGCCAGCCGTGCCCCGGGTGTATCGAGGCGTCCTATGAGGGCGCGCGGCAGACCGATCAGCCCCACCCGCACCTCTTTCCAGAAGAACAGGACCACGGCGACCAGTGTTCCGACGTGAACGGCGACGTCGATAACCTGCCCCTGATCGTCGAGCCCGGTCAGTCCCGGCAAAAGGATCAGGTGCCCGGATGAAGAGACGGGCAGGAATTCCGTGATGCCCTGAATCAGGGCGATAAGGATCAGCTGAAAAAGCGGCATGATATAGGTCCGATTGGGGTTCCGCAGGGATGGCAAAGAACGGTCTGGGTGTAAATCCGTTGATTTCATTGGCGGGATTGCGTTAATGGTCCGTATCGGACCTAAAATGTCTGTACATTTCTGCTGGAGAAGGTATCAGGACATAACTGCTGACATATTAGGTCAGCAAAGTTGACTTTTAATTCGCTCCGCTCCGATGGATCATTTATCGCAGCCAGCCCAACATGGAGTCCGCCCCGTGGCCAAGCAACCGATGCTCAAATTCGTGCAGATCGACCGCGACATGCCCAGCAAACGGGCCGCAGAAGATCGCCGGGAAGATTTCGACGAAATCTACGCAGAATTCGCGGCCGCCAAGGCCGAGGAACAGGCCAGCCGTTGCAGTCAATGCGGTGTACCTTATTGCCAGTCGCATTGCCCCCTGCACAACAACATTCCCGATTGGCTCCGCCTGACTGCCACGGGCCGCTTGCACGAGGCCTATGAGATCAGCCAGGCGACCAATACCTTCCCCGAAATCTGTGGTCGTATCTGTCCGCAGGATCGCCTCTGCGAAGGCAATTGCGTCATTGAGCAGTCCGGCCACGGTACTGTCACCATCGGTGCCGTCGAGAAATACATTACCGATACCGCCTGGGACAAAGGTTGGGTGCAGCCCATCGCCCCGGCGCAGGAACGTGGCGAATCCGTGGGGATCATCGGGGCGGGTCCGGGCGGCCTCGCCGCAGCCGACATGCTGCGTCGCGCAGGCGTGAAGGTCACCATCTACGACCGCTATGATCGTGCCGGTGGCCTGCTGACCTATGGTATCCCGGGTTTCAAGCTGGAAAAGGACGTCGTGATGCGCCGCAACCAACTGCTTGCGGATGGCGGTGTTGAATTCGTGATGAATTGCAACGTGGGTCAGGACATCTCCTTTGACGATATCCGCGCCAAACATGATGCGGTGATTATCGCCACCGGCGTTTACAAATCCCGTGATCTGGAAATGCCGGGGTCAGGTTCTGGTGGCATCGTAAAGGCGATCGACTTCCTGACCGTGTCCAACAAAGCGTCGAATTTCGGCGACAGCATCGAGGAATTCGACAACGGCACCCTGAACGCCAAAGGCAAGCGTGTCGTTGTCATCGGCGGGGGCGATACGGCTATGGACTGCGTGCGGACCTCGATCCGTCAGGGTGCAACGTCGGTCAAATGTCTCTACCGCCGTGACCGTGCCAATATGCCCGGTTCGCAGCGCGAAACCCAGAACGCCGAGGAAGAAGGCGTGGTCTTTGAATGGCTGTCCGCGCCCAAGGGTTTCACCGATGAGGGCGGCAAGGTTGCTGGCGTGATGGTACAGAAGATGCGTCTCGGTCAGCCTGACGCCTCGGGCCGCCAGGCTCCCGAGGTCATCGAGGGCGCCGATTACATCGAGCCTGCCGAGCTGGTGATCAAGGCGCTTGGCTTTGAGCCGGAAGATCTGCCGACGCTCTGGGATCAGCCGGAACTGCCGGTCACCCGCTGGGGCACCGTAAAGGCTGCATTCCAGACCGGCGCGACCGATCTCGATGGCGTCTATGCCGTTGGTGACATCGTGCGCGGCGCGTCGCTGGTGGTCTGGGCCATCAAGGACGGGCGCGATTGCGCTGAGGCGATCCTCGACCGTTTCAACACCGCCGCCAGCAGCCTGGCCGCCGAGTAAACAGATTTCTACCGGGCAGGTGCCGCCCTTAGGGGGCCGCCCACCGGAACGGGAGCATGACATGACAAAATATGATGCAGAATGGGTTCGCGCCGAAGAGGCAAAGCGTCAATGGATGGCCGAGAACGGTCTTTATGCCGAGGAGGAAGAGCATTCCTCCTGCGGTGTTGGCCTTGTTGTCTCGGTCAACGGCAAGCGCAGCCGCAAGGTGGTTGAGGCCGGCATCAACGCGCTGAAAGCGATCTGGCACCGAGGTGCAGTTGATGCGGACGGCATGACCGGCGATGGCGCCGGTATCCACGTTCAGATCCCGGCACCGTTCTTCTATGATCAGGTGCGCCGCACCGGCCACGAGCCGCGCGAAGATCAACTGATGGCGGTAGGCCAGGTCTTCCTGCCACGCACGGACTTTGGCGCTCAGGAACGCTGCCGGACCATCGTGGAAAGCGAAGTTCTGCGGATGGGCTACTACATCTACGGCTGGCGCCATGTGCCGGTGGATGTCACCTGCCTCGGCGAGAAGGCCAACGCCACCCGCCCTGAGATTGAGCAGATCCTGATCTCCAACTCAAAGGGTGTGGACGAGGAAACATTCGAGCGCGAGCTCTATGTTATTCGCCGCCGCATCGAAAAAGCCGCTGCCGCTGCGCAGGTCGGCCAGCTCTATATCGCGTCGCTGTCCTGCCGCTCGATCATCTACAAGGGCATGATGCTGGCCGAGCAGGTTGCCGTGTTCTACCCCGACCTGATGGACGAACGGTTTGAAAGCGCCTTTGCAATCTATCATCAGCGCTATTCCACCAACACGTTCCCGCAGTGGTGGCTGGCCCAGCCCTTCCGCATGCTCGCCCATAACGGCGAGATCAACACGCTGAAAGGCAACATGAACTGGATGAAGAGCCACGAGATCCGTATGGCCTCTTCGACCTTTGGTGACTATGCCGAGGATATCAAACCCATCGTCGCCAGCGGGTCCTCCGACTCCGCGGCACTGGACTCGGTGTTTGAAGTTCTGGTCCGCGCCGGTCGTTCGGCGCCGATGGCAAAGACCATGCTGGTTCCCGAAAGCTGGTCCAAGCAGGCGGTGGAACTGCCGCAGGCCTGGCGGGATATGTATTCCTATTGCAACTCCGTGATGGAGCCTTGGGATGGCCCGGCCGCGCTGGCGATGACCGATGGCCGCTGGGTTTGCGCCGGTCTGGACCGCAACGGCCTGCGCCCGATGCGCTACGTGGTCACCGGCGATGGTCTGGTGATCGCAGGCTCCGAGGCGGGCATGGTTCCGATTGACGAGGCCACCGTGGTTGAAAAGGGTGCGCTTGGTCCGGGTCAGATGCTGGCTGTCGATATGAAGAAGGGCAAGCTGTTCCACGACACCGCGATCAAGAACAAACTGGCCTCCGCGCTGCCGTTTGGCGATTGGGTGAAGAAGATCAACGATCTGGACAGCACCCTGGCCACCGTTACCGAAAAGCCGTTGTTCAGCGGGGACGCACTGCGCCGCCGCCAGATTGCCGCTGGCTATACCATTGAGGAACTGGAACAGATTCTTGCGCCGATGGCCGAGGACGGCAAGGAAACTCTGGCCTCAATGGGGGATGATACGCCGTCGGCAGTGCTGTCGAAAATGTACCGCCCGCTGAGCCATTTCTTCCGCCAGAACTTCTCTCAGGTGACCAACCCGCCGATCGACAGCCTGCGCGAATACCGTGTGATGTCGTTGAAGACCCGGTTTGGTAACCTCAAGAACGTGCTTGATGAAGACAGCTCCCAGACCGAGATCATCGTGCTGGAAAGCCCCTTTATCGGCAATTCCCAATGGGATGAGCTGGTCAAGAACCTGAACGCGCCGCTGGCTGAAATCGACTGTAGCTTTGCCCCCGGCCAGGGGTCTCTCAATGCGGCGCTGGCCCGTGTCCGCGCCGAAGCGGAGGAGGCTGTCAGCTCCGGGGCCGGTCACATTGTCCTGACCGATCAGCATTCGGGCGAGGGCCGCGT
The DNA here is from genome assembly GCF_048055755.1 of Phaeobacter sp. JH204B. Lineage (NCBI taxonomy): Bacteria > Pseudomonadati > Pseudomonadota > Alphaproteobacteria > Rhodobacterales > Roseobacteraceae > Phaeobacter > Phaeobacter sp. JH204B. The sequence continues at coordinate 232,180 of NZ_JAYMXF010000007.1, forward strand.
GGCGATGCCGATGATCCTGGCGACCTCCGCCGTGCATTCGCATCTGACCCGCAAGGGCCTGCGGACCTTCTGTTCGCTGAATGTGCGCTCTGCCGAATGTATCGACCCGCATTACTTTGCGGTGCTGATCGGCTGTGGTGCCACTGTTGTAAACGCCTATCTGGCCGAGGATTCGCTGGCTGACCGTATTGAGCGGGGCCTGCTGGATGGCAGTCTGACCGAGAATGTCGCCCGTTACCGTGAAGCCATCGACCAGGGTCTTTTGAAGATCATGGCGAAAATGGGGATCTCGGTGATCTCCTCCTATCGTGGTGGTCTCAACTTCGAGGCGGTGGGCCTCAGCCGTGCGATGTGTGCGGAATATTTCCCCGGCATGGTTTCCCGGATTTCTGGCATCGGTGTCACCGGCATTCAGACCAAGCTGGAAGAAATCCACGCCAAGGCATGGTCGGGCGGTCAGGATGTCCTGCCCATCGGTGGCTTCTACAAGGCGCGCAAATCCGGCGAAACCCACGCCTGGGAAGCGACCTCGATGCATATGATGCAGATGGCCTGCAACCGGGCCTCGTTTGAGCTGTGGAAGCAATATTCGGCAAAGATGCAGTCGAACCCGCCGATTCACCTGCGCGATCTGCTGGACATCAAGCCTCTGGGCAAGCCGGTGCCGATTGAAGAGGTCGAGAGCATCACCTCGATCCGCAAGCGCTTTGTCACGCCGGGGATGAGCTTGGGCGCGCTGTCGCCTGAGGCGCATAAGACTCTGAACGTCGCAATGAACCGCATCGGTGCCAAGTCCGACTCCGGCGAGGGCGGCGAAGATCCCGCACATTTCGTGCCGGAGCCGAACGGTGATAACCCGTCTGCGAAGATCAAGCAGGTGGCGTCGGGCCGCTTTGGTGTGACCGCTGAATATCTGAACCAGTGCGAAGAGCTGGAAATCAAGGTGGCCCAGGGCGCCAAGCCCGGCGAGGGCGGCCAGCTGCCGGGGATGAAGGTCACCGACCTGATTGCCCGCCTGCGCCACTCGACCAAAGGCGTGACCCTGATTTCGCCGCCGCCGCACCACGATATCTACTCGATCGAGGATCTGGCGCAGCTGATCTACGACCTGAAGCAGATCAACCCGCGCTGCAAGGTGACGGTGAAACTGGTGGCGTCCTCGGGCGTTGGCACCATCGCGGCCGGCGTGGCCAAGGCAAAGGCAGACATCATCCTGATCTCCGGCCATAACGGTGGCACCGGGGCCTCGCCTGCGACCTCGATCAAATATGCTGGTCTCCCGTGGGAGATGGGCCTGACCGAGGCGCATCAGGTGCTGAGCATGAACAACCTGCGTGACCGGGTGACGCTGCGCACCGATGGCGGTCTGCGCACCGGCCGCGACATCGTCATGGCGGCCATGCTGGGCGCCGAGGAATATGGTATCGGCACCGCTGCGCTGATCGCCATGGGCTGCATCATGGTGCGCCAGTGCCAGTCCAACACCTGCCCGGTGGGCGTGTGTACTCAGGATGAGGCCCTGCGCGGCAAGTTCACCGGCAATGCCGACAAGGTGGTAAACCTCATCACCTTCTATGCGCAGGAAGTACGGGAAATTCTGGCTTCCATTGGCGCGCGGTCGCTGGAGGATGTCATTGGCCGTGCCGATCTTCTGGCGCAGGTGTCGCGTGGCTCTGCCCATCTGGACGACCTCGACCTGAACCCGCTTCTGATCACGGTCGATGGCTCTGCCAATATCGTCTACAACCGCGATAAGGAGCGCAACCCGGTGCCGGATACGCTGGATGCGGAGATCGTACGCGATGCCGCCCGCTTCCTGCAGGATGGCGAGAAGATGCAGCTGTCCTATGCGGTGCAGAACACCCACCGGACCGTGGGCACCCGCACCTCCAGCCATATCGTCCGCAACTTCGGTATGCGCAACACGCTGCAGTCAGACCACCTGACGGTGAAGCTGCAAGGCTCCGCCGGGCAGTCGCTCGGTGCCTTTGCGGCCCCCGGTCTGAAGCTTGAGGTCTCCGGGGATGCCAATGACTATGTGGGCAAGGGTCTCTCCGGCGGAACCATCGTGGTGCGCCCGCCGATGGCATCGCCGCTGAACGCCAGCGAAAACACCATCGTCGGCAATACCGTTCTCTATGGTGCGACGGCTGGCTATCTCTTCGCAGCCGGGCGTGCCGGCGAGCGGTTCGCGGTTCGTAACTCAGGGGCGAGCGTGGTTGTCGAGGGCTGCGGTGCCTGTGGCTGTGAATACATGACCGGCGGGATCGCGGTGATCCTGGGCAAGATCGGCGCCAACTTCGGCGCGGGTATGACCGGTGGTATGGCCTACATCTACGATCCCGAAGGCAAGGCAGAAACCCTGATGAACATGGAGTCACTGGTGACCTGTCCGGTGACCGTGGCCCATTGGGAAGATCAGCTGAAAGGTCTGATCGAGCGCCATCTGGAGGAAACCGGCAGCCGCAAGGCCGCTGAGATCCTGCAGCATTGGGAAAATGAGAAGGGCAATTTCCTGCAAATCTGCCCGAAGGAAATGCTGAACAAACTGCCCCAGCCTTTGGCGATCGAGGCAGCAGCCGTTCCGGCGGAATAGGCCCCGCCACTTCCTCTGCATGTGCCTTGGATGGGCTCCGGTCGCTGCTGCGGTCGGGGCCTTTTCACCTCCGGGCGCCTGCGCTGGGCAATCTCTTGCGGGCCAAGGGATTTCGCGGTTGGAGCAGGCCCGTTCTGTGCCGTATAGAGACCCTATGGCGAAGGCAGGAAAATCAACCGGGGCATCCAAGGTTCCCCCCAAGGGCAAAGCCCGCAGCAAGGCAGCAGCCAAGGGTACACCCCGCGCAAAGCTGTCACCGCGTCGTCTCCTGCGTCGCTGGCTGGGACGGGCTGCGCTGGTCTTTGTTGCGCTGACCCTGCTGCCGATCCTGCTGTTTTCCGTGATCAACCCGCCGATCACCCATACCATCTGGTCTGAATATCGCCGTCTTGGTGATATTGACCGCGAATGGGTTCCCATCGAACATATCGCTCCGGCCTTGGGGCGTTCGGTTGTCGCCGCCGAAGATGCCCGGTTCTGCCAGCATTGGGGCCTTGATGCGGAGGCCATCCGTGCGGCAATCGCCGAAGGCGGCCAGCGTGGAGGGTCGACCATCTCTCAGCAGGTGGTGAAGAATGTCTTTCTGTGGCAGGGGCGCAGCTGGTTCCGCAAGGCGCTGGAAACACTGATGACGCCGATGGTTGAGGCGGTCTGGAGCAAACGGCGCATTCTGGAAGTCTACCTGAATGTCGCTGAAATGGGCGAAGGTGTGTTTGGCGCCGAGGCGGCCGCGCGGTATTATTTCGGTGTCGGTCCGGATGAGCTGAGCCGCAGGCAGGCTGCCCTTCTGGCCACCGTTTTGCCCAACCCCAAAGAGCGTTCGGCAGCAAAACCCACCGCGTTCATGCGCAAGCGGGCGGCGCAGATCATGGATGGGGCGGCCACCATTCGCGCAGATGGCAGGGCGGCCTGTTTCGAGGATTGAAACTTCTGGCGCTTTTGGGCATTGCTGTCTGATCCCAGCCACCCGCAACAGGAGATCCGCTGTCCCATGGCCCGCCTCTATCATGTGCCCCTCTCCCCCTTCTGCCGTAAAGTGCGCCTGTCCCTGGCCGAAAAGCGGATCGAGGTCGAGCTGGTCGAGGAACGCTACTGGGAGCAGGAGGCCGATTTCCTGCGCCGCAATCCGGCGGCGAAGGTTCCGGTGATCCGCCTGGATGGCAAGCTGATGGCCGAAAGTGCCGCGATCTGCGAATACCTTGAGGAAACCCGCCCGGAACCTTCGTTGATGCCCAGCGATCCCGATGGTCGCTACGAGGTGCGCCGTCTGGTCAGCTGGTTCGATGATAAATTTCACCATGAGGTCACCTCAAAGCTGCTCTATGAGCGGGTGAACAAGAAGGTGACCGGGCAGGGCTACCCCGACAGTGGCAACGTCAAGGCGGGTGCGCGGGCGATCAAATATCACCTCGACTATCTGGCCTGGCTGCTGGACCATCGCCGCTGGCTGGCTGGCGATCAAATGACCCTCGCAGATTTCGCCGCCGCCGCGCATCTGTCGTCGTTGGACTATATCTCCGATGTTGATTGGAACCGGTCCGCCGTGGTGAAGGACTGGTACGCAAAGATCAAGTCACGCCCGGCGTTCCGGTCGATCCTTGCCGATCAGATCCCCGGTTTCAGCCCACCGGCCCATTACGCCGATCTGGATTTCTGATAGACACGGGCAGAAGGGGGCTGTCTGCCCCCTCTTGAGTCCCTTGGACTCAATTCACCCCCGAGGATATTTCTAGCCAGATGATAGCGACACACGGCATCAAGGACAGGTTGGTGAAACAGGCCCTTGCCGAGGGGTTTGTGGCCTGTCGGATCTGTCGTCCCTGGGATGTGCCGCAGGTGCCCGCTCGGCTTCAGGCGTTTCTTGAAGCGGGATATCACGGTCAGATGGGCTGGATGGAGGAACGCAGCCACTGGCGCGGCGATCCAGCCCAGCTCTGGCCTGAGGCGCGCTCTGTGATCATGCTGGCTGAAAGCTACACGCCAGAGGTGGATCCGATGGCCGTTGTGGGGCAGGCAGAGCGCGGCGCGATTTCCGTCTATGCGCGCAACAAGGATTATCATGATCTTGTGAAGAAGCGCCTGAAACGGCTGGCACGCTGGCTGATCGCGGAAGCCGCGCGGGCGGATGAGCCTGCCGAGGTCAAGGTATTTGTCGACACCGCGCCGGTTCCGGAGAAGCCGCTGGGCCAGGCGGCGGGCCTTGGGTGGCAGGGCAAACACACCAATCTGGTCAGCCGAGACTGGGGCAACTGGGCCTTCATAGGCTCTGTTTTCACAACATTGGACCTGCCTGCCGACGCGGCAGAGCGCGACCATTGCGGATCGTGCCGGTCCTGTCTGGTGGCCTGCCCAACAGATGCGTTCCCCGCCCCGTATCAGCTGGATGCGCGGCGTTGCATTTCTTACCTCACCATCGAGCACAAGGGTCCGGTCGATGAGGAGCTGCGCGCCAAGCTGGGCAACCGGATCTACGGCTGTGATGATTGCCTGGCGGCCTGCCCCTGGAACAAATTTGCAGTCGCCGCCAGCGATATGCGCTATGCGGCGCGACCCGAGCTCGAGGCTCCGCAGCTGGCGGAGCTAGCTCGGCTGGACGATGCCGGGTTCCGGGCTTTGTTTTCCGGATCCCCCATCAAGCGGATCGGGCGAGATCGCTTTGTGCGCAATGTGCTTTATGCCGTCGGTAACTCCGGCCTGTCGGCCCTGCGGCCCGTGGCCGAGGCTCTGGTCGCGGATCCTGACCCGACTGTGGCGGATGCGGCCCGCTGGGCAGTTCAGCGACTGAGGTGACGCAAACAGGATGGATCGTCGCGGCAGCTTCGCTAAACCGATGACCAGGATCAAGATTAAGGCGAACGGAGGACGGGCATGGCGCTTTTGCTTGGGGTGGACACGGGCGGAACCTATACCGACGCGGTATTGATCCGGGATGATCGCGATGTGCTGGCAAAGGCCAAGGCGCTGACGACGCGGCAGGATCTGGCCATCGGAGTTGGGGAAGCCGTCGCTGCCGTACTTGCGCAGGCACAGGTAGCGCCGTCAGAGATCGCGCTTGCAGCTTTGTCCACGACGCTTGCGACCAATGCGCTGGTCGAAGGGCAGGGGGGCCGCGTTGCGCTGATCTATATCGGGTTCGGCGAGGCGGATCTGGATCGTCACGGCCTGCGCGAGGCGTTGAAGGGCGACCCGGCGCTGGTGCTGGAGGGGGGGCACAGCCATTCCGGTAGCGAGGCGGCGCCCTTGGACCGGGAGACACTGCGCGCGTTTCTCCAGCGCGAGGCCGTATCGGTCAGCGGTTTTGCCATTGCCGGCCAGTTTGCGACGCGCAATCCAGCGCACGAGTTGGAAGTTGCCCGGATCATCGCAGAAGAAACCGGCGTTCCGGTGACCTGTTCGCACCAGCTGTCGGCGCGGCTCAATGGGCCGAAGCGGGCGTTGACGGCTGTGCTGAACGCGCGGCTCATCGGAATGATCGACCGGTTGATCGGGCGCGCCGAATCCCGCCTGAGCGAGCTCGGCGTGACTGCTCAGATGATGGTTGTGCGGGGTGATGGCGCCTTGATGTCGTCACAGCAGGCCCGTGCCCGTCCAATTGAAACCATCCTGAGCGGCCCGGCTGCATCGCTGGTCGGTGCCCGCTGGCTGACCGGCGTCGAGACTGCGCTTGTCAGTGATATCGGCGGAACCACCACCGATGTCGCATTGATCGAGAACGGCAAGCCCAAGATTGATCCGGCCGGCGCCGAGGTTGGCGGCTATCGCACCATGGTTGAGGCCGTGGCCATGCGCACCAGCGGCCTGGGCGGTGACAGTCAGGTACATCCGATCGCTGCCGGTATGAGTGGCGGTGTGACCCTTGGCCCGCGTCGCGTGCTGCCGATTTCCCTGATCGCCAATATGTCCCCTGAGGTGGTTCATGCAACGCTCGACAGTCAGCTGCGCGCAGTGACTGTCGGCGAATATGACGGGCAGTTTGTTCGCGCGATTCCGGGACAGACACCAGTGGGGTTGAGCGACCGGGAGGCCCGGGTTCTGGACGGGATCGGGACGCAGACACATCCGCTAGGCGCCGTGCTGCACACCCGGATTGAGCAGGGCGCGCTGATGCGGCTGGTGGATCGCGGCCTGGTGCAGATCGCCGGGGTCACCCCGTCCGATGCCAGCCATGTCCTTGGACGGCTTAGCAGCTGGGATGGCGATGCAGCGCAGAAGGCGCTGACGCTTTTTGCCCGCCGCCGCGTGGGGTCGGGGGACCGGCTGGCACCGGATGCTGTGACATTGGCACGGATGATCGTAGATCAGATGACGGAACAGACGTCGCTCACCTTGTTAGAGACTGCTATTGCCGAAGATGCTCCGGCCTTTGGAACCTCGCCGGATCAGCTTGCCCGCCATGTTCTGATGCAGCGCGGGCTATCCCGACATCAGGGGCTGGTCGCTCTCAGCGCTGGCCTCAATGTCGATGTCGTCGGGCTTGGAGCCTCGGCGCCCAGCTACTATCCGGCGGTCGGGACCCGGCTTCATTGCCGTATGATCCTGCCGGAACACGCAGGCGTGGCAAATGCCATTGGCGCGGTGGTGGGCCGTATCACCATGCGGCGCAGCGGCACGGTTACCGCACCTGAGGAAGGCCGGTTTCGCGTCCATCTGGAGAATGGCCCGGAGGATTTCACCGGTTCGCAGGAGGCTCTTGAGCGGTTGGAAGCCGAGCTGCGGGCCGAAGCCCGTGCCGCCGCAGAGGCCGCAGGCGCGCAGGATATTTCCATCCAGGTGGACAGGGATATCCGCATCGCCGAAGTCGAGGCGCGGGAGGTTTTTGTCGAGGCCTTTCTGACGGTGGAGGCGAGCGGTCGTCCGCGCATTGCCCACGGCTGACCGGCAGAACATGCGCAAGGCAGCAAAAGGCCCCGCCGATTGGCGGGGCCTTTTATCTGGAATGCCGGATATCGCATGGTCAGCCGATTATTCGGCGGCGGTCTCGTTCCTGCGGGGCAGAACCCAATCCGGGCGCGCAAAGTGGCAGGTGTAGCCGTTTGGCTGCCGTTCCAGGTAATCCTGATGCTCCGGTTCGGCCTCCCAGAAATCGCCAACGGGTTCGACCTCGGTCATCACCTTGCCGGGCCAGAGACCTGACGCATCGACATCCGCAATGGTGTCTTCGGCAATTTCTTTCTGGCGGTCGTCAACATAGTAGATCGCAGAGCGGTAGCTCATGCCCAGATCATTGCCCTGCTGATTGACCGTGGTTGGATCATGGATCTGAAAGAAGAACTCTAGCAGCGTGCGATAGCTGGTCTGGCTCGGGTCAAAAATCACCTCGATCGCCTCGGCATGGGTGCCGTGGTTCTTATAGGTCGCATTGGGCACATCGCCGCCGGAATATCCAACCCGGGTGCTGATGATACCGGGGCGCTTGCGGATCAGGTCCTGCATGCCCCAGAAACACCCACCGGCCAGGACGGCGCGTTCTGTTGTGCTGCTCATCTAATATCCTCCACTTGATCGATATAGTCGCCGTAGCCTTCTGCCTGCATATCGTCCAGATGGACGAACCGAAGGGAGGCCGAATTGATGCAATAGCGCAGACCGCCGCGATCTGCCGGGCCGTCCGGGAACACATGGCCCAGATGGCTGTCTCCATGGGTCGAGCGGACTTCGGTGCGGATCATCCCCAGGCTCCGGTCTTCCAGCTCCTGAACATGGGCGGTTTCGATGGGTTTGGTAAAGCTGGGCCAGCCGCAGCCGGACTCATATTTGTCTGACGAGGCAAACAATGGCTCACCGGAGACGATATCCACATAGATACCCGGCTCCTTGTTGCCCAGCAGCTTGCCGGTGCCGGGGCGTTCGGTGCCGGATTGCTGGGTGACGTAATATTCTTCTTCCGAGAGGGCCGCAATGGCGTCCGGGTCTTTGGAATAACTGCGCATCATGTCCTCCGATCTTGGCTGTTCAGCTGTAAATGGTGTCCTTCGGGGCAAAAGCAAAGCTGTATTTCATCCGCTCGCGTTTGTGTGTGACGAAAGAGGCAGGGCACGTGTCACCCTCAGGGGCGCTGCTGCGCCGATTGCCGCGCCAGCTGGACCGCCAGAATGCCAAAGGTGACGATACCGACGCCGATCAGGTCCAGCAGCCCCAACTTTTCGCCCAGCAGCAGACTGGCAACAGCCACACCGAAGACTGGGTTGAGAAAATGGAAGGTGGCGGCCCGCACGGCACCGATCCTGTTCAGCAGCAGAACCCAGATGAAGGTCGCCGTCAGCCCCGGCACCAGGGTGGTGTAGAGAAAGGCCAGCGCCAGCGGCCAGCTGGGGTTGAGCCGGAAGGTTTCCACCATCGGTGCAACTGCGAACAGCACGGCAGAGCCGACCAGCATCTGCAACCCCACCACCATCATGAAGTTGCCACCCGAGGTTGCCCCCCGCAGCGCCAGGGTGGCCAGCGTCAGGGCCAGAACACCGATCCCGCAGAGCGTGACGCCAAAGAGGTCGACACCCGCGCTGATGCGGGTTCCCATGATCAGGGCAACCCCCACCACCCCGGCCAGCAGCCCGGCAACACCCAGCCGGGGCAGCCGCTCACCATAGGCCAGCCAGAGCGCGATGGCGACCAGCATCGGCATGGTCGATGCGATGATCGCGGCCAGCGAGGCTTCGATGGTTTCCATGGCGACGAAGTTGAGGCCCAGATAGAGCGCATTCTGGCAGATGCCAAAGACGATGGTGGCGCGCAGCTGGCCGCGTGTCAGACGCCAGCTCTGGCCCATGTAGCGGGCAACAGCGACACCGATCAGGCCGGAAATAAGAAAGCGGAAGGCAAGCGAGTATAGCGGCGAAGCATCGGCGACGATGATCCGAGCCGAAGTAAAGGCAGACGACCACATGAAGGCAAAGGCCAGCCCCATCGCCAAAGCGCGCAGATCCATCGACATATCCCCCTGCCGGTCCGGTGCCGCAGCCCGTTCGGGTGTGGTCGCGATATGTTTAGCAAGGCAAGCATTCGCTGGGAACCTAATTCGGCTGGCCGGTTGGGGATCTTGATTTTTCTGGAGCTGCGATGTTCAGGCACAAAAAAAGGGCCGCCCGAAAGGCGACCCGAAACACGGTCAACCGTGCCTTGGCCCTTAGCCGTTCACGCTGTCTTTCAGCGCTTTGGCGATGGTCATCTTGACCACTTTATCGGCCTCTTTGGTGAATTTCTCACCGGTGGCCGGGTTGCGCACTTCGCGCTCGGGGCGCTCGCGGCAGTAGATCTTGCCAACGCCGGGCAGAGTCACGGCACCACCGCCGGAAACTTCGCGGGTAATCAGCGCGCAAACGGCGTCAAGCGCAGCGCCTGCCGCTTTTTTGTCGCTGTCCATCTCTTCAGCCAGTGCGGCAACAAGCTGGGTCTTGGTCATCGGTTTGGACATTCTTAGGTCTCCTTGTCACTGCCCGAGTTATGGGGCCTCATCGCGTAACTCTAGCGTTATGTTGTGGCCGAACACAACGAGTAGTGTTGTCAAAAACCCCATAAAATAGGGGTTTTCGAAGAATTAGCGGGAAAATCACCCTCAGAGAAAGGCTGTTTCGTCAAAGGAACGCAGTTTTCGGCTGTGCAAACGTTCCAATGGCATGCCACGCAACTGCTCCATCGCCTTTATCCCGATCTGCAAATGGCGGGCAACCTGGGTGTGATAAAACTCAGATGCCATCCCCGGTAGCTTCAGTTCGCCATGCAGCGGCTTGTCCGACACACAGAGCAGCGTTCCATAGGGCACCCGGAAACGATAGCCATTGGCGGCGATGGTGGCGCTTTCCATATCCAGCGCGATGGCACGGGATTGCGACAGTCTCTGCACGGGGCCGGATTGATCGCGCAGTTCCCAATTGCGGTTGTCGATGGTGGCAACGGTGCCGGTCCGCATGATCCGCTTCAGGTCGTAGCCTTCCAGCTCCGTCACCTCGGCCACCGCATCCTCAAGCGCGACCTGGATTTCCGCCAGTGCCGGAATCGGGGTCCAGATCGGTAGATCGTCGTCCAGAACGTGATCCTCGCGCAGATAGCCGTGCCCCAGCACAAAATCGCCCAGCGTCTGAGTGTTGCGCAGCCCGGCACAGTGACCGACCATCAGCCAGGCGTGCGGGCGCAATACCGCGATATGGTCGGTGGCGGTCTTGGCGTTCGACGGGCCGACGCCGATATTGACCAGCGTGATGCCCGAGCCGTCCTGCCGTTTCAGGTGATAGGTCGGCATCTGCGGCAGCTTCGCAATCGGCGGGATCTCCGCGTCCGCGCTGGTGATTTCATGATCGCCGGTGCTGACAAAGCTGCTGTAGCCAGAGGCCGGATCCGCCAGCTGCGCACGGGCGTAGGCTTCGAATTCGGCGACATAGAACTGGTAGTTGGTGAACAGCACGTGATTTTGAAAATGCTGCGGGTCGGTTGCCGTGTAATGCGACAGCCGGGCCAGCGAATAATCAATGCGCTGCGCGGTAAAGAGCGACAGCGGACCAATATTGTCCGGCGACTGATAGGTGCCGTTTACAATGTCGTCATTGGTGGTCGCCAGGTCCGGCACGTCGAAGACATCGCGCAGCGTGAAACCGGCAGCGCCTTCCTGTGGGACCGTCAGGCTGGGATCGGCCGCCACGGCAAAATGCACCGGGATTGGCGTATCTGAGACAGCGATGGTCACCGGCTGTCCGTGGTTGCGGATCAGCAGGCCGATTTGCTGGGTCAGGTAATGCCGGAACAGATCCGGGCGGGTCACCGTGGTTGCATAGGTGCCGGGGGCCGACACATGCCCATAGCTCAGTCGGCTGTCGACCTGTGCAAAAGACGACGTGGTAAAGCGGATCTCAGGGTAGAATGCGCGGATACGCGGGGTGGTCCCGGTGCTGCCGACGGAGGGACCATCGGTCAGGATGCGCGAAAACTCGGCGCATAGAAACTGTGTCGCCTCACGGTACAGCTGCTCCAACCGGGCAACGGCCGCCGCGGCATCTGTAAACTCTTCTGCTGCCGGAAGCTGCGGGATCTTAACTGTTGTCATGATTATGCTCGATCACTGAAAAACGGGGGCACTCTGCCATCGGATGACGGGGTGGCTCTGGAATGGACACGGGGGCCGGCCGACACGCGCCGGGGGTTAGGACGGCCCGGCGCTTGCGATGACCGGTATCTTCTCGAAGCTGCGCACATCCACCAGCCCCAGATCGGAAATTCGCAGTTCGGGGATCACCACCAGCGCCAGCAGGGAATGCTGCATATAGGCGTTGTTGAGCTTGCAGCCGCAGGTCTCCATCGCCTCGACCATCTTCTGCGCCTTGGCGGCAACCTCCGTCGCGGGGCTGTCGGACATCAGCCCGGCGATGGGCAGCTCAACCAGAGCCAGCTCCTGTCCTTCGCGGAAGATGGTGATGCCGCCGCCCACCTCGGCCAGACGATTGGCCGCCAGCGCCATCTGCGCGCGGTCAGTGCCGACCACGATCATATGGTGGCTGTCATGCGCCACGGTGGAGGCCATCGCCATCTTGCCGCTGTAGCCAAAGCCGGAGACAAAGGCGTTGGTGACGCCACCCGTCGCCCGGTGGCGTTCCACCAATGCAATCTGGCAGATGTCGCCCGCCTCGGCCAATGTGGCCTCGACCAGCCCGTCCTGCACCGGCAGCTCTGCCTGTAGCGCTTTGGTCGGGGCCTGGTTCTCAACCACACCGATGACATTGGCGGTGATCACATTTGCGCCCTCAGGCGCGGCGATCTCAAAATCCTGAGCACCCAGCTGATGGCCCAGATGCACCGTGTCACGCGCGGTTTCGGGCCAGTCCAGATGCGGGCAATCCACGGTGATCTCGCCATCCTTGGCTACGATCTCGCCACGGGCAATCACCAGCTCGATCGGCAGGGTCTTCAGATCGGAGGTCAGGATCACATCCGCGCGCCGACCCGGGGTGATAGAGCCGATGTCACGCTCCAGCCCGAAATGCGTCGCGGTGTTGATCGTGGCCATCTGCAAGGCAATCAAAGGGTCACATCCGCAATCAATCGCGTGGCGCACCACCCGGTTCATATGGCCGTCATTGACCAGCGTGCCGGAGTGGCAATCGTCGGTGCAGAGAATGAAATTGCGCGGATCCAGTCCCTTTTCGGTGATCGCGGTGATCTGCGCCTCAACGTCATACCAGGCCGAGCCGAGCCGCACCATCGCGCGCATCCCCTGTCGCATCCGGGCAATCGCGTCCGCCTCGCAGGTGCCTTCGTGATCATCCGCCGGACCGCCGGCCACATAGGCTGCGAAATCCGGCCCCAGATCGGGCGAGGCATAATGCCCGCCAACGGTCTTGCCCGCGCGCTGGGTTGCGGCGATCTCTGCCAGCATCTTGGGATCGCCCGCTGCCACACCGGGAAAATTCATCATCTCGCCCAGCCCGATGATGCCCGGCCAGCTCATCGCCTCGGCCACATCCTCGGGCGAAATCTCATATCCGGTGGTTTCCAGCCCAGGCGCTGAGGGCGCGCAACTCGGCATCTGGGTAAAGATATTGACCGGCTGCATCAGCGCCTCGTCATGCATCAGGCGCACGCCCTCCAGACCCAGCACATTGGCGATCTCATGCGGGTCGGTGAACATCGAGGTGGTGCCATGTGGTATCACCGCGCGGGCGAATTCTGCGGGGGTCAGCATCCCGCTTTCGATATGCATATGCGCATCACAGAGGCCGGGGATCATATAGCGCCCGTTGGCCTCGATCACCTCGGTGTCGGGGCCGGTGCAATAGCTGGCATCGGGGCCGACATAGGCGATGCGCCCGGCCACGATGGCGATGTCATGATCGGGCAGTTGTTCGCGGGTGTGAACATTGACCCAGACCCCCTGGCGGATCACCGTGTCCGCAGGGCGGCGACCTGCCGCAACTTCAATCAATTGGGGGGCTACATCGGGCCAGCTTGGGAATGCGATATCTGTCATGGCCCAATTGTTCTGATAACCCGCGCAAGCGCAAGACCCCTTGCGCGCTAGCGCAAACAATAGCTGCTTTTTGCAAATCAAGAAAACCACCAGCCTGCGTTGCGGCTGCTATCTCCGGGTGCGGCGCAGGTCTCTTGGCGTTGTGGCAAAGACGCTGCGAAAGGCGCGGGTCAACGCGCTGGGGTTCTCATAGCCGCAGCGCAGGGCGATCTCCGAGATGCTGAAATCCGTCTCTAACACAAGCCGTCTTGCCTGTTTCAATCGCAGATGCCGATATAGCGTCTGCGGCGTTGTGCCCAATTCACCCTGCGTGCGACGTGCCAGATCCCGCAGGCTCCGCCCAACCCGTCGCGCGACTTCGCCCAGCGGGAGCGGGGTTTCCAGATTGGCCTCCATCACCGCAATTGCACGCCCGACAGAGGCGCTGCGCACGGGTCTGGATGTCCCGGTCCCCCCTGGCTCGCCGCTCAGGAACAGGGTGGCAACATCCAGTCGCAGGGCCTGCCCGTGCTGTCGCGCGATCATGTCGAGGATCCCGTCAAAGGCCGCCATCGCGCCTGAGCATGTCAGCCGGTCCCGGTCCCACAGAAACCGGTGCATCTCGGCCTGAACGGTCGGAAACGCCTCGGCAAAGGCGTCGATCTCCGCGCTGTGGATGGTGGCGCGGTAGCCATCCAGAAGCCCGGCCTCAGCCAGCAGCCAGGCACCGGTATCGAATCCCGCCAATACGCCATAGCGCCGCTGCGCCGCCCGCAACCCGCGCGATGTGGCTTCGGTTGCATGGCGCAGATAGCGGTAGCTCGGCATGGCGATCAGCATATCGCCCTCAGCTTTTCTCAGCGGCGCCTGCGCGCTGACCTCCATCGCCGCCGATGACATCGCGGTATTGCCATCAAGCGTCACGAACCGCCAGGAGTACAGCGGGCGGCCTGCAAACGTATTGGCGGCCCGCAGCGGCTCCACCGTATTGGCAAGGCAATGGCCAGAGAACTGATCGAACAGCAATAGGTCGATCTGCTGCGTTGCAGCGTGTGGTTTCTTCCAGTTTGGCACGAAAATGTCCGATGCTGCACGATATCGACCGTATCCAGCCCTAGGCTCAGGTCAACGTCAACAGGGATCCCATCACGGGGGAGCAAGACATGCAATTTGGTCTGTCTGAAGAGCAGGCGATGATCGTGGAAACCACGCGCGCCTTTGTCACCAGGGAGCTCTATCCTCACGAGCTGGAGGTCGAACGCAGTGGCCATCTGCCGATGGAACGGGTCCGCGAAATCCAGGCCAAGGCGATAGAGGCCGGGCTATACGCCGCCAACATGCCCGAAGAGGTGGGGGGGGCTGGCCTCGATACGCTGACCTGGCTGCTCTATGAAAAGGAGCTGGGCCGCGCCAATTACGCCCTGCACTGGACCTGCGTCGCACGCCCCTCGAATATCCTTCTGGCCGGCACGCCGGAGCAGAAAGAGAGATACCTCTACCCCTGCATTCGCGGTGAAAAATGGGACTGTCTTGCGATGACCGAACCGGGGGCTGGCTCTGACCTGCGCGGTATGACCGCGACAGCGCGCCCGGACGGCGATGACTTCGTTCTGAACGGGACCAAGCATTTCATTAGCCACGCGGATATCGCGGATTTTGCCATCGTTTTCATGGCCACGGGAGAAGACGACACAGCGCGCGGCCCGAAAAAGCGGATCACCGCCTTTTTCGTCGACAAGGGCACGCCGGGGTTCACTGTCCGTGCCGGCTATCGCAACGTAAGCCACCGCGGCTATACCAATGCGGTGCTGGAGTTTGACGACTGTCGCCTGCCAAAAACCGCAGTGCTGGGCGAGGTCGACAAGGGTTTTGATCTTGCCAACACCTGGCTTGGCGCCACCCGTCTTCAGGTGGCTGCGACCTGTCTGGGCCGGGCTGAGCGCGCCTTTGATCACGCGGTGTCCTACGCCGCAGAGCGTCGCCAGTTCGGCCAGCAGATTGGCAAGTTTCAGGGCATTTCCTTCAAACTTGCGGATATGGCAACAGAGCTGAAGGCCGCCAACCTGCTGACCTGGGAAGCCGCTTGGAAATTCGACCAGGGCAGCGTGACCGAGGCCGACATGTCGATGGCTAAGCTGAAAGCAACAGAAATGCTGGCGGTGGTCGCGGATGAGGCGATCCAGATCCATGGCGGTATGGGGCTGATGGATGAACTGCCGCTGGAGCGCATCTGGCGGGATGCTCGGGTGGAGCGCATCTGGGAAGGCACCAGCGAAATCCAGCGTCACATTATCAGCCGGGAGCTGTTGCGTCCGCATGGTGGTTGAAAGCATGGCGGCGAACGGTCTCAGGCTCTACCCGGACGCGTCGGGCGGGCGGGTCAGATTTCGCCTTCGGCGAGGATATTTAAGGCCAGAAGATGCAGAAAGGATCAAGCCCCCGGAAGGGCGCTGCCGCAACCGGGGGCCATCTCCTGGCGCGGTCATCGGCGTCCCCGCCTGTACCGCCTGTCGAGGCTCGTCGATTCTGGTTAATGAAACCCTACCCATCTTCTGGCTCCAAATATCCTCGCCGAAGGCATCGGGGCCTCTGTTCAGGCGGGAGCCGTGGCAATGATACGTGACTTCAGCATTTTGTTTCGGCCCTCTTCCATCGCGGTGATCGGTGGCGGTGCCTGGTGTCGTCTGGTGATCGAACAATTGCAGAAGATCGGGTTTTCCGGTCAGATCTGGCCGGTGCATCCGAAGGCTGCGGAGGTCTGCGGCTTGACGGCGTTTGCATCGGTGGATGATCTGCCCGCCGCGCCCGATGCCAGCTTTATCGGCGTCAACAGACACGCCACCGTCGAAGCGGTAGCGGCGCTCTCTCGCCGGGGGGCTGGGGGGGCGGTCTGTTTTGCCTCCGGTTTTCGCGAGGCCCAGAGGGAGGCCGGTAATGGGGCCGACCTGCAGAACCATCTTTTGCAAGCGGCGGGAGAGATGCCCATCCTCGGCCCTAACTGCTATGGGTTCATCAACTATCTGGATCAGGTATTGCTATGGCCGGATCAGCACGGTGGCGTGCCGGTGGAGCGCGGCGTGGCAATCCTCACCCAGAGCTCCAATATCGCGATCAATCTGACCATGCAGGCGCGTGGGCTGCCGATTGCTTATGTGGTTACCGTTGGCAATCAGGCGCAAAGCGATATCGCACAGATCGCGCGCGGCCTGCTGGAGGATCCGCGCGTAACCGCCATTGGCCTGCATATCGAAGGTGTCCGCGACTTGCGTGCCTTTGAATTGCTGGCGCATCAGGCGGCCGCCTGTGGAAAACCGATTGTGGCGCTGAAGGTCGGACGCTCGGATCAGGCGCAGGCGGCGACGCTGTCCCATACGGCGTCGCTTGCCGGTCAGGAGGCCGGTGCCGATGCGCTGTTGCGGCGCTGTGGTGTGGCACGGGTGGATGATTTGCCGGTATTTCTGGAAACGCTGAAGGTTCTGCATGTGCTTGGCCCCCGCGCCGGATGCCGGGTTGCGACGATCAGCTGCTCCGGGGGTGAAGCGAGCCTTGCTGCCGATCTCGGGCAGGCGCAGTCTGTGGTCTTTCCGCCGTTGTCCGACGGCCAGCATCAGGCGCTGCGCGCAGCCCTGGGCCCGATGGTCGCGCTGGCCAATCCTCTGGACTACCATACCTATATCTGGCGGGACGTGCCTGCGATGACCCGGGCGTTCAGCGCCATGGTGCATCCTGATCTGGATATGGTGATGCTCATCGTGGATTTCCCACGAGCAGACCGGTGTTCGGCCGAAGACTGGGCCTGCACGGTTGAGGCCGCAATAGCAACGCGGGCGCAAACCGGTGCGCCAATGGCCATGGTCGCCAGTTTGCCGGAACTGATGCCCGAAGAGACCGCGCAGCGGCTTATGGCGGCGGACGTGGTGCCGCTCTGCGGCCTGCGAGAGGCCATGGGCGCGGCGGCGGCGGCCAGTCGTATCGCGGTGCCATCTGATTTTCCCCTGGCCCTTCCAGGTCCGGACTCAGGGGATGGCGACGCCAGTTTGATCCCCGAAGGCCTCGCGAAACAGCGTCTTGCGGCGGCCGGTCTGCGGGTTCCCCGAAGCCACAGGCTAAGCCGTGATGCGCTGGCAGAGAGCCTGCATGACATCGCGTCTGGGGTGGGGTTTCCGCTGGTGCTGAAGGGCGAAGGTTTCGCGCATAAGAGCGAGGCCGGGGCAGTGCGGTTGAACCTCCACTCGCCTGAGGCGGTCATGGAGGCGGCGCAGGAGATTGGCGCGGAACAATTGCTGCTGGAGGAGATGATCACCGGGACCGTGGCCGAGCTGCTGGTGGGGGTCATCAGGGATCCCGCCCATGGGTTCGTGCTGACGCTGGGTGCCGGGGGGGTGCTGAGCGAAGTGTTGCAGGACAGCCTGTCGATGTTGCTGCCGGTGCATGAGGACATGCTGGAAGAGGCGCTGGATCAGCTGCGCATTGCCCCGCTGCTTGGCGGGTATCGCGGCGGCCCTGCGGCGGATCGTGCCGCAATTCTGCGCGCGATCCGCGCGGTTGAAGGCTATGTGCTTGCCCATCTGGACAGGCTGGAAGAACTTGAAATCAATCCGCTGATCTGTACGACCAGCGATGCCATAGCAGCGGATGCACTGCTGCGAGAGAGGGAAACCACCGATGACTGACACCCCCATTCGGACCCGCCGCGATGGCGCCATTCTGGAGGTCACGCTGGACCGTCCAAAGGCCAACGCCATTGATCTGAAAACCAGCGTGGCCATGGGCGAGGTGTTTCGGGATTTTCGCGATGACCCCGACCTGCGCGTGGCAATTGTGACCGGGGGAGGCGAGAAATTCTTCTGCCCCGGCTGGGATCTGAAGGCCGCCGCCGACGGAGATGCGGTGGATGGCGACTATGGTGTCGGCGGCTTTGGGGGCCTGCAGGAGCTGCGCGATATGAACAAGCCGGTGATTGCGGCGGTGAATGGCATCGCCTGTGGCGGTGGTCTGGAATTGGCGCTGTCGGCGGATATGATTCTGGCCGCAGATCACGCGACATTTGCCCTGCCAGAGATCCGGTCGGGCACGGTGGCCGATGCCGCATCAATCAAACTGCCCAAGCGCATTCCCTATCACATTGCCATGGAACTCCTGCTGACCGGACGCTGGTTTGACGCCGAGGAGGCGCACCGCTGGGGGCTGGTGAACGAAATCCTGACTTCAGATCAGCTGATGGATCGGGCCTGGGAGCTGGCGCGGCTGCTCGCCTCCGGCCCGCCATTGGTCTATGCCGCGATCAAGGAGATTGTCCGCGACGCCGAGGATGCGAAGTTTCAGGATGCGATGAACCGGATCACCAAACGCCAGCTGCGCAGCGTTGATATTCTCTATGACAGCGAGGACCAGATGGAGGGCGCGCGCGCCTTTGCTGAGAAACGCGATCCGGTGTGGAAGGGCAGATAAGGCGCCGATGCGGCAGATGACCCCGCTGTTGTCCTGCGATTAACCTCAGCGCAGCCTAGACCCGGTGGGCGCTATTAAGTGTGGGCCCCGGCCCACAGCGAACGTCAGCATAGCTGTGTCGCATCGGATCCTGCATAGCCTCGGCGCTGCGCTTTGAGAGAGATGCGCTGAACAATGCAGGCTGCTCCTAGACCTTGGTAAACACCGCAATCAGCGCCTTGTCCGTGCTGTGGGCGCCGGTGGCTTTGGGACCGTAGATGGCCACCTCCGGCAGGGTCAGCCCACGGATCCAGCCGCCCTTCTCAAGACGTTCGAGAGCCGCAGCAAAGCCGCAGCGGGCGGAAAATCGGGCATTGATGGCAAGCGCAAACACCGACCTCGGTCGGGCAAGGCGCAGGATACCCGGCAGAACCTCTGGTCCGACATGGCCGTGGGTGAAGGTTCCAGAGGAGACGACACCGGCATATGTGCCGCGTGGCACCGGGACGCCGGTGGTCAGATCCGCTTCGATGATATCGCGGTAGACATCCTTGCGCAGTGCCTGTGCCAGCATTTCAGGGCTGATATCGGTCGCATCTATCGGAGCAATGCCCTGCCGCTCCAGCGCGACGCCGCAGAGCCCGGTTCCTGCGCCGACATCCAGAACAGGGCCGCGCCCGTCGGCGGCAGCGAACAGGCGGGCCACCTGATCCGGCAGGATGTAATCCGATCCTGCGGCAAAGCTGCTGTCGTAGCTCTCGGCCCAATCGGCATAGAGCTGCCGGGAGTGCTGCGGCGTCTCCAGCCCGTAGGCGGCGGCCAGCGTGATCTGTTTTTGCGCCATGGCCACAGGAAATGCGGTTTTGACGCTTGAATCAAGTCTTGCACCCGCACAGGCTCGCGCGCATCTATGGCACATGACAAAAACGCTTCTCTGTCTTGGCCTTGGCTATTCCGCCCGCGCATTGGTCCCGCAGCTGCTTCGGTCCGGTTGGCGGGTCATAGGCACCACCCGATCCGCCGAGGATGCGGAACCTCTTGCAGGCGTTGAGCTGATCACCTGGCCCGGTGCCCCCCTCTCGCTGGATGGGGTGACGCATATCCTGTCGTCGGTGGGACCGACCGAGGCAGGAGACCCGGTTCTAGCGGAACTGGCGGATGCGCTGGCAGCCGCCGCCCGTGGCGACACTTTGGAGTGGGTCGGCTACCTCTCCACCACGGCTGTCTACGGTGATCATGATGGCGCCTGGGTGGATGAGGACACAGCCGTCACCCCTTCCAGCCAGCGTGGCCGCTGGCGTGCCGCGGCTGAGACAGGCTGGCAGGCCATCCCCGATCTGCCGCTTCATATCTTTCGCCTCGCTGGGATTTACGGCCCCGGACGCGGCCCCTTTGCCAAGCTGATGGCGGGTAAGGCGCGCCGTATCGTGAAACCCGGTCAGGTGTTCTCGCGCATCCATGTGGACGATATCGCACAGGTTATCGCCGCTTCCATCGCACAGCCTGATCCCGGTGCGATCTACAACCTCTGTGATGATGATCCGGCCCCGCCACAGGATGTGCTGGGCTTTGCCGCCGAGCTGCTGGGCCTGCCGATCCCTGCCGAAGTCCCCTTCGATGAGGCCGGTATGACCCCGATGGCGCGCAGTTTCTATGGCGAGAACAAGCGCGTCAGAAACCAGCGTATCAAGGATGATCTGGGGGTGGAGCTGCTTTACCCCACCTATCGAGAGGGCCTGCGCGCGGTCCGCGCCGCCGAGGACCTCGAGACCTTCGTCCCGCCGCAGGAAACGACGGGGGTTTAGGCCCGCTTCTCGCCGATCGTTGCCACACCCAGAACCTCCAGCACCTTGGCCTCGATCTGCGGTGCGTTCATCGCCGCCACCTCATACATATCCGCGGGGCTGGCCTGGTCGATGAAGGTGTCGGGCAACACCATGGAGCGGAATTTCAATCCGCTGTCAAAGACGCCTTCCTCCGCCAGAAGCTGCGCCACATGGGAGCCGAAACCGCCCACTGCGCCTTCTTCGATGGTGATCAGCGCCTCGTGATCAGCGGCCAGCTGCAGGATCATGTCGCGGTCCAGCGGCTTGGCAAAACGTGCATCCGCAATTGTCGGGGTGATGCCTCTGGCGGCAAGCGCCTCGGCGGCCTTTTTCACCTCACCCAGCCGGGTGCCAAAGGACAGGATCGCCACGCGTTTGCCCGCCTGGATCATCCGGCCTTTGCCGATCTCCAGCACCTCCGGCACCTCGGGCATATCAACACCTTCGCCCTCACCCCGGGGGTAGCGGAAGGCAATCGGGCCGTCATCATAGGCGGCAGCGGTGGCTGTCATATGGGCCAGCTCGGCCTCATCAGCGGCGGCCATCACCACCATGCCCGGCAGGTTGGCCATATAGGCAATGTCGAAACTGCCCGCATGGGTCGCCCCGTCCGCACCGACCAGACCGGCGCGGTCGATGGCAAAGCGTACGGGCAGGCGCTGGATCGCCACGTCATGCACCACCTGATCATAACCGCGCTGCAAAAACGTGGAATACATCGCACAAAAGGGCTTCATCCCGCCGGCGGCCAGCGCGGCGGCAAAGGTCACGCCGTGCTGCTCGGCTATGCCGACGTCAAAGCAGCGCGAAGGGTAGCGTTCGGCCATCAGGCTCAATCCGGTGCCATCGGGCATCGCCGCCGTGACGGCGCAGATCTTGTCATCCTCAGCCGCCAGCCGCACCAGCTCCTTGCCAAAGACCGAGGTATAGGAGGGCGCGTTGGAGGGCGCTTTCTTCTGTTCGCCGGTCACCATGTCGAATTTTGCGGTGGCGTGGCCCTTGTCGCGGGCGCGTTCCGCCGGGGCATAACCTTTGCCCTTCTTCGTCAGCACATGGATCAGGATCGGACCGGTGGCGCGCGCCTTCACGGTGCGCAGGACCGGCAACAGCTGGTCCATATCGTGACCATCAATCGGCCCAAGGTAAGAAAAGCCCAGGCTTTCAAACAAGGTGCCGCCCACCGCCATGCCTTTCAGCATATCCTTGGCGCGCTTGGCGCCCTCGCGGAACGGTTCAGGCAGCAGGGATGCGGCCCCCTTTGCCACCGCTTTCAGTTCCTGAAAGGGTTCTTCGGCATATAGGCGCGACAGATAGGACGACAGCGCGCCAACCGGCGGCGCAATCGACATTTCATTGTCGTTCAGAATGACAATCAGCCGCTTGCCCAGATGGCCTGCGTTGTTCATCGCCTCAAACGCCATGCCGGCCGACATCGACCCATCGCCGATGACGGCAATTGCATCGCCGCTGCCTTCGGGAATGACACCGCCCAGATCCCGTGCCACGGCAAAACCAAGCGCGGCGCTGATCGAGGTGGAGCTATGGGCCGCGCCAAAGGGATCAAAGGGCGATTCCGAACGTTTGGTGAAACCGCTCAGCCCGTCCTTCATCCGCAATGTGCGAATGCGGTCGCGGCGACCAGTCAGGATTTTATGCGGATAGCACTGGTGCGAGACGTCCCAGATGATCTTGTCGCGGGGCGTGTCAAACACCGCATGAAGCGCGGTGGTCAGCTCGACAACACCCAGACCTGCGCCCAGATGGCCACCGGTGACGGAAACGGCGGAAATGGTTTCCTGTCGCAGTTCCTGTGCGACCTGCGTCAGCTGTGCATCGCTCAAGGATTTCAGATCCGCCGGGCGGGTGATCTGATCCAGAAGAGGGGTCTGGGGCCGGTCTGACATGGCAGCTCCTTGAGCGTTTGGCGGGCGTTTGGCTCTGACGAGGCGCGGTCTCTTGCGGCTCAGCTATCGCGCGAGATAACGAAGCGCGCGGTTTCCTTCAAGGTTTCGGCGGCATGACCATAGGGGGTCAGCGCCTCACAGGCCTGTTCCATCAGGGTTCTGGCGCGATCCTTCGCCGCGTCCAGCCCCAGAAGAGACACAAACGTGGCCTTGCCCGCTTCCGCATCCTTGCGCACGGCCTTGCCCACCTTGGCAGCATCGCCTTCCACATCCAAAATGTCATCGGCAATCTGAAAAGCAAGGCCAAGCGCATCGGCATAGCGTCGCAGCGGGCTGTCATCCGCCCCGGCCATGACCGCGCCAGCGGTCGCGGACCAGGCAATCAGGCAGCCGGTCTTGCGGTTCTGCAACTGGGTGATCTGATCCAGATCCAGCGGCCGCGCAGCGGTTTCAGCAGCGATATCCAGCATCTGACCGGAGACCATACCATCCTTGCCGGAGGATTGCGCCAGCCCGCGGATCAGGGTCAGCGCATGGGGTCCGATCTTGGGATCGGCAAGCAGCTCAAACGCAAATGTCTGTAAACTGTCCCCGGCCAGAACCGCCATCGCCTCATCCCATTTCCTGTGAACGGTGGGCTGGCCCCGGCGCAGATCATCGTCATCCATGCAGGGCAGATCGTCATGCACCAGCGAATAGGCGTGAATACATTCGATCGCCAGCGCCGCTTCAAGCGCGGCCTGTTCGGCAACCCCATGCAGGCGCGCGCTTTCCAGAACCAGAAACCCGCGCAGCATCTTGCCGCCGGTGATGGCATAGCGCATGGCCGCATGCAGCGGATCATTGCCGCCCAGCCGGGCCTCCATATGGGTGGTGATCCGGGTCTGGGCTTCTTTCAGCGCCTGGGCAAAGGGCCGGCTCTGCGTGTCTGCGGCGGCGCTCATGACTCAGCCGGCATCCAGCGGCTGGGTCCCGGTCGGCGTGCCTGCGGCATCTAGCGTGATTGCCGCCACCTTTTCCTCGGCCCGCTTCAGCTCGTCCTCGCAGCGCTTCTTCAGCGCGGCACCGCGCTCATAAAGCGCAATGGACGCATCCAGCGCCACATCGCCGCGCTCCAGCTGATCCACCACGGTTTCAAGCGCGCGCATCGCCTGCTCAAAACTCAGCTCGTCAACGGGTGTTTCTGGACTGGTGGTGTCGGTCATCTGCCTGCCTCTATCAATTCTTCCACGTGGGCTTTGGCCGCTGCGGCCAGCGCGTTCAGATCATATCCACCTTCCAAAGTCGAGACGATACGCCCCGCGCAGATCTCCGCCGCCAGCGCGCAGAGTTCGCGGCTGAGCCAGCGGAAATCCTCGGTGCTCCAATTGAGTTCGGCCAGCGGATCATCCTGATGCGCGTCAAAGCCGGCGGAGATGACGATCAGCTCCGGCTTGAAGGTCCGCAGCCGCGGAAACACCTGATCGACATAGGTCGACCTCATGTGCACGCCCCCTGATCCGGGTGGCAGCGGCAGGTTCAGGATCTGGCCGTGTGCGCCGTCCTCCTCGGGGCGACCGGATCCCGGCCAGAGCGGCATCTGCTGGCTTGAGATGAACAGCGCCCGCGGCTCGTCCCACAATAGATCCTGCGTGCCATTGCCGTGATGCACGTCGAAATCCACCACCGCCACACGCGCCAGCCCATGGTGATCCAGCGCATGTTTGGCCGCCAGTGCGGCATTGCCAAAGAAGCAGAACCCCATCGCGGTCTCCGTCTCGGCATGGTGGCCGGGCGGGCGCACCGCGGCAAAGGCGTTCTGAACCTCGCCCGTCAGGACCATATCGACCGCGCGTACAGCTGCCCCCGCCGCGCGAAAGGCGGCATCCAACGATCCGGGCGACAGGAATGTATCGCCATCAATGCGACCAAATCCCTCCTGCGGCAGGCTGCGGCGCAGCTCCTCCAGATAGCTCTTTGGGTGAATGCGCAGGATATCGTCTTCCGCCGCCATCGGCGCGGTGACCCTGTGCAGGTCCAGCCCCGCCAGCGCATGCAGCACATGCTCCAGCCTCGCCACCCGCTCGGGATGGCCCTCGGGCGTCACATGCAGCAGGCAATCTGCGTGGGTTAACAAAGCGGTCGCCATGGCGCGTCCTTTTCTTCTGGCCGGAAATATCCCCGCCGGAGGCATGAAATCGCCGCGCAGCGGCTCCGGAACTCTGGGCCTAATCCGGTGCCAGCATATATCCTGCGCCGCGCACCGTCTGCAGATATTGCGGCTGCTTCGGGTTGGGCTCGATCTTGCGCCGCAGCCGGGTGATCTGCACATCCACGGCGCGTTCCTGCGCCTGACCACGGTCGCGGCCCAGATCCTCGACCAGTTTGGTGCGGCTCACCGGCTCGCCCGGACAGGCGGAGAAGATCTTCATCAGCTGGTTTTCGGTGCCGGTCAGTCGGATCAACTCCTCACCCTGCCACATCTCGCCGCGCTCAATATCATAGCGGATCGGTCCCAGATGCAGCACTTTGGGCGCGGCATCCTGGGCCGTGGGCTCAGGCATCCGCCGCAGGATTGCATTGATCCGCAACAACAGTTCTTTTGGCTCGAACGGTTTGGACAGATAGTCATCCGCGCCAGCTTCCAGCCCCTCGATCCGGTCATCCGTTTCGCCCTTGGCGGTCAGCAGCAGGATCGGGGTGCTCAGGGTTTCGCGCAGCGACCGGGTGAGCGAGACCCCATCCTCGCCCGGCATCATCACATCCAGGACGATCAGGTCGAAATCCAGCCCCGACAATACCCGCCGCGCATGAGCGGCATCGCGGGCGGCGGTGACCAGGAACCCGGCGCGCATCAGGAACTTCTTCAGCAGGCCGCGAATGCGCTCATCATCATCGACAATCAGCAGATGGGAATCGAACCGGGTCATGTGCCACTCTCCCGCAGCTTGGCATAGGCGCGCCGCATGTCGGCGTCCATCATCGCTTCCAGCACGCGCTTGAAGCCCTGCACCGCTTCCGGGCCGGCATCCTTGTAGGCGGTGCGCATCCGGGCGCGCTGCGCATCCGAAAGCTTGGCCTCCAGCGCACGCCCCTTGTCGGTCAGAAACAGATGCCGCTCGCGCTTGTCGGTGACCCCGACCCGGCTTTCCACCAGACCATCACCGATCAGGGCCCGCAGCACCCGGTTCAGCGACTGTTTGGTCACCCCCAGAATGCTCAGCAGATTATTGACCGTCGTGCCCGGTGCTCGATTGATAAAATGGATCGCCCGGTGATGTGCCCGACCATAGGCCATCTCAGCCAGAATACGATCCGGGTCTGCGGTAAATCCGCGATAGGCAAAGAACATCGCCTCAATGCCCTGCCGCAACTGCTCATCCGTCAGAAACAGCAGGCTTTCGCCGCCAAATCCCTGCCCCGGTCGCCCTTCTGCCATGGGTCTCTCCCCTGTTGTGTTGAGGCCATTTTAAGTCAGCGTTGTTGACATTCCAAGTCTGAAGATGTATCGAATCGCAGGTTTAGCGCAACATTATGTCCGAACCGGTCATATAATGCGCAACTTCTGGAAATTGGGCGAGGCATTAGGAGGTGCGCCATGGCGGGTTATGATGATCGGGACGGTTTGATCTGGATGGACGGGGAAATGGTCGACTGGCGCGATGCCAAGGTCCATATCCTCAGCCACGCGATGCATTATGCCTCCTCCGTCTTCGAGGGTGAGCGCGCCTATAATGGCAAGATCTTCAAGAGCCGCGAGCATTCGGAGCGTCTGGTCGCCAGCGCAGAAGCGCTGGATATGCCGATGCCCTATACCGTGGATCAGATCGAAGCCGCGAAGCAGGAAACCCTGAAAGCCAGCGGATTGCAGGATGCCTATGTGCGGGCCGTTGTCTGGCGCGGCTCGGGCGAAGACATGGGTGTCGCTTCGGCAAAGAACCCGGTGCGCATGGCTATCGCGGTCTGGGGCTGGGGCGCCTATTATGGCGATGCCAAGATGCAGGGCGCCAAACTGGATATCGCGGAATGGAAACGACCAAGCCCGGAGACCATCCCGGTCCACGCCAAGGCGGCAGGTCTCTACATGATCTGCACCATCTCCAAGCACAAGGCCGAGGCCAAGGGCTGCTCGGATGCGTTGTTCATGGATTACCGTGGCTATGTGGCGGAGGCGACCGGCGCCAATATCTTCTTCGTGAAGGATGGCGAAGTGCATACGCCGAAACCTGACTGTTTCCTGAACGGCATCACCCGACAGACCGTAATCGGTATGCTGAAGGATCGCGGTATCACCGTGCATGAGCGCCACATCATGCCGGAGGAACTGGACGGGTTCGAACAGTGCTGGCTGACCGGCACCGCCGCCGAAGTCACCCCGGTTGGCCAGATCGGTCCGCACAGCTTCGAGGTGGGCGAGATGACACGTGAGATCGCCAAAGCCTATGAGGAGCTGGTGCGCAGCTGACCCTGCGCCCGGAACGCCAGATCGCTGTTACAATGCAAAAGCGCGGGGAAAACCCCGCGCTTTTTCCGTATCAGCCCCCTTTGGGGGGGCGTGGGCATGGTGCCGGGATCAGACCAGCTCGGTGGTGACGGTCACATTGCCGCGCACCGCGTTGGAATAGGGGCAGATCTTGTGGCCTGCCTCGGTCACCGCCTTTGCCTCCTCGGGGGAGAGGCCGGGCAGGGCGACCTTCAGTGCAACGGTGAGACCAAAGCCGCCTTCGTCGCGCGGGCCAATGCCGACCTCGGCGTGGACCGACACGTCATTCGGTACCTTGGCGAGGCTGTCGTCCTGAGTGGTCGCGAATTTCATCGCGCCGATGTAGCAGGCCGCATAGCCGGCAGCGAACAGCTGCTCGGGGTTGCTGCCCTTGCCGCCGCCACCCATTTCCTTGGGCGGATCCAGATCAAAGCTGAGGTCGCTGTCGTGGATGCTGGCTTTGCCATCGCGGCCACCGGTTGCGGTTGCTGCGGCTGTGTAGACGGGAGAAACACTCATGATGGGATCCTTTCCTGTGTCACTGTCGAAGTAAATTATATCGTGTGCGATATAAATGGATCCTCCGGCGCAAAGGTCAAGTCCTTGAAGAAGGATCGTGCGCGATTTAAATTGCACCCATGACCGATACGCCAACATCCCCCATACCGGATACGCCGGATCTCCTGTGCTTTGCGATTTATTCGGCAAACCACGCGCTGACCCGGCTCTATCGCCCGTTGCTGGCGCCGCTGGGGCTGACCTATCCTCAGTATCTGGTGTTGATCTCGCTTTATCACACCGATGGGCAGACCGTCGGCGCGTTGGGCCAGCAGCTGGACCTGGAAACCAACACGCTGACACCACTGTTGAAGCGGATGGAGGCTGCGGGGCTGCTGGCACGTGTGGCCAACCCCGAGGATGATCGCAGCCGTCTGGTGCAGCTTACAGCGCGGGGGCGGGATCTGGCGGATAACGCAGGCGAGATCACCTCCTGTATCCTGAAGGAACTGGGGGGCGACCTGCAGGATCTGCTGGACCTGCGGGACCGCATCAACGGGTTGCGCGCCCGTCTGGAGGCGGACTAGCCGCCAGCCTCAACCCTTGGGATCGGTAACCGACCGCGCCTTGCCGCGTTCCAAGCCCAGACGGCTCTCGCGCCAGATTACCAGCACATTGCCCGCGATCACCAGCCCGGCACCGATCAGCATCACCAGCGTCGGCAGCTCATTGAACCAGATATAGCCCAGCAGAATGGCAAACAGCATCGAGGAATAATCGTAGGGCGCCAGCATCGACGCCGGGGCAAACCGATACGAGGAGGTGACCAGAATCTGTGCCACCCCGCCAACCAGCCCGGCGCCGATCAGCAGCGCCAGCGTAACGGGGTCAGGCCAGACCCAGCCAAAGGGCAGCGTGCATAGCGACAGGATCGAGGCGGTCAGCGAGAAGTAGAACACGATGGCGGCCGTATGTTCCGTCATCACCATACGGCGGATATGGATCTGTACCAGCCCGCGCGCCACCGTCGCGATCAGGATCAGGATGGCCCCCAGGGTCGCGGTATCGCCCAGATCTCCGCCCCCCAGTCGCGGCCAGAGCATCACCAGAACACCGATCAGACCGATGATCACCGCGCTGATCCGGATCAGCCGGATCCGCTCCCCAAGCAGAAGTGCGGCCAGAATCAGCGTGAAGATCGGCGTTGCATAACCAATCGCGGTGACTTCGGGCAGTGGCAGCATCCCCAGCCCCATGAAGGTCATCCCCATCGCCGTCGTTCCCAGGATGCCACGCAGGAAATGCCCTCCGGGCCGCGATGTTTTCAAACCACGCGGCAGCTGGCCGCGCAGGGTCAGCCAGATCAAGATCACCGGAATGGCAAAAAACGATCGGAAGAACACCGCCTCACCCGCGGGCACCACATCGGATGTTGCCTTGATGATCGCCGACAGCCCGGTGAACAGGGCAATGGCCGCCAGTTTCAGCGCAATGGCACGGCCCGGTTGATGCGATGTTAAGGATGTCACCATGCGCAGACCCTGCGCCTGCGGATCAAAAAGTGCAACGGGTTGATTTTACCACCCGGCTTTGTCCAAGGTCGCGCAGGGTCATGAAACCCAACCGCACCGCCGCAAGGAGCCCCTGAATGTATGACGCAAATCCCCTGATCCACCATCTGCGCGCCGCCTCTCTTGGTCGCGAGGATGCCGTATTCGCCACCCGTCCCGGTGCCGATCCGCTGCGCTATGGGGATCTCTTCGCCGGGGCTGAGCGTATGGCGGCGGCGCTTGTTTCACGTGGAGTCCAGCCGGGGGATCGTGTCGCGGCGCAGGTGGAGAAATCCCTTGCCGCGATTGAGCTGTATCTGGGCGCGGTGATGGCCGGGGCGGTGTTTCTGCCGCTTAACCCTGCCTATACCGATGCGGAGGTGGCCTATTTCATCGGTGATGCAACGCCGCGCGTCTTTGTCTGCGATCCGGCGCGGCGTGAGAGTTTGCGCGCGGTCGCGGGCGAGGCAGCCGTGCTGACGCTGGATGGCGAGGGGCAGGGCAGCCTTATGGAGCTGGCAGCGGGGCAGGCCGGGTTCGATCCGGTGGCGCGGACCCCATCGGATCTGGCGGCGATCCTCTACACATCCGGCACTACGGGCCGGTCAAAGGGGGCGATGCTCAGCCATGAAAACCTCTATTCCAATTCACTGACCCTGCGGGATCACTGGCGCTTCACCGCTGAGGATGTGCTGATTCATGCGCTGCCGATATTCCACACGCACGGGCTGTTCGTGGCGACCAATGTGGCGCTTCTGGCGGGGGCGCAGGTGGTGTTTCTGCCCCGGTTCGATGCCGAGGCCATTCTTGCAGCTCTGCCGACATCGACCGCGCTGATGGGGGTGCCGACCTTCTACACGCGGCTGTTGGCGCAGGCGCAGCTGACCCCGGATCTGGCGGCCAATATGCGCCTGTTCATCTCCGGCTCGGCGCCGCTCCTGGTGGAGACCCACGAACAGTGGGAGGCGCGCACAGGTCATCGCATTCTGGAACGCTATGGGATGACGGAAACCAATATGAGCACCTCAAACCCCTATGATGGCGCACGCATCGCAGGCACTGTCGGCCAACCGCTGCCGGGGGTGGAGGCGCGGGTGATGCTGGAGGGACAGGAGCTGCCGCAGGGCGAAATCGGCGTGCTGGAAGTGCGCGGTCCGAATGTGTTCCAGGGTTACTGGCAGATGCCGGAGAAAACTGCCGAGGAACTGCGCCCGGATGGCTGGTTCATCACCGGCGATCTCGCGAAGATTGACGACAGCGGCTATGTCACCATCGTCGGCCGGGAAAAGGATCTGGTGATCTCCGGTGGCTTCAACGTTTACCCAAAGGAGGTTGAGACCCTGATCGACGATCTGCCGGGGGTGTTGGAAAGTGCGGTGATCGGCGTGCCGCATCCCGATTTCGGCGAGGCCGTGGTGGCGGTGGTGGTCCCGACAGAGGAAGGCACCGATGCTGCGGCCATTCAGGCGGCTTTGTCCGGACAGCTGGCAAAGTTCAAACAGCCCAAACATGTCGCGCTGATGCAGGAGCTGCCGCGCAACACGATGGGCAAAGTACAGAAGAAAGCGCTGCGCGAGACATTCGCTCAGCTGTTTACCTGATTACGGGGGGGGGGCGCCGCCGTCTCGCGTCTGATCTTGGCGGCGAGACGGAGACAGGATCAGCCGCCGATGCGGCCCTGGTTTTCCCCCACCTGACCGCGATGCAGCAGCAGGTGATCGAGGATCACACAGGCCATCATCGCCTCCGCCACCGGCACCGCACGGATGCCGACGCAGGGATCATGGCGGCCCTTGGTGATGACTTCGGCGGCGCTGCCATCCTTGCGGATCGACTGGCGCGGCGTCAGGATTGATGACGTGGGTTTCACCGCAAACCGGACGACAACATCCTGCCCGGTGGAAATCCCGCCCAGAATGCCGCCGGAATGGTTCGACGAATAGATCGGCTGACCATCATTGCCGAGAAAGATCTCATCGGCGTTTTCCGAGCCTTTCAGACGCGCGGCGTTCATGCCTTCGCCGATCTCGACGGCTTTGACAGCGTTGATCGACATCATTGCGGCGGCCAGATCGGTGTCCAGCTTGCCATAGATCGGCGCGCCAATGCCTGCGGGTACGCCACGGGCGACAACCTCAATCACCGCGCCAACGGAATCGTGTTCCTTGCGCAGCCCCTGAAGGTAGTCTTCCCAGTCCTGCACTGCGCCCGCATCTGGGATCCAGAAGTCATTCTGGTCGATGGCGTCCCAGTCGAACCGGCTGCGGTCGATCTCCATCTCGCCCATGCGGGTCATGTAGCCTTTGATCTCCAGCCCTGGCACCAGCGATTTGATCGCCTCCCGAGCAACACCGCCAGCGGCCACGCGGGCTGCCGTTTCGCGGGCTGAAGATCGGCCACCGCCGCGATAGTCGCGGTTGCCGTATTTCTGAAAATAGGTGATGTCGGCGTGGCCCGGGCGGAAGGTCTGGGCGATATCGCCATAGTCCTTGGAGCGCTGATCGGTGTTTTCGATCATCAGCTGGATCGGTGTGCCTGTCGATTTGCCCTCGAACACACCGGAGAGGATTTTCACCGCATCGGGTTCGTTGCGCTGGGTCATGTTCTTGTTCTGACCGGGGCGGCGTTTGTCGAGCCACTGCTGCAGCATCCCGGCGTCGACCGGGACATTGGGGGGGCAGCCGTCAACCGTCGCACCCAGAGCGGGTCCGTGGCTTTCGCCCCAGGTGGTGACGCGGAACAGATGGCCAAAGCTGTTGATCGACATGGGCGCGGTCTCCTTTGCGAAAGTGCTTAGCGGGGGTGGGCGGCACCCTCAAGGGGT
>NZ_JAYMXF010000008.1:0-147823 GCF_048055755.1 Phaeobacter sp. JH204B
AGGTCGGGATTCGAAACCTTAAACCTGTACCCGTTACAATTCGGGCGATGCCCTTAGTGGGCGAGACCGGCGGTGCCCCAGACGTAGACCGCCACGAAGAGGAACAGCCAGACCACGTCAACGAAGTGCCAGTACCAGGCGGCGGCTTCAAAACCCACGTGCTGCTCGGGGGTGAAATCCCCCTTCATCGCGCGGATGAGGCAGACGGTCAGGAAGATGGTGCCGATGATCACGTGGAAACCGTGGAAACCGGTCGCCATAAAGAAGTTCGAGTAGAACTCATCGCCGCCGAACTGCCAGCCTTCGTGCAGCAGGTGAGCATATTCATAGCCCTGCAGGAAGGTGAAGAAGATGCCCAGAACGATGCCGATGGCCAGACCCTGGATCAGCGCCTTGCGGTCGTTGTTGTGAACCAGCGCGTGGTGCGCCCAGGTCACCGCACAGCCCGACAGCAGCAGCACCAGCGTGTTGATCAGCGGCAGGTGGAAAGCATCGACCGGGTAGATCTCGGGCGCTGCATAGGCGGTGCCGACATAGGTCTCCATCGGGTAGATCGCATGTTTGAAGAACGACCAGAACCAGGCGAAGAAGAACATCACTTCGGACATCACAAAGAGGATGAAGCCATAGCGCAGGCCGATCCGCACCACTGGGGTGTGATCCCCCTGGCGCGCCTCGGCGACAACCTCTGCCCACCAGGCATAGGCGCTGTAGACCACCATGACAAAGCCGCCCCAGAACGCATAGGCGGTGATCCCGTGCATCCACAGAACCGCACCGAACAGCATGATGAACGTGCCAAGCGAGCTGAGCAGAGGCCAGATCGACGGCGGAAGAATATGATAGTCGTGATTTTTAGCGTGCGCCATTTAAGTGTCCCTCACCAAAGCGGCCTAGTTCGTGTTTGTGCCTGCCCCGGCTGTATCACCGGTTTCAAGGGCGGCATACCCTTCTGGCAGATCGATTTCATAGAATGTGTACGACAGCGTGATCGTATGCACGTATTTTCCGTCACGATCCTCGACAATTTCGGGATCGACAAAGAAGGTCACGGGCATTTCGACCCGCTCCCCCGGTTGCAACACCTGCTCCTCAAAGCAGAAGCAGGCAATTTTCTCAAAGAAGGCACCAGCCGAATAAGGCGTCACATTATAGGATGCCTGACCCGCGACCGGGCGGTCGGTGGGGTTGTAGGCCTCGTAGAAAGCCAGCCCTGTCTCGCCGATCTTGATCTTCATCTCACGCTCAACCGGGGTGAATTCCCACGGCATGTTGCGTTCCTTGGAGGCGTCAAAGCGTACGGTGATGGTCTGATCCAGAACGGTATCCGACCCCTTCTCGGCAACGCCCGTCACACCGCCAAAGCCGGTCACCCGGCAAAACCAGTCATAGAACGGCACCGATGCCCAGGCGAGGCCGCCCATCAGGACAACAACACCAACCAGCTGTACGACGGTTTTCTGTGGTCCCTGCAATGCCATCAGCCCTGCCCCTCACTCTGCTCTGCGGCGGAGGTGTTCGGGAATTTGAACCCCGCCGATGTGACCTTGACGATGGTCAGCGCCAGCACCAGCACCACAAAAGACCCCAGCAGAACGCCGACACCGATATTGCGTCCCTTACGTCTCTGGTGCAGCTCATGTTCTTTGCGCAGGCTCATATTACCAGCCTCCCAATCCGTAGGGTTTCAGAACCGCCTCGGCCAGGATCGCGCCAAAATGCAGGAACAGGTAGAGCAGCGACAGCTTGAAGAAACTGCGCTCCACCTTGAAGTTGTCGGCCTCGCTGTCGTCTTCATCGCGGCGCGAGATTTTCCAAGCGCCATGCAGGAACAGTGCGTTCAGCACCAGCGCCACCACCAGATAGATCGGGCCACCAACGCCGGAGAAGGCGGTGCCAACAGCCAGCAGGGCCAGCAGGGCGGTGTAGATCAGAATATGTTTGCGGGTCGACCGGCGGCCATGGGTCACGGTCAGCATCGGCACGCCCGCATCGTCATAATCCGAGCGCATGAACAGCGCCAGCGCCCAGAAATGCGGCGGCGTCCACATGAAGGTCAGAGCAAACATCAGCCAGGGTTCAACGGCCATGCTGCCGGTCGCCGCAATCCAGCCGATCACCGGCGGGAAGGCCCCCGCGGCACCGCCGATGACGATATTCTGCGGCGTCGCCCGTTTCAGCCACATGGTGTAGATCACCACATAGAAGAAGATGGTGAATGCGAGGAACGCCCCGGCAAACACGTTGGTCGCCAGCGCCAGCATGATCACCGACAGGCCCGACAGCGCCAGCCCCAGCGCCAGTGCCTCGCCCGGTTCGACCTTGCCTGCGGGGATCGGACGGCTCTTGGTGCGTTTCATCACCTGGTCGATATCGGCGTCCCACCACATGTTCAGCGCGCCGGAGGCACC
The DNA here is from genome assembly GCF_048055755.1 of Phaeobacter sp. JH204B. Lineage (NCBI taxonomy): Bacteria > Pseudomonadati > Pseudomonadota > Alphaproteobacteria > Rhodobacterales > Roseobacteraceae > Phaeobacter > Phaeobacter sp. JH204B. The sequence goes on from NZ_JAYMXF010000008.1 coordinate 2,412, forward strand.
GCCACCGATGGCGATGAACAGGATGGCGCTGAAACCAATAACAGGGTGCACCCCGACCGGCGCGGCCAGCAGACCCACCAGCGCCGTGAACACCACCAGAGACATGACACGCGGTTTGAGCAGGGCAAAATAATCCCCGAACTCCGCGTCCCCCTGCTGGACGGTGCTGGCGTTGATGCTTGCGTCAGTCATGGTGCTCTCTTTTGATCGTGAACAATCTTTGCCAAAGCGGGCGCGCGACGTGGCGCGGCCCGATCCGATTTCACGTGATAGCTAGGCGGCGCCCGCCCGACGGCAAGCGCCTGTCGTGTCGCTCAGTTGGAGGCGACCTGATAGGACTGGGGCAGACCGGCGTATTCTTCGATCGCGCCTTCCAGCCAGGCGTCATAAGCCTCCTGGCTCACCACTTTCACGGTGATCGGCATATAGGCGTGGTCCTTGCCGCAGAGTTCGGAGCACTGACCAAAGTAGATGCCTTCCTTGTCAGCCTTGAACCACAGTTCGGCCAGACGACCCGGAACCGCATCCTGCTTCACACCAAAGGCCGGGATGGTCCAGGAGTGGATCACGTCCGCGCCGGTCACCTGCATCACGACGGTCTTGCCAACGGGAACAACAAGGGCGGTGTCGGTGGCCAGCAGATACTCGTCTTCGGCATAGCCGTTGGCAGCCAGATCTTCCTTGGCCAGCATGAAGCTTTCAAAGCCGAACTCGTGGTCGACATATTCATAGCCCCAGTACCACTGGTAGCCGGTCACCTTGATGGTGATGTCACCCTCGGGGATTTCCTGCTGGCGGAACAGTTCCGGCAGCGAGAAGGACCCGATGAAGACGAGGATCAGGATCGGCACAACGGTCCAGGCGATTTCAATCGGGGTGTTATGGGTGAACTGTGACGCATTCGGGTTGGCGCGACGGTTAAAGCGCAAGATCGCATAGAGCAGCAGCCCGCCGACGAATACACAAACAGCGGTGATGATCACCAGAATCATGTAATCCAGAGAATGGATGCCTTCGGCAAGCTCGGTCGCCGCGGGCTGGAAGCCGAGGCCGCCGTCAACCGGCTTGCCAATGGTTTCCAGACCGTCTTGCGCGATAGCTGGAAGGCTCGAGAGGCCCGAAAAAAGGCCTGAAAGCATCAAAGCGTTCTTCATGTCATGTCCTGATCAGTTGATCGGTTGATCGAGTTATTCCTGCGCCGACGTCCTATGTCGGAAGTTTGATTCCACAAAACGCGCCGGACCCGTTGTCTTTGACGCTGCTAAAAATCATATTCCATCGTGCAGTTAAAGAGGAATGCTCGCGTCAAAGCGTCGCTTTCTTGATTTAGATCAAAAAAACCGAGGTCAAACCATGGATACCGCAGCCTTCCGCCCGTTTGAAACCACCCTGCCCGAGGACGAGGCCCTGGGGGTGCTGCGTCAGGCACTCGCGGGGGCCGATGATGGCGAGATTTTCGTCGAACGGCGCAAGTCGGAGGCGCTGGTGTTCGACGATGGGCGGCTGCGCAACGCCAGCTATGACGCTGCCGAGGGGTTCGGACTGCGCGCCGTCAATGGCGAGGTGGCCGGTTATGCCCATTCCACCGATGTCTCGATCTCCGGTCTGAAGCGCGCGGCCGAGACCGCGCGGCTCGCCGTGGGCGATGGCGGCGGCACCATGGCCCCGCCGCCGGTGCGCACCAACACCAGACTTTATACTGAGGATGATCCGATTGGCGCTATGCCCTTTGCCGTAAAGGTAGAGACGCTGCGCGAGATCGACGCCTTTGCCCGCGATCAGGACTCGCGCGTGGTGCAGGTCTCTGCCGCGCTGGCGGCTTCGCTTCAGGAGGTGGAGATCCTGCGCGCCGATGGCACCCGGGTGCGGGACGTGCGCCCAATGACCCGGCTCAATGTCTCGGTGATCGTGGAACAGGACGGTCGACGCGAAAGCGGCTCCGCCGGTGGCGGTGGCCGCGTCGGGCTGGATGGTCTGGTCGCGCCCGCAGACTGGCAGGCCAAGGTCCGCGAGGCGCTGCGTATTGCCTGCGTGAACCTTGAGGCGGTGCCCGCCCCGGCCGGGGAAATGGATGTGGTGCTTGGCCCCGGCTGGCCCGGTATTCTCCTGCATGAGGCCATCGGCCATGGGCTGGAAGGCGATTTCAACCGCAAGGGCTCTTCGGCCTTCGCAGGTCTGATGGGCCAGCAGATCGCGGCAAAGGGTGTGACCGTGCTGGATGACGGCACCATCCCGGACCGACGCGGCTCCATCACCATTGATGACGAAGGCACCCCCAGCCAGAAAACCACCCTGATCGAGGACGGCAAGCTGGTCGGCTTTATGCAGGACCGACAGAACGCCCGGCTGATGGGGGTGGAGAGCACCGGCAACGGGCGCCGTCAGAGCTATGCCCATGCGCCGATGCCACGGATGACCAACACCTATATGCTGGGCGGCGATGCCAACCCGGACGATCTGGTGGCCTCCATCAAGGATGGCATCTGGGCAGTCGGCTTTGGCGGCGGTCAGGTGGACATCACCAATGGCAAATTCGTCTTCTCCTGCACCGAGGCCTACCGGGTGAAGGACGGCAAGGTCGGCGCACCGGTGAAGGGGGCAACCCTGATCGGCGATGGCGCCACGGCCCTGAACAAGATCCGCGCGCTTGGCAATGACATGGCGCTGGACCCCGGCATGGGCAATTGCGGCAAGCAGGGGCAATGGGTGCCGGTCGGCGTGGGGCAACCCACGGTCCTGATGGGCGGGCTGACCGTTGGCGGTTCCGCCACCTGACCTCATCCCCCCATACGCATCAGACCTAAGATCAGAATCGCCGCCGTGTCGCTAACCAACCGACTCGGCGGCATTTTTCGTTGATTTTACGATTTGCAGCGGTCTCACAGCGGCCCTGCAAGGCCCCCCGCAGCACGGTCAAACGCCCAAAGGTTGCGAAATTTTACTTGCAGTAGAACGTGTTAGAATTGAGTTTTTTAAAAATATTGCCTTTAATTCTCTATGTTCATCACCTGTTAACCACTCAAGAGCTAATCATAGTCTTGCAACAAGGCGGAGCGCAGGATGACCGAAGAAGCACATTCTTCCACTCACCCCCCACTCCCACCCACCACGGAAGATATTCGGATTTCCTGGCTCCGCCTGTTGCGCTCAAGACGTGTTGGCGCGGTGACGTTTCACCGTCTCCTCGCGAAATATGGGTCAGCGCAGAACGCGCTATCCGCGTTGCCTGAAATGGCACGCGCCGCTGGCATTAAAGGGTATGAAACATGCTCTGTCGATGCGGCACTCGCCGAAATCAAGGCCGCAGAAGCCGCCAATGCGCGGCTTTTGTGCTTTGGTGAGGCCGATTATCCCTCACATCTGGCCGCGCTGCGCGACGCCCCGCCACTGCTCTGGGCTGTTGGCGATCCGGCCCTGCTGCACCAACCCACCATCGCCATCGTCGGCGCCCGCAACGCCTCCTCCCTGGGGGTACGCATGGCCCGCGCGCTGGCACGGGACCTGGGCGAAGCGGGCTATTGCATCATCTCCGGGCTGGCCCGCGGGATCGACACCGCCGCGCATATGGCGGCCCTGCGCACCGGCACCTGCGCGGTGATGGCAGGTGGTGTTGATGTCATCTACCCGACCGAAAACACCCGCCTCGCCGGGGATATTGCCGAACAGGGGCTGATGATCTCCGAACACCCGCCGGGCATGTCACCGAAAGCCCGGCATTTTCCGGCCCGCAACCGCATTATCGCGGGGGCGGCACAGGCCGTGGTGGTTGTCGAGGGGGCCGCCAAATCCGGCTCTTTGATCACCGCGCGCGATGCGCTGGATCTGGGCCGTGACGTGCTGGCCGTGCCCGGCCATCCGTTTGATGCCCGCGCGGCTGGCTGCAACATGCTGATCCGCGACGGCGCCCAGCTGGTGCGCAACGCGCAGGACGTGATCGAGGCGCTGCCGCCAATGGATCTGTCGCACCGTGTGGTGGCGGAACTGTCGGATCGCCCGGTGCCACCGCCGGAGGCTGCCGCCAGTGCCCGCCTCACCGAACTGCCGCCACCACCGAAGGAGCGGCGCAATCTGCGCGACACCGCAGCGCTGCACCAACAGATCCTCGACCGGCTCGGCCCCGCCCCGACGGCGGAGGATCAACTGGTCCGCGATCTGGCGATCCCCTCGCGTGATTTGGCACCGGCGCTCACCGATCTGGAGCTGTCCGGCGCCGTGGCCCGCGCGGCGGGCGGAATGCTGGTTCGCAGTGATTTCGATGCGACGTCAGACAGCACGGCCACGCCCAAGCCCCAGCGCTGATTGACGCATCAGCCCCCGGTCATTCGATGCCGGATTGACAATCTCCCCTTGCACCCCACATGTTGCCCCGCCATAGAGCGCCCGCAGCCCGTCCCATAGAGGTTTTCGAATTTATGCCCGTTGTTGTTGTAGAATCCCCAGCTAAAGCCAAGACAATCAACAAGTATCTTGGCTCAGACTACACGGTTCTGGCCTCCTACGGACATGTGCGCGACCTGCCTGCAAAGAATGGATCGGTCGAACCGGACGATGATTTTGCGATGACCTGGGAGGTTGGCGCCGACAGCCGCAAACACATCAAGGCCATCGCCGACGCGCTGAAAGACGACAATGCCTTGATCCTCGCGACCGACCCCGATCGCGAAGGCGAGGCGATCAGCTGGCACCTGCAGGAAGCGCTGACCAAGCGCCGCTCGATCAAGAAGGACACCGCCGTCAGCCGCGTCACCTTCAATGCGATCACCAAGGAAGCCGTCGCCGAGGCGATGAAGAACCCCCGTCAGGTGGATATGCCGCTGGTCGAGGCCTATCTGGCGCGGCGCGCGCTGGACTATCTTGTCGGCTTCAACCTGTCGCCGGTGCTATGGCGCAAGCTGCCCGGTGCCCGCTCTGCCGGGCGCGTGCAGTCGGTCTGCCTGCGCCTGATCGTTGAGCGCGAGCTGGAAATCGAAGCCTTCAACCCGCAGGAATACTGGTCGGTAAAGGCGAGCCTTGCAACGCCGCGCGGCCAGGAATTCGAAGCCCGTCTGACGGTTCTGGGCGGCGACAAGCTGGACAAATACAGCCTGGCCAATTCCACCGCCGCCGAACTCGCCGTTCAGGCAGTTGCCACCCGCGACATGGTGGTGCAGTCGGTCGAGGCTAAACCCGCCTCCCGCAACCCCTCCGCGCCTTTCATGACCTCGACCCTGCAACAGGAAGCCAGCCGCAAATTCGGCATGGGCGCCAAGCAGTGCATGAATGCAGCACAGCGCCTCTATGAGGCAGGCTACATTACATATATGCGAACCGACGGCATCGACATGGCGCCCGAGGCCGTGCAGGAGGCCCGCGCCGAAATCGCCAAACGCTACGGCGCCGAATATGTGCCGTCATCGCCGCGCATCTACAAGAACAAGGCCAAGAACGCGCAGGAAGCGCATGAATGTATCCGCCCCACCGAGATGGGCCGCGATGCCAAGAGCCTGAAGGTCTCCGAAGATGATCAGCGCAAGCTTTATGACCTGATCTGGAAGCGGACCCTCGCCTGCCAGATGGAAGGCGCACGTCTCGAACGGACCACGGTTGATATCGGCTCCAAGGACGCGCAGGTGGTGCTGCGTGCCACCGGTCAGGTGATGCTGTTTGACGGGTTCCTGCGGGTCTATGAAGAGGGCCGCGACGATGTCGTGGACGAAGACGACAAGCGCCTGCCCCAGATCATGCAGGGCGAGGCGCTGAAGTTCGCGCCCACGCTGGGGCCACAGGCGGAAAAGGCCGATACCGGTGCCGCCATCCTCTCCGACAGCAAATCCGTGCTGGGCCTGCAACACCACACCCAGCCACCGCCGCGCTTCACCGAGGCGACATTGGTCAAACGCATGGAAGAGCTGGGGATCGGGCGCCCCTCCACCTATGCGTCTGTCATCACCACGATTCAGGACCGCGAATATGTCCGCAAGGACAAGAACCGCCTGTTCCCCGAAGACAAGGGCCGGATTGTCACCATCTTCCTGCTGAATTTCTTCCGCACCTATGTCGGCTATGAATTCACCGCCAATCTGGAAGGCGAGCTGGATTACGTCAGCGCCGGCCAGCGCGATTACAAGGATATTCTGGGCAAGTTCTGGCGCGATTTCTCGGCAGCCATTGCCGAAACCTCAGATCTGCGCATCACCGAGGTGCTGGATGTGCTGGACGCAGCACTTGCGCCGCAGCTTTATCCCCCGCGTGAGGATGGCGGCGATCCGCGTATCTGCCCCAAATGCGGCGCGGGCCAGCTGCACCTCAAGACCTCGCGCACCGGCGGCTTTGTCGGCTGCGGCAATTATCCCGAATGCAACTACACCCGCCCGATCTCCGGCGAGGGTGCCGAAGGCTATGAGCGGATCCTGGGCGAAGACAACGGTGATGAGATCCACCTGAAATCCGGCCGCTTCGGGCCTTATGTGCAGCGCGGCGAGGCGACGCCCGAGAACAAGAAGCCGCCGCGTTCGTCGCTGCCCAAACAGGGGCGCGACTTCCTGCCCGGCTGGGGCCCGAATGAGATTGGGCTGGAACAGGCGGTGACCCTGCTGACCCTGCCCCGCGAGGTTGGCCAACATCCCGAAGGCGGCGTGATTCAGGCCAATCTGGGCCGCTTTGGCCCCTATATCGCGCATCAGAAACCGGATGAGGACAAGCCGGTCTATGTCAATCTCAAGGAGACACTCGATGTGTTTGAGATCGGCATGAACCGCGCGGTTGAAATGCTGGCGGAAAAGCGCGCCAACCCCGGTCGCGGCCGTCGCGCCGCAGCCAAGGCGCTGAAGGAGCTTGGCGAGCACCCGGAAAGCGGCGGCGCCATCAGCATCATGGACGGGCGCTACGGGCCATATATCAAATGGGAGAAGGTCAATGCGACCCTCCCGAAGGATGTCGAGCCCAAGGATGTGATGGTCGAGATGGCGTTGCAGCTGATCAGCGAGAAGGCCGGCAAATCCGGTGCCAAGAAAAAGGCTCCGGCCAAGAAAGCGGCGGCAAAGAAGACCACCGCGAAGAAAACCACGACCCAAAAGACCACCAAGAAGAAAGCCGCCGAAGCCAGCAGCGACAAAGGCTGATCCTTTCCGCCGGTGCCGGGATCCTGTGGCAGCCGCCCGACCATTGTTGCGGCGGCCATCAGCGCCCCCGGTCGGCCCGGTCTGGCGCCGAGGCCCGATCGCAGCTGCTCCCGCCCGGTCAGCCCCGTCTGACGACGGACCTCGACCCGTTGGGCATAGCGCCGCTGGCGCGGCGCCCGGGGTTATATAGCCGCAGGCGTCGGCAGCGCCGGGCGGCCCGTGGCGCGGGCCGCTCCGTAGAAATACCTGTCTTTCTCCGTATCGTTGACTCTGCCTGCGGCGGAGGTCAGAACTTTGCCAACCTGGCTGATGATCAAGGGAGATGGATATGAAGAAGGTTTATTCCAACGCTGCCGAAGCGCTGGACGGTGTTCTGCACGATGGCATGTTCATCGCCGCAGGCGGGTTCGGGCTCTGCGGTATTCCGGAACTGCTGTTGCAGGCGATCAAGGATGCGGGCACCAAGGATCTGACCTTTGCCTCCAACAACGCCGGCGTCGATGATTTCGGCATTGGCATCCTGTTGCAGACCCGACAGGTGAAAAAGATGATCTCCTCCTACGTGGGGGAAAACGCCGAATTCATGCGCCAGTATCTCAGCGGCGAGCTGGAGCTGGAGTTCAACCCGCAAGGCACGCTGGCCGAACGTATGCGCGCCGGCGGCGCGGGCATCCCCGGTTTCTTCACCAAGACCGGCGTCGGCACCGTGATTGCCGAGGGCAAGCTGGAAAAGCAGTTCCCCACCGGCCCCGATGGCGCGATGGAGGATTACATCATGGAGGAAGGCATCTTTGCCGACCTCGCCATCGTCAAGGCCTGGAAAGCGGACGAGACCGGCAATCTGGTGTTCCGCAAGACCGCCCGCAACTTCAACGCGCCCGCCGCCACCTGCGGCAAGATCTGCGTGGCCGAGGTTGAGGAAATCGTCCCCACCGGCAGCCTAGACCCGGATTCGATCCACCTGCCCGGCATCTATGTGCACCGCATCATTCAGGGCGATCACGAGAAACGCATCGAACAGCGCACCACGCGCCCGGCAGCAAAGTAAGGAGACCGCGACATGGCATGGGACCGCAATCAAATGGCCGCCCGCGCGGCACAGGAGCTGCAGGACGGCTGGTATGTGAACCTCGGCATCGGCATTCCGACGCTGGTCAGCAACCACATCCCCGAAGGCGTCAACGTGACGCTGCAATCGGAAAACGGCATGTTGGGCATGGGCCCCTTCCCGGTTGAGGGCGAGGAGGACGCCGACCTGATCAACGCCGGCAAGCAGACCATCACCGAACTGCCGCAGACCGCCTATTTCGACTCGGCACAGAGCTTTGCGATGATCCGTGGCGGCAAAATCGCCATGGCGATCCTTGGTGCGATGGAAGTGGCCGAAAACGGCGATCTGGCGAACTGGATGATCCCCGGCAAGCTGGTGAAAGGCATGGGCGGCGCGATGGATCTGGTCGCAGGCGTCGGCCGTGTGGTGGTGGTGATGGACCACACCAACAAACATGGCGACAGCAAGGTTCTGAAAGCATGTACCCTGCCGCTGACCGGCAAGGGCGTGGTCGACCGCATCATCACCAATCTCGGCGTGCTGGATGTGGTCGAGGGCGGTCTGAAGATCGTCGAGACCGCCGAGGGCGTCAGCGAGGAAGAGCTGCGCGCCGCCACCGAGGCGACCATCGTCAACTGATCGCCGCAAGGCTGGTTCCAAAGCATATAGAATGAGACGGCCCGTCAGTTCCGCTGGCGGGCCGTCTGCTTTCAGACGCCGGCTGGCGCTTCTGTGGTGCCCGCCTCCGGGCGTTCGCGCGGCCGCAGCGACGACCACAGCGGCAGCTCCACAGGGTTCAGCAGCTCATACATATGAACTCGCGTGTCATGCCAGTTGACGCTCATCTCGCGGCCATCTTCAAACACCATGACACAATAGGCCTCCCCCTGCGGATCGCAGCTGTCCCGCCCCAGCAGGGTGACGGTGACCGGATCGACCAGATGACGTTTGAACAGGACCTGCGCCTTGACGGTCTTGCCCGACAGATGCAGCGCCCCGGCAAGTAGTGCCACTGCCACCAGAATATGCCCAAAGCCGGACAGATGTCCGAGCGGATTGGCCTGCGCCAACCCCGGACCAAAGGCGACAAAGACCAGCCGCCCGAAAAAACCGACAAATGCGATGGTGCCGAACATCATGATATTACCCGTCACCACATGCGAGCCCGCGGCCAAAGCCGTCGGATCAATCCCTAAATCCAATGCCTGTCTCCGAAATAACTCAAGGTAGAATACGGGCGCGATAAATCAGCCAATTCGGGCAGAATAATGATCCCATCGGCAAAGCGCGAATATTTTTCGATAAATTGATCCTGACCTGCGCAGAGTTTGGCGGGATCGGATCCGGCTAGTTCATCCGGCGAAAGACACAGCCGTCGGTGATCAGCTCCGGCGGCGTCATGCAAAGCCCCCGCGCCACCTGAAAGGCCGCCAGCACCTTGGGCACGTAATCGCGCGTCTCGGCATAGGGCGGCACCCCGGCATGGCTGCGCACAGCGCCCTCGCCCGCGTTATATCCCGCCAGAACCAGAATTGGATCGCGGTTGAATTCGCCCATCAGCCAGTTCAGGTATTTCACTCCGCCCGCGATATTCTCTGCGCTGTCCAGCGCGTCGCCAACGCCGAAACGTGCGGCGGTGTCCGGCATCAGCTGCATCAGCCCCTGCGCGCCGGCGCGGCTGACCGCGTCGGACCGGCCTGCCGATTCCACCGCGATCACCGCCAGGACCAGCGCGGGCGACACATCCGTGCCGACACTGGCCGTCAGGATCTGCACTCCCCGCGCGCTGGCAATGTCCTGCATCAACTGCAACCGGGGGGCGGCAACCGGGGTGTCGCCATCCAGCGCCCGTAGCGCCTTGGCCAGCCGCCCCGGCCCGCTGTCCTCCAGCTTGTCTGAGATGTCCTGCCAGAAACCGGTGTAGCGCCCGTTGTCCGCAGCAGCAGCCGGAACCGCGCCGCCACTGGCAGGCGCCGCAATCGGTGCGGCAGGCGGATCAATCTGGATGGTAATCCGCTGCTTGGTTCCCGGTTTCGGCGGGCGCACGCGTTTGGCCTCAAACTCAGGAAAGGGCGCCGGGGTCACCTTGCCCGACTCCTGCGACCGGGCAGGCGTCGCGCTGCCAGCCCAGAGCACCGCCAGAATCACCAGCGCCGCTACATTGCCACAGATGACTGCGCTGCCCGCGACTGGCAGGCCCGACAACTGGCTCACGCCCTGCCGCTTAGCCGCAATAAGACGGACCAGACGGCGGCGAATGGACTGAAGAAGACTCATGGGGCTGCTCTGCCTCTCCTTTTTCGCAGATGAGACTCGCCGAAGCCCCGGCAAAAATCCAGTTTCGCGCCTCAGATTCTGGCAGTTTTGCCATATTTACCAAGATCTGCCGCCTCGAAGCCACGGGTATTGACAAGGGGTAAAATTAATAAGCGTGAAAATTCAATGTCTTACCCGAATACTCGGCAAAAAGTTAAAGTAGGGCAAATGAGTCCGCGTTTCAGCCCAAATCCTGCCACGCTCCGCTGGCTATATAGCTTCACACCAAGTCGAACAGAGCCGAGCAGGAGAGAGCAGGCTCACAACGGACGGCAAGGTCGAAACACACTTTTAGATCCTTTGGAGGGACGTACCATGATCAAATTCATCAAAAACTTCCGTAAAGACGACTCTGGCGCCGTGACCGTTGACTGGGTTGTTCTGACCGCCGCGGTGGCCGCTCTGGCAGGTGTTGTTTACACCTCGATCGAAAACGGCGCGTCGAACCTGACCTCGGCAACCGGCTCCTACCTGGGCACCAAAGGTCCGTCCGACTCCTAAGTCGCTTATGACCTGACGAGTTCGAGGGCCGCGCCTTTTGCCTAAGGCGCGGCCCTTTGCCCAAGGAACCTTCGGCTTACGAGGTCCATTATGAACAGGTTCAAGCATTTCATTGCCAAAGACGACGGCGCAGTCACCGTTGACTGGGTGGTTCTGACCGCTGCGATTGTCGGATTGGTCGTTCTGATCGCCGCCTCCATGGAGGATGGCGCATTGGGGCTGGCCGATCTGCTGGCCGCCTATATGACCAACTGGTCGTTCAGCTGATCCGGTAGTGGCCGAGGCAGCTCGGCAGCCAGACAGAGATTTAAGGTGCGCCAGGCGCGCAACAGGACAGAACGTCCGCCTTAGGCAACGGTTTGACCGACCCAGGCGCCGGTATTGCGTCTGCAATGCCGGCCGCAACTGATGAGAGGTACCACCATGCGTGCAGTATTCGGACTTGTCCTCATTGTCGGAGTCGCCCTCGCCGGGGGGGCTGTGATGATGGCCAAGAACTATATCAGCGCTTACCAGAACGAACTCGCCCGTGAGCGCGCCTCGCGGGGGGAAAACATCCCATTGGTCGATATCTTTGTCGCCAATGACCAGCTGAAATACGGCGAGCGACTGACCAAGGAACATATCCGCTCCGTTCGCTGGCCCGAAAACGCGATTCCCGAAGGCGCCTTCCTGACCATGGATGCGCTGTTCCCGCCGCAATACCCCGATGATCATCGCGTGGTGCTGCGCCGCATGGAAAAGGACGAGGCGATTCTGGCCGTCAAAGTCACCAAACCCGGTGAGGACGCAGGCATCACCTCGCGCCTGTCCAAAGGGATGCGCGCCTTTGCCATCCGCGTCGATGTCTCCTCCGGCGTGTCCGGCTTCCTGCGTCCCGGTGACCGTGTCGATGTCTACTGGACCGGATCGCTCAATGATCAGGCCGGTGGCCGCAATGGTGAATTCACCCGTCTGATCCAGACCAATATCGAACTGATTGCCGTGGATCAGACTGCAGGTGGCGATCTGGATGGTGCCGTGATTGCCCGCACCGTCACAGCCGCTGTCCGCCCCGAGCAGGTTGCGGCCCTCGCCCAGGCCCAGTCCACCGGCCGTCTGTCGCTCTCCCTTGTGGGGGCTGGTGACGACACGGTTGCATCGGTGATCGAGGTTGATCAGCGCAGCCTGCTGGGGCTCAGCGCCATCGAAGCGCCGCAGCAGGCCGAGCAGGAAAAAGTCTGCACCATCCGCACCCGTCGCGGCGCCGAGGTGGTAGAGATCCCGATTCCCTGCACCAACTGATCAGCACCGCGCCTTTCCTGCAAAGGTTTCAGATAGATAACAGATCGAACGTCGCCCCCTCCGGGGCGGCGTTTTTATGTGATTGTTGCTGTCACCCCACAGGTCAGCCACGGTCGCTGCATCCCGGAAGCCTTTGATTCTTGCAAAAATTCGCCGATACGCGCAGAGTGTCCCAAACACTGGGCAATAAGACCCTGTATTGAGGCGTGATCGGAAAGGCAGGTCACATGGCTTTTAGACGGTATGTAGCGGCGGCCCTCACCGGGCTCGCGCTGGTGTGTTTCCCGGTTGCGGATGCGGCCTGGGGCAATGGCCTGCGCGTGGTCAAAAAGGGCACGGCGGCCAATCTTGAGGTGCCGATGAACCGGGCGGTCGTGGTCGAAAGCGATGTGCCCTTCTCCGAGCTCAGCATCGCCAATCCCAGCATCGCCGATATCTCCTCGCTTTCGGATCGCACAATCTACGTGCTGGGCAAGGCGCCGGGTCTAACCACGCTGACCCTGCTCGATGCCTCCGGTCGTCTGATCACCAATGTCGACGTCCGCGTTGCCGCGGATGTCAGCGAATTCAAGGAGCGGCTGCGGCAGATCCTGCCCGGCGAGCGGATCGAGGTCCGTACCGCCAATGACGGTATTGTCCTGTCCGGCGTTGTCTCCAGCTCGTCGCGATTGCAGCGGGCGCTTGATCTGGCCGAACGCTACGCCCCGGAACGGGTCAGCAACCTGATGTCGGTGGGCGGTGTCCAGCAGGTCATGCTGAAGGTCCGTTTTGCCGAGATGCAGCGCACCGTCTCGAAGTCGCTCAGCGCCTCGCTTGGCGTGAAGGGCGGCAACAGCGTCGGCGTCAACGGCGGCACCAGCACACTCAACACCCAGGGCGCGCTGACCAACAGCCTGTCCGGCAATATCCCTGCGGGCAACGACAACACCGGTGCCTTTGTCTTTGGCTTCAACGCCGGGGCCTTTCAGGTGAACCTGCTGCTGGAGGCGCTGGAACAGAAAGGTGTCGTGCGCACCCTGGCTGAGCCGAACCTGTCGGCCCTGTCCGGGCAGGAAGCCAAATTCCTCGCCGGGGGGGAATACCCCATTCCCGTCGCACAGGAAGACGGCATTATTACGATTGAATTCAAACCCTTCGGGATCGAGCTGAACTTCGTTCCTCGGGTGGTGGACGCCGATGTCATCAACCTTGAAATGAAGGCCGCCGTCTCCGCTATTGATCCCACCAACTCGATTGAGCTGAACGGGCTGAATATTGCCGCCTTCTCGCGGCGCGAAACCTCCACCACGGTGGAGCTGCGCGACGGCGAGAGCTTTGCGATTGCCGGCCTGATCCGTGATGAGTTCCGCGACAACTCTTCGCAGCTGCCATGGATTGGCGACGTGCCGGTCCTCGGCTCGCTGTTCCGCAGCGCCAACTACCAGCGCGCGCAGACTGAACTGGTGATCATTGTCAGCGCCCATCTGGTTACGCCGACACGGGGCGAGGCGCTGAGCCTGCCCACCGATCGGATCCGCCCACCCAGCGAAAGCGAGCTGTTCCTGATGGGCCGCGTGGCCAAGGGACAAAAAGGCCCCGCCAGCGAGGTCGCCAAGCAGGACTTCAACGGCTCTTACGGCTATGTGATGGATTGAGCAGAGGAACATGGGGCAGATGATCAGATATGCAGCACTCCTTGGCCTGTCCCTGACAGTGGCCGCCTGCGGATATGAAGCGGGCGAACCGCTGGACCGCTCGGTCTTTGGCAATGCGACCAATTCCAACGCCGCCGTGATGGCCGGAGAGCGGGACTTTGCGATCCAGCTCGCCACCAGGTTTGCCGAGGAGGTGCCAAATACGATCACCTTTGCCTTTGACAGCGCGCAGCTGGATGGCAACGCCCGCGCCGTGCTGGATCAGCAGGCCCATTGGATCAGACAGTTCCCGGAGGTGCGATTCCGTGTCTTCGGCCATACCGACGCCGTCGGCTCTGCCAGCTACAACAAGGCCCTGGGCCTGCGCCGCGCCCGTGCCGCCGTCGCCTATCTCGTCTCGCGGGGCATCAGCCGCAGCCGCTTGGAGGCAGTTGTGTCCTTTGGCGAAACGCAGCCTCTGATCCCCACCTCCGACCGCGAACGCCGCAACCGTCGCACCGTGACCGAGGTCAGCGGTTTCCTGAAGCGCCATCCCACTGTTCTGGATGGAAAATATGCGCAGATCATCTACCGCGAATATGTCGAAAGCGCGGTGCCACGCACCTCTCTGACCAGCGAACGGTCGATCAGGACCACCCTGGAATAAGCGCAGGACGACAGGGTTGACCGCGGTTAACCCTGTTCAGGCTTCATTAGGAATTCCCCACAAATGGGCCGCCTTGGCCCCAATCTCGCCCAGATCTTCACCGACATTGTTCTCAAGAGGTAATGTGCGTCCAAATGCCGGACGTGCGTGCTAGCGTGCTCTGGCCAACATGGTGCGACACGCCCCGAGAGAAGGATTACGGTGATGAGCAGCGGTATGCCGCAGACAGAAGCGAACGCGATTGTTGCCTGCACGATCAGCCGCGACGTGCAGAACTTTGACCTGCTGATCGAAGACATGGAAGCCACCATGGGCGAAGCCTGGGGCGATCTCGGCTTTACCGAGGCGCTGGCCTTCTTCAACCAGAGCGAAGCCGAAGCGCTGGAGTTTGTGGCGCTGGCGCTGGACAGCGCCGACGAAGACAATCTGCAATTGATGGGCACCATCATCACCGAGGCAAAGTCCCGCAATATCAAGGTGATCCTGATTGCCGAGGACGTGACCCCCGCCGCGCTGCACAGCCTGCTGCGCCAGGGGGCCGATGAATTCATCCCCTACCCGCTGCCCGAGGGAGAGCTGCAGGCCGCCATCGAACGGCTGCGCCTGGCCGAGGCCGAACGCACCGCCCAACCGCAGCACGCTCTGAAAACCGGCAGCCAGCGCGACGGCGCGGTCATCGTCTGCCACGGTCTGGCCGGCGGCAGCGGTTCAACCACGCTGGCGGTGAACCTCGCCTGGGAGCTGGCGCAGCTTTCCACATCGGAGACCCCGCGCGTCTGCCTTCTGGATTTTGACCTGCAATACGGGTCCGTCGCAACCTATCTCGACCTGCCGCGCCGCGAGGTGGTGATGGAGATGCTGAGCGATACCGAGAATCTCGACGAAGACATCTTTGGCCAGGCGCTGGTCACCTATGAGGACAAACTACAGGTGCTGACGGCGCCGGTGGATATGATCCCGCTGGAATTCATCACCCCCGAAGATATCGAGCGGGTGGTAACGCTGGCGCGCAGCCATTTTGATTTTGTCGTCATCGACATGCCCCACACGCTGGTGCAATGGTCTGAAACCGTTCTCAATATGGCGCATGTCTATTTCTCCATGGTCGAGCTGGACATGCGGTCGGCGCAGAATGCGCTGCGCCTGAAACGCGCTCTGCAATCGGAGGAGCTGCCGTTTGAAAAGCTGCGCTTCGCATTGAACCGCGCACCGAAGTTCACCGACCTCAGCGGCAAGAGCCGCGTCAAGCGTATGGCGGAATCCTTGGGTATTTCCATCGACCTGCAGCTGCCCGACGGCGGCAAACAGGTTGCGCAGGCCTGCGACCACGGCACCCCGCTGGCCAGCTCGGCCGCCAAGAACCCGCTACGCAAGGAAGTTCTGAAACTGGCCCAATCGCTGCATGACCTCGGTCAAAGCGACGCTGCGGCGGCCTGAACCCAGATTTAACCAGGGGCGTTCCTTTCATGTTCTCGAAGTATAAAAAACAATCCGCCACCCCCCGCGCTGCGGCGCAGCCGGCGCCCGTGGCCACGCCCGCCCCGCAAAAAGCCGCCCCGGCCGTCTCCATGCGCCGACCAATGGTCGGCACTCCCGCCGAGGCCGCCCCGGCGGACAAGGAACGCAAGCGCAAGGAGCGGATGGGTGAGATCAAGATCCAGCTCCACCGCGAGCTGCTGGACAACCTGAACCTCGCAGCACTGGAACGCGCCAGCGAGGCGGAACTGCGCGCCGAGATTTCCTCCATCGCCACCGAAATCCTTGAGGAAAAAGGCATCGTTCTCAACCGTGAGGACCGCCAGACCCTGACCAAGGAGCTCTATGACGAGGTCACCGGCCTTGGCCCGCTGGAAACCCTGCTTCAGGATGATACGGTCAACGATATCCTTGTGAACGGCCCGCATCAGGTTTTTGTCGAACGCGACGGCAAGCTGCAGATGTCGGATGTCACATTCAAGGATGAAAAGCACCTGATGCGGATCATCGACAAGATCGTCTCCGCCGTGGGTCGCCGTGTCGATGAAAGCAACCCTTACGTGGACGCCCGTCTTGCCGACGGCTCGCGCTTTAACGCCATGGTGCCGCCCGTCGCGGTCGATGGCTCGCTGGTGTCGATCCGTAAATTCAAAAAGGACAAGCTGGGCATTGACGATCTGGTCGGCTTCGGCGCCTTCACCGAAGAGATGGCTGCCTATCTTCAGGCCGCTGTCTCCACGCGCCTGAATGTCATCGTTTCGGGCGGGACCGGCTCTGGTAAGACCACCACGCTCAATGCGCTGTCGTCCTTCATCGACAATGCCGAACGCATCCTGACCATCGAGGATACGGCGGAACTTCAGCTGCAACAGACCCATGTGGGCCGGATGGAAAGCCGCCCGCCCAACGTCGAGGGTCGCGGCGAGGTTTCCCCCCGCGACTGTCTCAAGAACGCCCTGCGGATGCGCCCGGACCGGATCATCGTGGGCGAGACCCGCGGCGAGGAGGTCATCGACATGCTGCAGGCGATGAACACCGGCCACGACGGGTCCATGACCACGATCCACGCCAACTCCGCCCGCGACGGCATCTCGCGCCTGGAAAACATGATCGCCATGGCCGGCATCGAAATGCCGATCAAGGCGGTACGCAGCCAGATCGCATCGGCGGTCAACATCATCGTCCAGGCCTCGCGCCTTCAGGATGGGTCGCGCCGCATGACCTCGATCACCGAAATCACCGGCATGGAGGGCGATGTGATCTCGATGCAGGAAATCTTCCGCTTCCAGCGCGTCGGTCTGACACCCGACAACAAGATCATCGGCCATTTCACCGCCACCGGCGTGCGCAGCCACTACTCCGAGCGCTTCCGCCTCTGGGGCTATGACCTGCCCGCGTCGATCTATGAACCCACCGTGATGGAGGCCCGCTGATGCAACTGAGTGCAGAACCGATCATCTACGGCCTGATCTTCATCGGCGTTTTGGTGCTGGTCGAAGGTCTCTACCTGGTGACATTCGGCAAATCCATCAGCCTCAACAGCCGCGTGAACCGCCGTCTGGAAATGATGGACAAGGGCGGCAACCGCGAACAGGTGCTGGAACAGCTGCGCAAGGAAATGCGCCAGCATATGAGCGCCAAGTCGATCCCGCTCTATTCCCTTCTGGCTGAACGCGCTCAGAAGGCGGCCATCGCCTTCTCACCGCGCCAGCTGATCATGATCATGGGCGGCGTCGCGGCCATCGCCTTTGTCGGTCTCAGCGTCGGCACCAGCGCCGAACTGCCGCTGCGCCTGCTGGCCTCGGTAATCATCGGCGTCGGCGCCGTGTTCTTCTGGGTCAACAAAAAAGCCGCCAAACGCATGGCGATGATCGAAGAACAGTTGCCCGATGCGGTCGAACTGATGGTGCGCTCCCTGCGCGTCGGACATCCGTTTTCCTCTGCCGTGCAGATCGTCGCCAATGAGGTCGAAGACCCGCTGGCCACGGAATTTGGCGTGATCGCCGACGAAAGCGCCTATGGCCGCGATGTCGGCGAGGCGCTGAAGGAAATGGCCGAACGTCTGGACATGCAGGACATGCGCTTCCTTGCCGTGGCCGTCACCATCCAGCAGCAATCCGGTGGTAACCTCGCCGAGGTGCTGGCCGGTCTGGCCAAGGTGATCCGCGCCCGCTTCCGCCTGTTCCGCCGCGTGAAGGCCATCACCGCCGAGGCGCAGTGGTCCGGCAAATTCCTCTCCGGCTTTCCGCTGTTCTGTCTGGGCGGCATCCTGGCTAAGGATCCGGGCTATTACGACAGCGTGATCGACCATCCCTGGTTCATTCCCGCCTGCTTTGTTGTCGGCGCCATGCTGACCGTCAACCTCTTCGTCATGCGGATGCTGACGAACATCAAGGTGTGAGGCAATAATCATGACATCCCTGAGCGATATCAACGACCTGCTGACCTCCCATCTTGGCCCCTTCGGCCCGCTTCTGGTGGTCGGGCTGATCGGCCTCTTCATGATCCTGCTGGCGATTCCGCTGCTGCTGAACCAGCCCGAGGATCCGCTGAAGAAACTGCAAAAAAGCATGTCGGCCAGCACCCAGACCAAACCGAAAAAGGAACGTCTGCGGCAGGCCGATCGCAACGAGCAGCTGCAGAAATTCGCCTCCTTTCTGGAGCCGCAGGACGCCGCCGAACTCTCCAAGATGGAGCTGAAGCTGCGCCAGGCCGGCTATCAGTCCAAGGACTCGGTCCGCTTTTTCCACTTTGCACAGTTCGCCCTTGGCCTCATCGGTCTCGCCGCGGGTCTGTTCTATGTCTACGTGCTGAATGCGGACATGGAATATGACAGCCAGCAGATGGTGATCCGCATCATCGGCCCCGGTGCCGCCGCCTATATGCTCCCGAAATACTGGATCACCCGCCGCATCGAGGAGCGCAAACAGGAGATCACCTCGGGCTTTCCTGACGCGCTGGACATGATGCTGGTCTGCGTCGAGGCAGGTCAGTCGCTGGATCAGGCGATTGTGCGCGTGGCCAAGGAGCTGCATGCCTCCTACCCGGCGCTGGCCGAGGAATTCGAGGTGGTCGCCCAGGAGATGAAGGCCGGCAAGGACAAGGATAAGGTCATGCGCGACATGGGCACCCGCTGCGGCGTGCAGGATGTGTCCTCCTTTGTGACCGTGATGATCCAATCCGCCACCTTCGGCACCTCGATTGCGGAGGCACTGCGGGTCTATGCCAGCGAAATGCGGGACAAGCGCGTCATGCGCGCCGAAGAGGCCGCAAACAAGTTGCCAACCAAAATGACCCTTGCCACAATGACTCTGACGGTGCCGCCGCTGCTGATCATTCTGGTCGGACCCTCGGCACAGGGCATCGCCAATCTGGGCAATATGAGCAAATAACACATGATGACATTGGGTTGGGCCATCCCCTCCCGTCTCTATCGACTGATCCCCGCCACCCTCGCGCTTGCGTTGGTGGCGGCTTGCATGTCGCCGGGCGGAAAACCGGATCCAAAGGATCCCCTTGGCGCGCCCGCCCTGCCCGGCGTTGATCCCCGTGGCACCGCCGAAAGCGGGCTTATTGTCGGGCACCGTCTGATGGCCGCCGCCGAGTATGAGCTGGCGCTGGATGCCTTTACCCGCGCCGCATTGGAAGAGGGTCTCAGCGCCGAGGTGCTCTCTGGCCTCGGGACCGCAAATCTGGGGCTGGGCCGTCTGGGTCAGGCCGAAACCCAGCTGCGCCGCGCGGTCGCAAAGGATCCCAACTGGCCTGCGGCGATGAACAATCTCGGCGTGGTGCTGATGGAGCGGCAGAAATACCCGGAGGCCGAACAGACCCTGCGCCGCGCCTTTGCCCTTGATAATGGCGAAAGTGACGCAATCCGTGAAAATTTCCGCCTTGCCCTCGCAAAACTTGATCAGAACACGCATAGTGATCCGCAACAAAAAGGCTATGCACTGGTGCAACGCGGAGGGGGCAGCTACCTGATTCGCACGTCCCAGTGACGCAAGGCCTAGAGGCAGAGCAGCACAGAGGACGCAAAAAATGCGCCAGCAGATTTTCGTATCCGCATGTCTGGTCGGTGGGCTTGTCCTGTCGGCCTGCGCCAAGGACGACACCGAAGCCGTGGACCGCGCCTTTCAGGAGGTGAATGTGGTCGACGAGAGCAATCTCAACGATGTGATGCTGACGGTTGCCGATCCGAACGAAGCCGTCACCTATTTTCAGCGCACCGTCAAATCCGCACCCGACCGGATCGACCTCAACCGCGGGCTGGCTATCTCGCTGATCCGCGCCAAGCGCAACACCGAAGCGGTCGCCGCCTGGAAAAAAGTCGTCTCGCTGCCCGAGGCCACCGATGAGGACCGTATCGAACTGGCAGACGCGCTGATCCGCACCAGCAACTGGGACGAGGCCAAGGCCACTCTCGACAAGGTGCCGCCCACCCATGAGACCTACAAACGCTACCGGCTGGAGGCGATGGTCGCCGACTCGGAACAGGACTGGAAACGCTCCGACAGCTTTTACCAGACCGCCGTCGGCCTCACGACACAGCCCGCCCGCGTGATGAACAACTGGGGCTATTCGAAACTGACCCGTGGCGATTACGCCGAGGCCGAGCGCCTGTTCGGCGATGCCATCCGCCAGGATCAGTCGCTGTTCACCGCCAAGAACAATCTGGTGCTGGCCCGTGGCGCGCAGCGCAACTACACGCTGCCGGTGATCCCGATGGATCAGGTCGAACGCGCCCAGCTGCTGCACACGCTGGCGCTATCGGCTGTAAAACAGGGCGACGTGCAGACCGGCGAAAGCCTGCTGCGGCAGGCGATCTCGACCCATCCGCAGCATTTCGACGCGGCGGCGCGCGCACTTGCTGCGCTGGAAAACGGCTAAGACCGGAGCCCCCACCCCATGTTGATCTCGGCCCATGTCGCCCTGTGGTTCCTGCCCTTTGTGGTGCCGCTCTGCTGTGTGGTCGCGCTCAATGACCTGCGCCATATGAGGATCCCGAACTGGACCGTGGATCTTCTCGGCGCAATTTTTGTCATTGTTGGCCCCTTCCTGATGAGCTGGACGGACTATGGCTGGCAGTTGCTGCATCTGCCCATCGGCATCGGCCTTGGCTTCCTGTGCTACAGCGCGGGCATGGTCGGCGCAGGGGACGCCAAATTCGCCGGTGCCGCCGCGCCCTTTGTGGTCTTTGGCGATCTCTCGGTGGTGGTGATGATCTTCTCGGCCATGCTGCTGGCCGGGTTCCTCACCCATCGTATCGCGAAATACACCCCCCTGCGCCGTCTTGCCCCGCATTGGAAGAGCTGGGAGGTCGGCAGCAAGTTTCCAATGGGCCTCTGCCTTGGTGGCACGCTGGTGTTTTATCTGGTGCTGGGCACCCAGCTGGGTCAGAGCGCCCCGGTCTGAGGCATCCCGGTCCAGATCGCCCCCGACTGACAATTTCCTAAAATGCCCCGCATGTGGTCGGCCCCTTCGCGGAAATGCACCAGCTTTGCCCCGCTTGTGCCACAGTGCTGAATAAACTCTTGTCTGAACAGTCAGGCGCCACCGGGCGCAACATTGAGCAATCGAGACAGGCAGGCCGCAGCATGAACATGCAGACATCCGCCGTAGTGGCACCCCCTACCCCGCGCGGGCTGGAGCAGATGCAGCTCCCGATGGTGATGATGCGGGATATCCTGCTCAAGACCATTTTCCGCAAGACCTGCGAAAACGTCAGCGAAATCGCCGCCGCCATCTGCCTGCCGATCCCGGTGACGCAGGAACTGGTCGATATCGCCCGCGAACAGAAGCTGCTGGAGGCAACCGGTACGCTCAACGCCAACAGCGGCAATGAAATGGGCTATCAGCTGACCGAGGCGGGCAAAGCCCGCGCGCTGGATGCGCTCAGCCAGTCGGAATATTACGGCGCCATGCCGGTGCCGCTGCACATCTACCGCGAACAGGTCAAACGCCAGTCAATCCGCAATATTCTGGTCACCCGCCAGCAACTGCTCGGTGCAATGGGCCATCTGGTCCTGCCCGACAGCCTGCTCGACCACCTCGGCCCCGCTGTCAGCGCCGGCCGCTCGATCCTGATGTATGGCCCGCCCGGCAACGGGAAATCCTCCATCTCCAACGGCATCCGCGACGCGCTGGGGGATCACGTCTACGTGCCGCGCGCGATTGAATATGCCGGTCAGGTGATCACGGTCTATGATCCCATCGTTCATACCGCCGTGCCGCTGCCCGAGGACGACCCCAACAGCCTGCGCCGCGCCCGCCGCTTTGACAGCCGCTATGTCTGCTGCGAACGGCCCACGGTGGTGACCGGGGGCGAGCTGTCCCTGTCGATGCTGGATCTGGTCTACAACCCAACCGCGCGCACCTATCAGGCGCCGCTGCAGCTGAAATCCACCGGCGGCATCTTCATCGTCGATGACCTGGGCCGCCAGGCGGAATCACCGCAGGCGCTGGTCAACCGCTGGATCGTGCCGCTGGAAGAGGGCCGCGATATCCTCTCCCTGCAATCGGGCGAGAAATTCGAGGTGCCCTTTGACACGCTGGTGATCTTCTCCACCAACTTCCACCCCAATGAGATCTTCGATCAGGCGGCGCTGCGGCGGATCTTTTTCAAGATCAAGATCGACGGGCCAAATCAGGAAAACTTCCTCAAGATCTTTGCCATGGTTGCCCAGAAGAAAGGCGTGCCCCTGGACGAGGCGGCGCTGGTGCATCTTCTGAAACGCAAATATCCGACCATCGACAATATCTACGCCAACTACCAGCCGGTGTTCCTGATCGACCAGATGAAGGCGATCTGCGATTTCGAAGGCATCCCCTATCAGATGTCTCCCGACCTCATCGACCGCGCCTGGGCCAATATGTTCGTCAAGGACGAACACATCGTCAAATGAGCCACCCCAAAGTTTTTTGATAAACTTTGGCCAGAACGTTTAGAAAAGTTCTGCCACCGCGCCTAGATAAGTCGGATGAGCAGTCTTCCCGATGTCATCACCGCCTGGTTCCACGACCGTGGCTGGACCATTCACCCGCACCAGCAGGAGATGCTGGCGCGCGCGGATGATCCGGCAACGCTGCTGATCGCCCCAACCGGCGGCGGCAAGACGATGGCGGGTTTCCTACCCACTCTTGCCGATCTTGCTACCGGCGAACACCGCGGGCTGCACACGCTCTACGTCTCGCCGCTGAAGGCGCTGGCGGCGGATATCAAACGCAACCTGCGCACCCCGGTCGAGGAGATGGGCCTGCCCATCCGCATCGACGACCGCACCGGTGACACGCCCGCCTCCCGCAAGCGCAGCCAGCGCGCCGACCCGCCGCATATCCTGCTCACCACACCTGAAAGCCTCGCCCTGCTCACCTCCTATGAGGACGCGCCGCGGATGTTTGCGGGACTGAAACGGGTGGTATTGGACGAGATCCACGCCCTCGCCGAGAGCAAGCGCGGCGACCAGCTGATGCTCGCCCTGACCCGGCTTCAGGCGATCTGTCCGGACATGCGCCGCGTCGGCCTTTCGGCCACCGTCGATGATCCCGCCGCCATCGCGCAGTATCTGGCCCGCCACCCGGATCCCTGCGATATCGTACTGGCCGATCCCGGCCCCGCCGCCGATATCCAGATGCTGCACACGGATGCAGCCCCGCCCTGGTCCGGGGGCGGCGCTGCCCATGCCATCCCCGCCGTGCTGGAGCAGATCAAGGCGCATAACACCACGCTGATCTTCCACAATACCCGCGCCCAGGCAGAGATCTTCTTTCACAACCTCTGGCTTGCCAATGATGACGCGCTGCCGATCGGCATTCACCATGGCTCACTCGACCGGGTGCAGCGGGACCGGGTCGAGGCAGCGATGGTGCGCGGAGAGCTGCGCGCAGTGGTCTGTACCGGCTCGCTTGATCTGGGCATCGACTGGGGGGACGTCGATCTGGTGATCCAGATCGGCGCGCCGAAGAACGTGAAACGGCTGGTCCAGCGCATCGGCCGCGCCAACCACCGCTACAATGCCCCCTCCAAGGCGCTTCTGGTGCCGGCCAACCGGTTTGAGGTGGTGGAATGCCGTGCCGCCCTTGAGGCGGTGGAGGCAGGCACGCTGGACGGCAGCCCGCGCACACCCGGCCCCCGCGACGTGCTCTGTCAGCACATCCTGATCCGCGCCTGCGCCGGTCCCTTCGCCGCCGATGACCTTTATGCCGAGGTCACGGGAGCCGGCGCCTATGCCAGCCTCAGCCGGGCTGAATTCGACGCCTGCCTCGATTTCTGTGCCACCGGCGGTTACGCCCTCCGGGTCTATGACCAGTGGCAACGGCTGCTGCAACGTCCCGACGGGATGTGGCAGCTGCGCGACCCCCGCGCCGCCCGCCGCATCCGCATGAACATTGGCACCATTCAGGACGCCGACCTCCTGAAGGTCCGGCTCAAACGCAGCCGCGGCGGCAAACCGCTTGGCGAGGTCGAAGAGAGCTTTGCCGCCACCCTCACCCCGGGCGACACCTTCCTCATCGGCGGCCAGATCGTGCGGTATGAATCGCTGCGCGAAATGACGGTCGAGGTCAGCCGCAATGCCAGCCGGAAACCGAAGGTCGCGGTCTTCTCCGGCACCAAATTTGCCACCTCGACCCAGCTCAGCACCCGCATCCTCGATATCCTGCAACGCGACAGCTGGCCCGATCTGCCACCGCACACCGCCGACTGGCTGGCGCTACAGCGCGAGGTCTCACAGATGCCCCGCCGGGGCCAGCTGCTGCTCGAAAGCTTTCCCTTCCGGGGCCGCGAACACCTCTGCATCTACGGGTTTGCCGGGCGCAATGCGATGCAGACCCTCGGTCTGTTGCTGACCAAACGGATGGAAGAGCTGTCGCTCGATCCGCTTGGCTTTGTCGCCACCGATTATGCCACGCTGATCTGGGGGCTCAGCCCGGTTGACGACCCCGCCCCGCTGTTCGATCCTGCCGAGCTGCGCGCGGGTCTGGACGGCTGGCTCGCGGGCAATGCGGTGATGAAACGCAGCTTCCGCGCGGTGGCCACCATCGCGGGGCTGATCGAACGCAACACCCCCGGCCAGCGCAAGAACGGACGACAGGCGACATTCTCCTCCGACATCCTCTACGACACGCTCCGTAAATATGATCCCGATCACCTGCTCTTGGACATCACCCGGCAGGAGGCGCTTGGCGGGCTGGTGGATTTCGGCCGCATCGAGGAACTGCTCAGCCGCATCAAGGGAAACATCACCCTCAACCGGCTGTCGCAGATCTCACCGCTGGCCGCGCCGCTGCTGCTGGAGGCAGGCAAGGTCCCGGTGAAAGGTGCCGCCCAGGAAAAGCTGCTGCAACGCGAAACCGAAGAGCTGATGCGCAGCGCCGGGCTGGCAGAGCTGGCTCCGCCCGGCGCGCCGTCACCCTGACGGCTGAATCTGCCATCTTGCACCGTCCCGCAAAACCGGCGATCAGAGCAGCCATGACCGGCTATGATCTCTCCCTCGCAGGCCAGCGCCTCACCGCGCTTGGTGCTGGTGCGCTCTGGTGGCAGGCGCAGGGGCTGCTCTGTGTCTCCGACCTGCATCTGGGCAAATCCGAACGCCAGCTCCGGCGCGGCGGCCCGGCCCTGCCCCCCTATGAAACCCGCGATACCCTTCAGCGTCTTGCCGCGGTGCTTGACCAGACCCGTCCCGAAACGGTCATCTGCCTCGGCGACAGCTTCGACGATGACGCGGCGGCAGCCGCCTTGTCAGATGCCGACCAAACCCGTCTCGACCAGCTGATCGCGGCTCATCGCTGGATCTGGATCACCGGCAATCACGACCCTGCCCCCAGCGGGCTGGCGGGCGACGCCTGTGACAGCCTGACCCTCGGCCCGCTGCTGTTTCGTCACATCGCCGACCCCACCTTCAAGAGCCACACCGGCGCTGAGACCCCGGGCGAAGCTGCCGCCGAGATATCCGGCCACTACCACCCAAAGGCGCGTCTGCGCGGCAGCGCCCGGCCTGCGTTTCTTGCCGATCACCAGCGCCTGATCCTGCCCGCCTTTGGCACCTATACCGGCGGTCTCTGCACCACCAACCCGGCGCTCTCGGATCTCATGGCGCCGCGGGCCCTCGCCATCCTCACCGGCCCGCGTCCGCTGCCCTGCCCGATGCCACGCTGACCCGCCGCGGCGGATCTGCGCGCAGCGTCACCTCCCCATCGCAGCACGCGCGGTCTATGCTGGCTGCACATGCGAAAGGGACAGCCATGATCGAACAGCGCATCCGCGACAGCTTTGCCAGACAGAGCATGATGCAGACATTGGGTGCCGAGGTTGCCAGCGTCGGCACCGGCACCGTCACCATCTCCGCGCCCATCCTGCCGGGCAGCCGCCAGCAGCACGGCGTCGCCCATGCGGCGCTCAGCTTTGCCATCGGAGACAGTGCCGCAGGCTATGCCGCTCTGACCCTGATGCCCGAGGACAGCGAGGTGATGACCGCCGAGATGAAGATCAATCTTCTCGCACCGGGTGCAGGCGATATGCTGCGCGCCACGGGCCAGGTCATCAAACCCGGCCGCCGTCTGATCATTGTCACCGCCGAGGTCCACGCCATCACCGGAGAGGAGGAAAAACTGATCGCCCTGTTGCAGGGCACCATGGTGCCAGTCGCGGCCTGATCCGCGCGCCCTGATCCGCGGGTTTTACCCACCTGTCACTTTTCCAAAAAATACTCCCGCCGGAGGCATCCGACGGGAGCAGCAGATCTCAGCCATCCGCAGATGGCAGGTCGGTTCTGATCAGGCGGTCAGCCCTTCCGGCTCCGCCAGACCATTGGCGCGGCAACAGGCGGTCACGGTATTGGCCAGCAGGCAGGCGATGGTCATCGGGCCGACGCCACCGGGCACCGGGGTGATTGCGCCGGCGCGCGCGGCCGCACTCTCAAAATGCACATCGCCCACCAGACGGGTCTTGCCCTCGCCTTTTTCCGGTGCGTCGATCCGGTTGATGCCCACGTCGATGACGGTGGCGCCTTCCTTAATCCAGTCGCCAGGCACCATTTCAGGACGACCCACAGCAGCGACAACAATATCGGCGCGGCGGACAACATCCGGCAGATCCTTGGTGCGGCTATGTGCGATGGTCACGGTGCAGCTGTCGCCCAGCAACAGCTGCGCCATCGGCTTGCCAACGATATTGGAGCGGCCAATGACAACCGCGTCCATGCCCGACAGCGAGCCATGATAGTCGCGCAGCATCATCAGACAGCCAAGCGGCGTGCAGGGCACCATGCTTTTCTGACCAGTGCCCAGCAGGCCCACGTTGGAAATGTGGAACCCGTCCACGTCCTTTTCTGGCGCGATGGAGTTGATGATCAGGTCTTCGTTCAAATGACCCGGCAGCGGCAGCTGCACGAGGATGCCATGCACCGAGGGATCCTTGTTCAGCTGATCGACCACCGCCAGCAGGTCCTCTTCGGAGGTGTCGGCCTCCAGCTTGTGCTCAAAGGAGTTCATGCCCGCTTCAACGGTCTGCTTGCCCTTGGAGCGCACATAGACCTGGCTTGCCGGATCTTCACCCACCAGAACCACCGCCAGACCGGGGGTGATGTCATGCTCTTCCTTCAACCGGGCCACGTGGCCTGCCACCTTCTCGCGTACGGTGGCGGCAAAGGCCTTGCCGTCGATGATATTCGCTGCCATTGCTTCTGTCCTCTTGCTGCGCGCCGCTCCGGGCCGCGTTACTCCTCGCGAATGATCTGTGCCTCGCGGGCAATCGACCATTCCACAAGCTGGCGCCACAGGCGCTCGACCAGATCGGGATCAAGCCCTGCCGTGCTGGCCGTCATCCGGGCATTCCCGACCACTTCTTCGACACGGGCCGGTATGCGCGCGGGCCAGTTATTGGCCGCCTTCAGCTCGATCGCACGGTCGATATAGCCCGCCCGCTCGGCCAACAGGGCAATCAGCTCCCGGTCCAGCCTGTCGATCTGCTGCCGCAGCGCCGGCATGTCGGCACAGTCCTGCGGCGGGTGTCGTTCGCTCATCTTTAAACTCCTGCGGCCCGAGGGGATCCTCGGGCCGCAGATTGCCTATTTCAGGCCTTAGAACAAGCCTTCGATCTGGCCTGCGTCATTCAGGCGGATCGTTTCCGATGCCGGTTTGCGGGGCAGACCCGGCATGGTCATGATCTCGCCGCAGACCACGACGATGAAACCGGCCCCCGCCGACAGGCGAACTTCGCGCACGGGAACCGAATGGCCGGTCGGCGCGCCGCGCAGGTTCGGATCGGTGGAGAAGGAATACTGCGTTTTCGCCATGCAGACCGGCAGGTTGCCATAGCCAGCCGCTTCCCATTCCTTCAGCTGGTTGCGGATCTTCTGATCTGCCAGCACCTCGTCGGCGCGGTAGATGCGCTTGGCGATGGTTTCGATCTTCTCGAACAGCGGCATCTCGTCGGGGTAGATCGGCGAGAAGTTGGCTTTGCCGGAGTCGGCCAGCTCAACCACTTTATGGGCCAGATCGGCGGAGCCTTCGGAGCCCAGCTCCCAGTGGCGCGACAGCACCGCTTCGACGCCATGGGTGGCGCAGTAATCCTTGACCGCCTGCACTTCGGTCTCGGTGTCGGTGACAAAGTGGTTGATCGCAACCACCACCGGCACGCCAAAGGATTTGACGTTCTCGATATGACGGCCGAGGTTGGCACAGCCCTTGTTGACCGCTTCGACGTTTTCCGCGCCGAGGTCAGCCTTGGCCACGCCACCGTTCATCTTCATCGCGCGCACGGTCGCAACCAGCACCACAGCCGAGGGTGCGATGCCTGCCTTGCGGCATTTGATGTTCATGAACTTCTCAGCGCCAAGATCCGCACCAAAGCCTGCTTCGGTGACAACATAGTCAGCCACTTTCAGCGCGGTCTTGGTTGCGATCACGGAGTTACAGCCGTGGGCGATATTCGCGAAGGGACCACCGTGGACAAACGCCGGGTTGTTTTCCAGGGTCTGCACCAGGTTCGGCTGCATCGCGTCCTTCAAGAGAACAGTCATCGCGCCTTCTGCCTTGATGTCGCGGCAGTAAACCGGGGTCTTGTCGCGGCGGTAGGCCACGATGATGTCGCCCAGACGCTTTTCCAGGTCCTTCAGGTCGTTGGCGAGGCAGAGGATCGCCATGACTTCGGAGGCCACAGTGATGTCAAAACCGGTTTCGCGCGGGAAGCCGTTGGAGACGCCACCAAGGGAGGCGGTGATCTGGCGCAGGGCGCGGTCGTTCATGTCGACCACACGACGCCATGCAACACGGCGGATGTCGATATCGCACTCATTGCCCCAGTAGATGTGATTGTCGATCATCGCCGACAGCAGCGAGTGGGCCGAGGTGATGGCGTGGAAGTCACCGGTGAAGTGGAGGTTCATCTCCTCCATCGGAACAACCTGCGCGTAACCGCCACCTGCGGCGCCGCCCTTCATACCGAAGTTCGGGCCCAGCGAGGCCTCGCGGATACAGATCATCGCGTTCTTGCCGATGCGGTTCAGACCGTCACCCAGACCAACGGTAGTGGTGGTCTTGCCTTCGCCCGCAGGCGTCGGGTTGATCGCGGTCACCAGGATCAGCTTGCCGTCTTCCTTGCCCTGAACCGAATTGATGAAATCCTGGCTCACCTTGGCCTTGTCGTGGCCGTAGGGCAGCAGATCATCGCTGGAGATGCCGATCTTGGCGCCAATTTCCTGGATCGGACGCTTCTGCGCCTCGCGGGCGATTTCGATGTCACTCTTGTAGCTCATGGCCGGTTTCCTGAATTGTGATGTCGCGAGTTACATGGGCACAGCCGTGCCGGTTTCCCGCAAGACTTAGCCCTTCTGCGACATTCCATGCGCGTGATTTCCGACATGATCAGGCATTGAAACGGCGTTCGCTCCCCCTAGGGCATCCAAAGATTGCCAATCGTGCCGCGTCAACGCCTATCGGCAACCAGCGGCGCAGACATGCCCCGACTCAGGGTGCCCAGGAAGGCTGGTCCGGCACAAACAGGCGCAGGCTTTCGCCCTGCCTCAGCACGCCGGGCCGCTCGACCCAGGCCACCACACCGCGTCTGCCGGTGGCTGCCGGCTTGAACTTCGGACCAAAGCCCGCGTGGTCCTTCTCGATCTCCTTGGCCGGGAAAATGCAGGGCCGGTTCTCAAGATCGACCGTCAGCGTCACCCCATCCGGCCCCTGCAAGCGACTGGAGGGTGGCAGATGGCTAAGGTCGGGAATCCCGCGCACCACCAGCGTCGCTCCAAGGTGGACGGGATCAATCCGCTCCATCCCCATATCGGCGGCGATCAGCGCCAGCTCTTCCTCCGACAGGATGCTGATCTGGCGCAGGTTGCGGATTTCCGTGCCCTCGGGATGCAGATTGCGCACCCGCACACAGGAGGCGCGCAAGGCGCCCGCGTGGCGCTCGCCTTCGATGCCGTCAAACCCCAGCGTCAGCGCGTCCCGCGGCTCGGACCGCAGCCCACCGGTGGCAGCCGGAACATAGCCGATCCAGGTCACTTGTCCGTGAAACTCCGTTTCGCGCATCACTGGCATGGGGCATCTCCATCAGGCTCATTTCATTCAGGAATTTCCGCCACCATAGGGGCGGCATCCGGTTCTGGCCAGCCCCGCCGCTGGGCTTTTCGCGCGCAGTTCAGACATCAAAAAACCCGGCCACCCTCAGGGTGACCGGGTCTGATATTACACGGCGTTCAGCGCCCCGCCGTCAGGACGACGGTTCCGGTGCCATGCCATCATCCGACGCAGGCTTCTTCGGCTTGGCCTTGGGGATCGCGGTGACCGAGGCGCTACCGGTATCGGTGTCATCATCCTCGTCCTCGCCTGCCTGCGGCGGCTCGCCATTCATAACGCGTTTGATCTCGTCACCGGTGAGGGTTTCAAATTCCAGCAGCCCCTGCGCCAGACGTTCCCATTCCTCGTTCTTGTCCTTGAGGATCTGCAACGCCTGTTCATAGCCCTGCTGGATAAAGCGCTTCACCTCATCCTCGATCAGCTCCTTGGTGTTGGCCGAGACCGAGAAGCCCGCCGTATTGCCGGAATAGCCTTCGTGCGCTTCGGCATAGTCGATATTGCCGACCTTGTCCGACATGCCCCAGCGCAGCACCATGGCACGCGCCAGCTGGCTGGCCTGCTGGATGTCGCCGGCCGGACCGTTGGAGACATGATCTTCGCCGTATTTGATGACTTCCGCCGCCTTGCCCGCCATGGTCATCGCCAGCTTCTGCTGACATTCGTCACGGTGATAATTCAGACGGTCCATTTCCGGCAGCGACACAACCATACCCAGCGCACCGCCGCGCGGAATGATCGTCGCCTTATAGACCGGATCGCACAGCGGCAGCGCCATGCCGACAACCGCGTGACCGGCCTCGTGGTAGGCGGTCTTTTCCTTCTGATCCTGGGTCAGCACCATCGAGCGGCGCTCAGCCCCCATCATCACCTTGTCCTTGGCCGATTCGAAATCTTCCATGGTGACAAAACGGCGGCCAACACGGGCGGCCATCAATGCGGCCTCATTGACGAGGTTGGCCAGATCCGCACCGGAGAACCCCGGCGTACCACGCGCGATGATGCGCAGATCAACGTCAGGGCCAAGCGGCGTCTTGCGGGCATGAACGCCCAGGATCTTTTCGCGGCCCTTGATGTCGGGGTTGCCGACGGTCACGTTCCGGTCAAAACGGCCCGGACGCAGCAGCGCCGGGTCCAGCACGTCCTTGCGGTTGGTGGCGGCCAGAATGATGACGCCTTCATTGGCCTCAAAACCGTCCATCTCCACCAAGAGCTGGTTCAGCGTCTGTTCACGCTCATCATTGCCGCCGCCATAGCCGGCGCCACGATGGCGACCGACGGCGTCGATTTCGTCGATGAACACGATACAGGGCGCGTTTTTCTTGGCCTGTTCGAACATGTCGCGCACACGGGAGGCACCGACACCGACAAACATCTCGACAAAGTCGGAACCGGAGATGGTGAAGAACGGCACGCCCGCCTCGCCTGCAATCGCACGCGCCAGCAGCGTCTTACCGGTACCCGGAGGGCCCACCAGCAGGGCGCCTTTGGGGATCTTGCCGCCGAGGCGCGAGAATTTCTGCGGGTTGCGCAGGAATTCGACGATCTCTTCCAGCTCTTCCTTGGCCTCGTCGATGCCAGCCACGTCGTCAAAGGTGACGCGGCCATGCTTCTCGGTCAGCATCTTCGCCTTCGACTTGCCAAAGCCCATGGCGCCGCCTTTGCCGCCGCCCTGCATCCGGTTCATGAAATAGATCCAGACACCGATCAGCAGCAGGAAGGGCAGCAGGGTCAGCAGGAACGACTGGAACCCGGACTGCTGCTGCTTCTCGGCGCGGACCGGAATGTTGTTGTCGATCAACAGGGCGGTCACCTCGGCATCGCCGGGTTTGATGGTCATGAAATTCTGCCCGTCCGACGTGGTATAGCGAACCTGTTCACCATCCAGCGTCACGGTGCTGACATTGCCGTTTTCAACCGCGCTGACAAAATCAGAAAAAGTCTTCTCTCGGCTCTGCATCGTGCTGCCCGAACCACTGAACAAGTTGAACAGCGCCAAGACGAGCACAAACAGAACAACCCAAAAGGCGATATTGCGTACGTTGCCCAAGGAAAGTCTCCCAAAATGCGAGGCGCACCTGGCAGGCCGCCTTCGTTGCCTCTAAAATAGGGATACTTCAGTGAGGTTCAATGCGATAAAAGAGCTGTGAAGAACTCTTCGCTGTTCTGAACCAGTTCTGCGGACCATCCGTTGCCAAATTCTGCCAATGGGGCGGCAACCAGCTCACCCCCCCGCCACACGGCCGGCGTGGCATGAAGCACCTCGCCCGGAACCTCGGCACTGCGCCAGTCGGGACAGTGCTGCAGGCCGTCAGAGCCCAGGGCGCGCACCTCATGGTCCTTCACCTCGCCGCCAAAAACCCGCCAGCGCCCGTCCCAGAGCCGACCGGGCCGGGTCATCTCATCGGCCACCGGGTTATATTCGCGGCAGACCCAAGTGCGCTGTTTGCGGGTGATCATCCGGCAGCCCCCCAATGTGAAGGATCCGCCACGACGCACCGCCTCGCGGGCCTGCACCATCGGCTCACGCCGTGGCGGATGCACCGCCCCGCTGACCCATTGCACGGATCGCACCAGCAGCCGGTGGGCAATTTCGTCCGGCAGCGTGCGAAACTGGCGCTGGTCGATGACAATCGCGCCATCGCGCACCTCGGCCATGTCGCGGGCGGCCAGGAACGTATACCAGTCCAGGGCTTCGCGGGCGGCGCCCATATTGCGGGCAACGGCGGCCAGCCGCTGCACGGTCAGCCCCAGCGGCGCCAGCGCATCCATCGCCTGACGCACCCGCACCCGCTCGAAACGCAGATCCTCGTTGCTGGGGTCCTCAACCCACTGCCCTCCCCGCTCCCGCAGGTAGCCGCGCAGCTCTTCGCGCGTCACCTCCAGAAGCGGCCGCAGCAGGGTGATCCCCTCGATCGCGCGGCTGCGCGGCATCGCAGCCAGACCGGACACCCCCGACGACCGCCCCAGCCGCATCAGCAGCGTTTCGGCCTGATCATCGGCCGTATGCCCCAATGCAACCACCGGGATGTCATTCAACTGCGCCCATGCGGTCAGTAGCGTATAGCGCGCGTTGCGGGCCTGCTCCTGAAGATTGCCCGCCTGCTGCGCAGAAGGCCGGTCAACCCATTGCAGGATATCATGCGCCAGACCCAATTTGGCAGCCACATCCGCCACCATCTGCGCCTCTTCCCCCGAGCTCGCGCGCAGCCCGTGATCAACAGTTGCGACACAAATTTCCACACCCAGATCGGCAAAACACTCATGCAGCGCATACATCAGCGCCATCGAGTCGCCGCCGCCTGACACCGCAACGCCCAGCCGTTCGGGCAAGGCAGACCGGAACTGCTCCTGCACAATGGCGAGGATATCCCGGTCCCTGCGCATCAATTGCAGGCCAGTTTTGCGCGTTCCGCCTCCGCTGCGGCGGTTTCGGCTGCACCGGGAAAGCGGCTGCCGACCTCTGCCAGGGTCACGCAGGCCTGACTGGTCTGACCCAGCCGCCCCAGTGCGGCGCCCAGTTCGTACAATGCCTTCGGCGCGGTCTCTCCTGAGGAGTTGCCGGAGAATGACGCCAGATAGGCCCGCGCCGCCTCGCGGGTGTCACCCAGCCCGTCCAGCGCCTTGCCGCGATTGTATTCCACCGCTGCGGCCAGCGGGCTGCCGGGATAAGCCAGGGTGAAGGCCGCGAATTTCTCCGCAGCCTCCTGATAGGCGCCGCTGTCCAGCGCGGCCTTGGCGGCGTCGAAATCCGTCTGCTCGCCCACCGCCAGCTCCGACGTCGTATCGACCGAAGCGCCCGGCGGCGTGGCGGGCAGCGCAGGTGCCCCGGCTGCGGGCAGCTCACCGCCGCCCAGCGTGCTGGTTTCCCCCAGTTTCGAGACATCGCCGCCTTCCAGTTCCACCAAACGGAACTCCAGGTCACCAATCCGGTTGGTGCCATCCTGCACCACCTGATCGACCCGGTAGGAGAGCTGTTCGGTCTGCGCGGTCAGCCGCTGCAGCTCCGCCTCGATGGCGCTGACGCGGTCCAGCACACTGTCGCCCGCGACATTGGTCTGCGGGCTGCCGGTGGTCGACATTTCCCGCTTCAGCCGCTGGATTTCGACGTGCAGCACGGTGAGTTCCTGCCGGATATCGGCAAGGGTCTGTTGGTCCTGCGCCCGGACGGCAAGCGGCGGCACAGCCAGGGTCAGCGCAAGGGCGGCAATCGCAAGAGGACGCAGTCGCATGGTCACTTACCCCGTCAGGCCACCCGCCAGCACGGTGACCGCGCGACGGTTCTTGGTGTAGCAGGCCTCGTTCGAGCAGATCTCCAGCGGGCGCTCCTTGCCAAAGCTGACAACCTGCAGACGACCGCCCGCAACCCCTTGGGAAATCAGGTATTCGCGGGCAGCATTGGCCCGGCGCGCACCCAGTGCAAGGTTATATTCGCGGGTGCCCTGCTCATCGGCGTGGCCTTCGATTGTGACCACATAATCCGGGTTGGCCGTCAGCCAGCGCGCCTGCCCCTGCAGAACGCTCTGGGCGGCAGGTGACAGGGTCGATTGGTCAACCGCAAACAGCACCCGGTCGCCGACCGTCTGCTGGAAGTAGGCCGGGCTGCTGGGATCCAGCTGCCCCGCAGCGCCCGCCCCGGCCCCTGCACCAGGCCCACCGGCCCCGGCTGCATCATCCCAGGGGTTGCCCGTACAGGCGCTCAGCCCCAACGCCGCTGCCACCAGCACTGCTTTTGTCAAACCGCTCATGATATCCGCCTCGTCCCATTTCCAATTGTTGCACCAGATTTACCACAGGCCCGATGCCGCTGCCACTTTGGTCTTTGTTAACAGGGCGCGCGCCGGACCATTATGGCAGGCGCGCGACACTTCAGTTCTGCAAGGGCGACCACGCCGGATCCGACGCGCCATCGGGGGTGCGGACCGGTTTCAGGTTGCGCCCCGATACATCCACCGAATAGAGCAGCGCCCGGCCACTGGCCCCTTGGGTTTCACGGGTAAACATGATCACCCGGCCATTCGGGGACCAGGTCGGCCCCTCATCTAGGAAGGAGGCCGTCAGCAGGCGTTCCTCGCTGCCATCGGTCCGCATCACGCCGATATGGAACCGGCCCTTGTTCTGCTTGGTAAAGGCGATCATGTCACCGCGCGGCGACCACACCGGAGTGCCGTAGCGCCCCGCGCCAAAACTGATCCGCCGGGCCTCGCCGCCGGTTGCCGCCATCACATAGAGCTGCGGCGCGCCGGAACGGTCGCTTTCAAAGACGATCTGGCTGCCATCGGGGGAAAACGACGGGGCGGTTTCGATCGACGGCGCACTGGTCAGCCGGGTCCGGGTGCCGGTGTCGATATCCATGGTGAAGATATCGGTATTGCCGCCCTGCGACTGCGAGTAGACCACGGTGCGCCCATCCGGCGCAAAGCGCGGCGCAAAGCTCATGATGCCATTGTCCGCCGACAGCACCCGACGCTGCACGCTGCCCACATCCAGCACATGGATCTGCGGAAAGCCGCTCTCGTAGCTGGTGTAGAGCACCCGGTCGCCGGTGGGTGAGAACCGCGGCGCCAGCACGATGGAGGCGCTGTTGGTCAGATATTGCACATTGGCGCCATCGTAATCCATCACCGCCAGCCGCTTGCGCCGGTCGTCCTTTGGCCCGCTTTCGGAAACAAACACCACCCGGCTGTCGAAATACCCGCTTTCGCCGGTGATGCGGCTGTAGATCACATCCGCCACCTTATGGGCCATGCGCCGCCAGCCGTCGGTGGTGCCGGAAAACTGCAGACCGGTGCCCAGCTCCTTTTCGGCAAAGACGTCATAGCCCCGGAACCGCACCGTCAGCCGGTTGCCGTTCACGCTGAGGGCGCCGGTGATCAGCGCCTGTGCATTCACCGCTTTCCAGTCGGCATAGCCGATCGCCGCATCGAAATCGGTGACCTTGGCAATATGGGCCGAGGCCGGGACTTCACGAAACAGGCCGGTGCCGCTCAGATCCGCGGCAATCACCCGCGAAATCTCACGCGCCAGTTCGGCGGCGGCAGGGGTTTCCGGCACAAAGCCGGGCACCGCATAGGGCAAGGGTTCGATCACCCCGTCGGTGATTTCGATCCTCAGCGGGCCATCCTGTGCCTGCGCAGGCAAAACCGGTGCCATCACCGCCGCCCCCAGCAGGGTCGCGCCCATCACGAGCGTTGCCAGATATGTCCTCATTTGATCCGCATCCTTTCGGGATTGAAGGTCATTTCGATATTACGCCATTGCGCATATTTGTCAGACGGAAGTTGGAAACCACGCGCACCGCAGCGCAGAATCGCCCGCCGCGCCGCGCCAAAGGCCTGATTGGCCGCAGCCCCCGATCCGCCGGTGCTGGAGAGCATCCGAATACTGCCCTCCTCGGGCCGACCGTCCGGTGTCAGCGCGACCGAGACCACCACGGTGCTGCGCAGCGCCTCCGATGACAGCGAGCCGACGTTCCAGCATTGCTGCACGGCCACCCGCAGCGCATCCTTTTCGCCACTGGTCAGCGGCGGGCCCGAGGGTTCCGGCGCTGCCACCTCACCACCACCGGCCAGGGCAGCGGCCAGCGCATCCTCCACCGCATCAGAGCGATCCGGCACGGGGTCAGGCTCGACCGGCTCAGTCGTGGCAGGTTCCGGTTCGGGCTGTGCGACTGGCTCCGGCCGCGTCGGCTGCGCTGGCCGGGTCCGGGGCCGCAGTGACTGCGCAGGTGCAGCGCTGGCCACCTGTTCGGTCTGCGCCTCGACCTCCTCGGTCACGATCCGGTCGTTGGCCGCCGCCTCTGCCGTGGCCTGCTGGGACTCCTGGGCAGGCTCGGAACCAACCTCATCGGAGACCTCTGGCTGGGCCACATCATCAATCCGGGTGTCCGGCTCCGGTGGTGCCACCGGGGTCGGGGCGACGCGGTCCAACGGGCGCAGCTGCGGGCGCTCGGCCAGCTGCGGTGTCACCGTGGTCGTGTCCGGCACGTCGGGCGGCGCGGGCGCGGCCACCGGCGGTGTCGGCTCAACCGGCTGCGGCTCAGGGCGCTCGGCCAGTTCGGTGTCAGGCTCGGGCGGGGTCACCGGCTCAGGCTGGCTGATCTGCGGTTCGGGCTCCGGCGCCGGCGGTGGCGTGACCTGCGGTGCGGGTTCCGGCTCGGGCTGGGTCAGATCGCCGGCGGTATCGGCCACCACTGGCGCGGCGCGCTGCTGGCTCAGCCGGGCGAATTCCTCGGTCGAGATGATCGACACATCCTGCACCGCCATCGGCAGCGGCTCGGACGGGAACCAGGCGCCGAAAACGACCCAGCCCGCCAGCAGCGCATGGCCTGCAACAGAGATCTTGGTTCCGGTCTGCACACCCGTGCCCCGCCTATTGCCCGCTGTCTTCGACAGCCCGCCCATCAAGGGTTGGACCACCCACATCGGTCACCAGACCAACGCTGGAAAACCCACCGGCATTCAGCGCCCCCATCACCTGCATCACCGCCTCATAGGGGATAGCCCCATCCGCACGCAGGAACACCTGATCGGAGGTCCGCTCCGCCGCGATGGCGCGCAGTTTGGCGATCAGCTCATCCGGGGCCACGGCAGTGGTCTGGATCTGGATCTCGCCGCTGGCGGTCATGGTCACGGTCAGCGGCTCTTCCTCATCGCCGGGCAGCGCGCCTGCGGCGGTCTTTGGCAGCTCCACCGGAACGCCCACCGTCATCAGCGGGGCCGCCACCATAAAGATGATCAGCAGCACCAGCATCACATCGACAAAGGGCGTGACGTTGATTTCCGCCATCGGCCGCGCACGGCTGCGCCGCCGTCCCCGGCGGCGCCCGTTGGCGGCATTGGGTTGAACCGAGGCGCCCATGGATCAGGAATCCAGCTGGCGGCTGAGGATGGTGGAAAACTCATCGGCAAAGGCTTCGTAGCTGCCGATGATCCGGTCGCTGTCCGCGCTCAGCTTGTTGTAGAAAATCACCGCAGGAATCGCAGCCAGCAGCCCCAGACCCGTCGCCATCAGCGCCTCGGCAATGCCCGGCGCCACAACGGCGAGGTTGGTGTTCTGCTGTTCCGCAATCTCGATAAAGGCAGTCATGATGCCCCAGACGGTGCCGAACAGCCCGACAAACGGTGCGGTGGACCCAACAGTGGCCAGGATCGACAGACCACTCTGCACATGTTCGCTTTCCTTGGCGATCGCCACATCCATCGACCGCTCGATCCGTGCCTGCGCACCCGCAATCAGCGCCCCGTCGGTGCGATGACTGCGCCGCCATTCGGTCATCCCGGCGGCAAAGATCCGCTGCGACTGCCCCTTGGGCTGCGGGCCGATCTGGTCAAACAGACCATCCAGCGGCTCACCGGACCAGAAGGCACGGTCGAACTCCGCCGCCTCCCGACGGGCCAGACGATAGTTGATCAGTTTCTGCAGGATGATCGCCCAGGACCAAACGGAGGCGACAACCAGCATCAGCATCACCAATTTGACCGTCAGGGTCGCCCGCGCGAATAGCCCCCACATGGAGAAATCAATCTCCTGCGCCAACGCCAGAGTTTCTGCTTCCATGGACCTGCTCTATGTTTTTGGCCGTTTTCCAGCCGTTTTCCGGCTTTCATTTGGCAAAAGGCTATCGCAGTTCAAGGTCAAAAGCCAATGAAACAGCCGTGACAGCAGGAATTGTTACAGCAATGCGCGAATCTCTGCCGGCAGGCGGATCGGCGCGCCGGTCCCGGCATTGACGCAAACCACCGTAACGATGGCGCGAAACAGCTCCGTCTCGCCGCGAAACACCCGCTGCGACATGGTGAGCCGCGCAGGGGTGACCTTCTGCACCTCGGTCTCGATCCGCAGCTCTTCGTCGAATTTGGCAGGGGCGAGGTAATCCGCCTCAATCCGGCGCACCACCCAGATCAGCCCCGCCTCGCGCATGGCGTTCTGATCATTGCCAAGGTTGCGCACCCAGTCGCTGCGCGCCCGTTCGATAAACCGCAGGTAATTGGCGTGATAGACAATCCCGCCCATATCGGTGTCTTCGTAATATACCCGAACCGGAAAGCGATGGATCATTCTGCCGGGCCTCCTGCCCCGTTTTGCGCTGGCGCGCGGCTCAGTGGCTGGCCTGACCAGAGGCGTCGGCCGAGGGCTCAATCGGTGCCTGCAGCCGGGCAAAGAGCCGCAGCGCATGGGCGCTGTCGGATGCCGCAAGCGGCATCATCCGATCATAGGCCGCCGCAATCACCCCGGCGATATCCGGGCGCAGAATGGTGGCGCCCGTCTCCGGCAGCACCGCCAGCGGCGAGGTCTTGGCAAAAGCGCTGTCGCCCCACATCAGGATCGCCTGCACCGCCTGCGTCAGGGCGAGCGTTTCGGCAGGCAGCTTTGCCATCGCGCCGCCCATGCGCAGAAAAACGAAACAGGCCTGAATGGCCCCCTGATCGTCAAAGCGGAAGGCGCGGTACTGGCTGGCATCCGCCGCCTTCAGCCGCTCAAGCAGCGGATCAAGCCCCGGGATCAGACGGTCCAGATCCGGCACCCCCATCAGCTCGTCCCAGTCGCGAAAGAAAAACACCATGAGGTTGGAGCCCAGCTCGGGATCGGTCTCCGCCATCTGATGCCCGGCAAGGGTCACCACCGCCTCGATCGCGCCCTTGACGGTCGCCAGCGTGCTGTCCTCCACGCCAAAGACGATCGGCGCAATCGGCCGCCCCCAACGGGCAAAGGCATAAGAGCCATCGGCACGGGTAAACAGGGCTTCGATCTCGGCTGGGGTCATCATGCGGCTCTCTAGTCGGACTGCGGTCTTGAATGGGCTTAATGCCCGCTCACGGGATCAACGGCAAGGGTTGCGACCGGGTATCACTGTGCATCTTCTGGCCCACAATATCCCCGCCGGAGGCAGCGCCGCGTCTGGCGCGGCGCTTCATTCAGGCCTTGTCACTTAGGTCAGCAGGCGTGACCAAATGTTTCGCACGCGAAACATACGCTAAAATTGAGTCCAATTCTTCAAACCCATTTTAACACTTTCAGACTGTTTTGACGCCAATCCGCGACAGGACTGACGCGCCTGCGCGGCAGATGAGCCGCTATAGCAACAGGTCGCCCTGCCCCCGTGGCGGCGTCAGCCCAAGGTGGGTCCAGGCCTTATGCGCCAGCATCCGGCCCCGCGGCGTGCGCTGGATCAGACCCTGCTGCAACAGATAGGGCTCGATCACCTCCTCCAGCGCATCACGGCTTTCGCTCAGGGCCGCCGACATGGTCTCGATCCCGACCGGACCACCGCCATAATTCTCGGCAATCATCCGCAGATAGCGGCGATCGGCGCCATCCAGACCCAGCTGATCCACCCCCAGGCGCGTCAGCGCGCCATCGGCCAGATCCCGGGTGATGGTGCCATCGCCCTCGACAACCGCGAAGTCCACGACGCGGCGCAGGAGCCGGCCGGCGATCCTGGGGGTGCCGCGGGCGCGCCGCGCGATCTCACGGGCGCCGTCGTCATCTGCGGGGGCGCCCAGCTTGCGGGCGTTGCGGCTGACGATCTCAAAGAGCTCGTCGATGGTGTAGAATTGCAACCGGGTTGGAATGCCAAACCGGTCCCTGAGTGGCGTGGTCAACAGGCCCATGCGGGTGGTGGCGCCAACCAGGGTAAAGGGCTGAAGCTCAATACGCACGGTGCGCGCCGCCGGGCCTTCGCCGATCACCAGATCCAGCTCGAAATCCTCCATCGCGGGGTAGAGCACCTCCTCCACCGCCGGGTTCAGCCGGTGGATTTCGTCGATGAACAGCACGTCGCGGGATTCCAGATTGGTCAGGATCGCTGCCAGATCCCCCGCCTTGGCCAGAACCGGCCCGGAGGTCATGCGGAAGTTGACGCCCAGTTCGCGGGCGACGATCTGCGCCAGGGTGGTCTTGCCCAAACCGGGGGGGCCATGGAACAGCGTATGGTCCATCGCCTCGCCGCGGCGGCGCGCACTTTCGATAAACACACGCAGATTGGCGCGGGCTTCGGCCTGACCGATGAATTCGCCCAGCCCCTGCGGGCGCAGGGCGCGGTCGTTTTCGGCGGCGCTGTCTTCGGGCAGGGGCGCGGGACGCAGGGTGGGATCGGCGTCAATCATTCTGATGACTCCAATCTGGTTTCTTGAAACCCTACTCCGGTCGGCAGGCCGGACAATGCCCGTCCACCCGCAGACGGGCACTGTCCTATTTTTTTCAATACGCTCACACCATCACCCTTTCGGTGCCAGCAGCCGCAGGGCGGCGCGGATCAGCTCGGCCTCATTGGCGTCTGGATAGGTGGCGGCCGCCTCGGCCACGGCGGCGGCGGCATCGGAGGGACCATAGCCCAGATTGCCAAGCGCAGAGAGCGCCCCCGCAGAAGCAGCTGCGGCACCGGAGGGGGCCTTGGGTGGCGCTTTGCGTAGTTTCCTGGCCGTGCTCACCGGCTCGGCGGGTTCGACCACATCCAGCCCCGGCCCATCCATGGCGTCGACGACGGTGCCACCCATCGCCATGACACCCGGCGCCTTGTCTTTGAGATCCAGCACAATGCGCTGCGCGGTCTTGGGGCCGACCCCTTTGGCGGCCTTCACCGCCGCCCAATCCCCCAGCGCGATCGCGCGGCTGACCCCATCGGGGCCAAGCGCGCCGAGAATGGCCAGCGAGACTTTCGCCCCCACCCCCTGCACCGAGGTCAGCAGGCGATGCCATTCCTTTTCAACCAGCGAAGGGAAGCCATAGAGCTGCATCAGGTCCTCACGCACCACCATATCGGTATAGAGCGCGACCGCCTCGCCGACGCCCGGCAGCGCGGCCATGGTGCGGTCGGAGCAATAGACGATATAGCCGACGCCGCGCACATCAATCAGCACGTGATCGCTGCTGCGGTACTCCAGACGCCCGGTGAGTTTTCCGATCACGCGCGCTTCTCCTTCAGCTGGCGTTGTTGCGTGCCCCCATAAAACGCATGACAGATGGCAATGGCCAGAGCATCCGCTGCATCGGCATTCTTGGGCAGGCAGCCGGGCAGTTGCAG
Organism: Phaeobacter sp. JH204B; assembly: GCF_048055755.1. Taxonomy (NCBI): domain Bacteria; kingdom Pseudomonadati; phylum Pseudomonadota; class Alphaproteobacteria; order Rhodobacterales; family Roseobacteraceae; genus Phaeobacter; species Phaeobacter sp. JH204B. The sequence goes on from NZ_JAYMXF010000008.1 coordinate 45,022, forward strand.
TTTCACCATATGCAGGATCTGTTCCTTGGCCGCATGACCCACGCCGACCACGGTTTTCTTCACCCGGTTGGGGGCATATTCACCCACCGGAAGACCGGCCTGCGCCAGCGTCATCAGGGCGACGCCCCGCGCCTGCCCCAGTTTCAGCGTGCCGGCACCATCCTTGTTCACGAAGGTCTGTTCGATGGCGGCCTGATCGGGGCGGTAGGCCGCGATCACCTCGATGACCTGATTGTGGAGCGACAGCAGCCGTTCGCCCAGATCATCGCCATCGGAGGTGCAGACGCCGTTGGCGATATGGCTGAGACGAGTGCCGCGTGATTCGATCACCCCCCAACCGAGGTTTCGCAACCCCGGATCAATGCCCAATATTCGCATGTCTGCCCTATCCCTGCCCGGTGTGGAGGTCTGATTTTGCTCAGGATTAGCACAAAAGGCGAACATGTCCAATTGCTTTACAGGCCTGTGCGATGTGCCCTGCGGGGATGCCGCGCGGCACCTGTGGCGCAAAAACACGTGAATCCTGTTCCGAAAACGACCCTCTCCGGCGGGGAAACCGACATTCCTTTCCAAGAGGTAAAAACTCGGCCTTTTCCCTTGTTTTTATGGATCATAAGCCATGCAAAAAGCGCATATGACACATGCAATTTCAGCGATTGTCAGCCGTCATGCAGATGACTAAGTGCCGTCCATCGCCACAGGGCGAAGAGTTCAATTCAACCTCCGAAAGGACGAGGACATGGCTGCATTTGACACCACCCGCACCACCTATGGCACCAGCAGCCTGTTTGGCCGCTTCAGCGCCATGATCACCGGCCTTCTGGGCGCGGCTATCGACTGGAACGACGCGCGCGCCACCCGCCAGACCCTGGGTCAGCTGAGCGACCGCGAACTGGCCGATATCGGCCTGTCCCGCGCGGATATCGATCGCGTTGCCGAGGGCAAGCCGGTCTTCTGAGGTTGGCACCTCGGTCTGGATCATCCAGAGCCTATCATCCGAGAGACATGAAAAACGCCGCCTCCTGATGGAGTGCGGCGTTTTCTGGTTGCTTTGGTCTGCACGTCGATGCCGAGGCGTAACCCTGCTGCGTCGGACATGACCGCGCGGCCGGATTGTGTCGGATGCCCCCCAGCGCCCGACACATGGCCCGCCAGCCTGTCCCTCTACCGCAGCACAGGTCCGATCTTCTCGGCCAGGAACTGTGACACTGGATCCCGCTGCATGACAAATGCACCGGCTTTTTCCAGCCCCGTTCCCGCCCGCAGCTGGTCGACACGATAGTCGTAGCTGCCAAATCCCAGCGCTGCCATCAAGAAGCCCTTGAACAGCAGAAACGCCGCGACAAACAGGATCAATGATCGGCCGGAGATCCGCGACTGCACCCGTCGCGGCGCCACCACGATCAACCCATCCGCGCGCACTTTGGCAGTATAGCCGCGCGCCATGGCCCCGTGTTTGCGTTCCAGCCGGTCAAGCCGAGCATAGAAATTGTTACTGTGTTCACCCATAACCAAAACCCTGCAATGGCTCCCACCATCCACATATTAATGTTTAGGTAGGGAATGGGACCATTTTGGGGCGGGTCATTAAAATGCTCAACAAACTTGAACGATTCAGCCCTTTTTCTGCAAAAGCAGCGTCGTCCAGTCACCAATCTCGGTGCGTTCCACAAGATTGATGCCGTTCTGTGCATAAACGCCCTGCACCTCATCGGCCTGTTCGTTCAGCAAACCGGAGAGAATCGCATAGCCACCGTCGCGCAGATGGCCGGCCACATCCGGGGCCAATGCAACCAGAGGGCCTTTCAGGATATTGGCGAAGATGAGATCGTAAGGGGCCGCCTCGGCCAGTGCCGGGGCGTCGAAACCGGCGGCTTCAAGACATTGCACACGGCCTTCCATGTCATTGGCCTTCAGATTGGCCTCGGCAACGTCCACGGCGACCTGATCAATGTCGCTGGCCAGGATCTGCCCATCCCAGACGCGCGCCGCAGCCATCGCCAGCACCGCCGTGCCACAGCCGATATCGGCGACTTTCCCGGCGACGAAGCCGTCGTCGATCAGCTTGTCCAGCGCCTTCAGGCAGCCAAGGGTGGTGCCGTGATGGCCAGTGCCAAAGGCCATCGCCGCCTCAATCAGAAGCGGAATGCGATCAGCGGGCAGCTTGTCGGTATCATGGCTGCCGTAGACGAAGAAACGGCCCGCTTCCACCGGCGCCAGTTCGCGCCGCACATGGGCGACCCAATCGGTCTCGGGCAGTTCAGAGATCACAAAAGGCTGGGCATCGAACATGGTCGCCAGCAGCGCCAGACCAGCCTCATCCGGGGTCTCGGTGAAATAGCCGCCGACCTCCCACAGGCCGGAGCCGTCCTCAACCTCGAACACGCCCAGACCGGTGGGTTCCGGGATCAGGCGCTCCATCGCCTCGCCAAGCGCTTCGGCGGGGGCTTTTCCAGTCAGGGTGGTGAGGGCGGTGAAGGTGGGCATGGCGGTCTCCGGGCAATGGTTGCACAGCGCCTAGGCCCGTCGGCGGCGCAGGTCAAGAGCCGTGACCCTGCCCGCCCCGCTTTGGGACCGGGGCGCGGGCCGCGCGTATCATTCTGCCGGGGCGGTGCCCTGCCACTTGGCAAAGATCGTCTCATTGCCGGGTTCGGGATGGCGCGGGATCAGCAGCGACAGCATCAGCGAGATCATCGCCATCCCAGCCGCCAGCGCAAAGACCGCAGCAGGAGACACCACCCATAGCAACCCCAGCGTCACCGGCAGCACCACCGCGGCGATATGGTTGATGGTAAAGGCCACCGCAGCGGTCGGCGCAATATCTGACGGGTCGGCGATCTTCTGGAAATAGGTCTTCAGCGCCAGCCCAAACAGGATATGGTCTAAAACGTAAAGCACCCCCGCCAGAACCACGCCCCAGCTGAACCAGTAGAGCCCGCCATAGGCGGCAAAGACCAGCGCCAGCCCGGTGTATTCAAAAATCAGCGTGCGGCGCTCGCCGAAGCGGGCGACAGCGCGCCCCAGCAGCGGTGCCGCAATCATATTGACCACCAGGTTGATCAGATAGAGGCTGGTCAGCTCATGCACGGCAAAGCCGAATTTCTCCACCATCATGAAGCCGGCAAAAACCACAAAGATCTGCCGCCGCGCCCCGGCCATGAACTGCAACGCATAGTAGAGCCAGTAGCGGCGGCGCAGGATCAGGCGTTTGGTCTGCGGATGCGGCGCGTCGAACTGCGGATAGGCCAGCAGGCAGAACAGCGCCATCGCGGTGGTGGTGCCCCCCGCCAGCAGGAAGACGATATTATAGGTCAGGCCCAGCGGCTCCCACAGCAGGGCAATCAGGCTGTAGACCACCAGCGTTGCCGCGGATCCCGCCGCCACCAGCCAGCCCAGGATCTGTGGCGCCCGCAGCTTGGGCAGCCATTGCAACTGTAGCGACTGATTCACCGTCTCATAGTAATGAAACCCGATCGAGCTGAGCAGCGTGATGGTCAGCAGCCCGCCAAGGCTGGGAAACCACGCCGTGACGGCGGTCGCCAGCCCCAGCATCATCAACGAGACCAGCCCCAGCACCTGTTCGCGCACAAAAAGGATCACTGCGATCACCCCGATGGCGAGAAACCCCGGAATCTCGCGCACCGTATGCAGCAGGCCGATGTCAGCCCCGTCGAAATTCGCGGCCTCGATCACAAAGTTGTTGAGCAGCGCGCTCCAGGTGTTGAAGGCAATCGGCATGGTCAGCGCCATCACAAACAGCAAGGTCGTGGGGCGGCGCCAGAGCGGCAGGGACGCCGCAGCTTCGGTGGGGACAGGTTTGAACATGCCCACGGCTCTACGCCGATCGGCTGCCGCTGGCGAGAAAAAAAGCCGCCCGCACATCTGATCTGCATCAATGCACGAGTGTATCGGAAATCATATTCACAAAGCGGAATTTTATAAAAGGTGGCTGCGGGTGGACGGATTTATCGGATTTGTCGAATGGGTTGGCGAACCCGGCGCGGCGGCCCTGCTCGGGGCTTTGACCGGTGGCATCTTTGGCGTGGCGGCGCAGCGCTCACGGTTCTGCCTGCGGGCCGCCACCGTGGAATTTGCCCGGGGCCGGATGGGAGACCGGGTAGCGGTCTGGCTGCTGACGTTTTCGACCGCGCTGGTCTGGGTGCAGGCCGGTCGGCTGCTGGGCTGGATCAATACCGATGAGGCGCGGATGATGGCGGTGCCGGGCAGCTGGTCCGGCGCCATCATCGGCGGGCTGACCTTTGGCATCGGCATGGTGCTGGCGCGGGGCTGTTCGGGTCGGCTGCTGGTGCTGGCCGCGAGCGGAAACCTGCGCTCGGTGGTGTCGGGGCTGATCTTTGCCGTGACCGCCCAGATGAGCCTTTCCGGGCATCTGGCGCCCCTGAGGGATTATCTAGCCGGGCTCTGGATCACCTCTGGCGGGCGCAATCTGGATCTGCTGACCGCAGCCGGTCTGCCGGAGTGGTCCGGGCTGGTCATCGGCCTGCTAACGGCACTCCTTGCGCTGGGTTTGTCCGCACAGAACCGCATCGGCGCGGGTCGGCTGATCTTTGCCTCTGGCGTCGGCTTTGCGGTGGCGCTTGGCTGGGCGCTGACCTCGGCGCTGGCACAGGTGGCCTTTGATCCGGTGCAGATCGAAAGCGCGACCTTCACCGGCCCCTCGGCACGGATGCTGATGTTTTTCCTCGATCGCGCCTCGGTTCTGGAGTTCGATATCGGGCTGGTTGCAGGGGTCTTTGGCGGCGCGATGCTGGCGGCTGCCGTTGGTGGAGAGATGCGCCTGCAGGCGTTTGACGACGCTGCCACGATGCGCCGGGCGATGATTGGCGCGGCCCTAATGGGCTTTGGCGGCATGTTGGCGGGTGGCTGCGCCATCGGTGCGGGTGTCACCGGCGGATCGATCTTTGCGGGCACCGCCTGGCTTGCGCTGTTTTCCATGTGGGTCGGGGCGGTGCTGACCGATGTGCTGACCGATCAGCGGCGGATGTCGGCGCTGGCCTGACCACATGCGAGGCGCTGCCTCGCGCTCCGGGATATTTGACGCCAGAAGATGACAAGCCGCAGATATCTTCTGGCCGGAAATATCCCGGGGGAGGCCGCAGGCCGGGGGCAGCGCCCCCATCGGATTCCTCAGAAGAAATTCTGCGGGTCGATATCGACGGAGAGACGCAGATCCGCCTTGAGACGTATCGGACCAATCCAGCGGGCGATTGCATCCTGTAGCAGCGTCCCCTTGTCGGCCTTCACAAGCAGGCGCACCCGGTGGCGGCCACGGATCCGCGCTATGGGCGCCGGTGCCGGACCAAAAACCTGCGCGCCGATCTGGCGCAGTGGCATGTCATTGCGCGCCAGTGTCAGGCCAAGATCCATCACCGCAGGCAGATCCGGCCCCGACAGGATGATGCCCGCCATCCGCCCATAAGGCGGTACGCCTGCGGCGTGACGTTCGGCGGCTTCGGCCTTCCAGAAAGCTTCCTCATCGCCGGAGAGGATCGCGCGGATGACCGGGTGTTCGGGCTGGAAGGTCTGCATCAGCGCCTCGCCCGGCCTGTCGGCGCGCCCGGCCCGCCCTGCGACCTGCCGCATCAGCTGGAACGTTCGCTCCGCCGCGCGCAGATCCGACCCTTGCAGGCCAAGATCCGCGTCAATCACGCCGACCAGTGTGAGCAGGGGAAAGTTATGCCCCTTGGCCACCAGTTGGGTGCCGAGGATGATATCGGCCTCCCCTGCGGCGATCTCCTCGATCCGTTGCTTCAGGGCGCGGGCGGAGGCAAAGAGATCGGAGGACAGGACCGCGATCCGGGCCTCTGGGAACAGCGCGGCGGTTTCTTCGCCCAGCCGCTCGATACCGGGGCCGACGGGGGCCATTTTGCCCTCGACCTGACAGGTCGGGCAGGCGTCCGGTACGGGTTTGGTCTCGCCGCATTGGTGGCACATCAGCCGCTTCATGAAACGGTGTTCAACCATGCGGGAATCGCAGTGGTCGCAGGTCACATGGCCGCCGCAGGCGCGGCAGATGGTGACCGGTGCAAAGCCACGGCGGTTGAGGAACAGGAGCGATTGTTCGCCGCGTTCCATGCGGGCTGTCATTGCCTGTTTCAGTGTTGGTGAGATCCAGGTCGAGGCGGGCAGTTTTTCCGCCCTCATGTCGATCGCGCGCATCTCTGGCAGCACCGAGGCGCCAAAACGAGAGGTGAGATCCAGACGGCTGTATTTGCCTGCCTCGGCATTGGCCCAGGTCTCCAGCGAGGGCGTGGCCGACGCGAGCACCACCTGCGCCGAACACATGGCCGCGCGCAGCACCGCCATGTCGCGGGCATTATAACAGACACCTTCGTCCTGTTTGTAAGAGGTGTCATGTTCCTCATCCACAATGATGAGGCCGAGGTTCTGATAGGGCAGAAACAGCGCCGAGCGCGCACCGATCACCAGCTGCGCCTTGCCCTGCCCGACCATGCGCCAGACCCGGCGACGTTCGGTCATCGTCGCGCCCGAGTGCCATTCGGCGGGCGTCGCACCAAAGCGCTGCTCGACCCGTTTCAGAAATTCTGCCGTCAGGGCGATTTCCGGCAAGAGCACCAGCGCCTGGCGCCCTGCGCGCAAGGTTGCGGCGACCGCCTCCAGATAAACCTCGGTCTTGCCGGAGCCGGTGACGCCCTTCAGCAGCGTGGTGCCGTAGCGGCCACTGGCGACCCCCTCGCCAAGTGTGGCGGCGGCGGCGGCCTGATCGTCGGTCAGGGTCTTGCCGGGCAGGTCCGGGTCGAGGCGCGGATAGGGCAGATCACGCGGCGCGTCCTCTTCGCGCAGGGCGCCCTGTTTCACCAGCCCCTTGACCACCGAGGTTGTGACCCCGGCAAGATCCGCGAGTTCCTTCGCCGTGAAGGCCAGGCCGCCGTATTCCGCCACCGCCGAGAGCACCCGTTCGCGGGCATCGGTCATGCGGTCGGGCATCTGGCCGGTGGGGCGCAGCACCTTGCGCATGGAAACGGGATCCGAGAGGCCCGGTGCGCGGGTCGCAAGCCGCAGCATCGCGGGCAGCGGCGTCAGCGTGTAATCGGCGGATTTCGCGAGGAATTGGCGCATTTCATCGCGCATCGGGGCCACATCCAGCACCCTGTTCACCGGGCGCAGCTTGGCCGAATCGAAATCGCCCGCCCCCGGCCCCCAGATCACCCCGAGCACACGGCGCGGGCCGAGCGGCACCTCGACATAGGCGCCGAGATGGCAGCCGCCCTCGGGCGCGCGATAGTCAAGGACGCGGTCCAGCGGCTGTGTCGTCAGGACGCCAACCCGGTCGCCTTGGTGAAAAAATGCCTGCTCCTGCACGCGTTTCTGCCTCTTCTGCCCATCCGCCGGGGCCGGGTGTTTCCCCGCCCTGCTGGTTCTGCCCCGGCCTTGGTGCCTGAGCCCGGGCCTGCTGCTCAGCTCGATCCGGGCGTTACGGGGGGTTTTTAAAGCCCGCCCCATCAGGTAAAGGCTAGCGCAATCAAGGCCAACCCATCCAGAGGACCCTAGCCGATGAAATTCTTCGTAGACACCGCTGAAATCGACGCCATTGCCGAGCTGAATGATCTGGGCATGGTGGATGGTGTGACCACCAACCCCTCGCTGATCAAGAAATCCGGTCGTGACATCATCGAAGTGACCAAGGAAATCTGTGATCTGGTCGATGGTCCGGTCTCTGCCGAGGTGACCGCAACAGATGCCGAGACCATGATCGCCGAAGGCCGCAAGCTGGTTGAGATCGCCGAAAACATCGCTGTGAAAGTGCCGCTGACCTGGGACGGTCTGAAGGCCTGCAAAACCCTGACCGACGATGGCCATATGGTGAATGTGACCCTGTGCTTCTCGGCCAATCAGGCGCTGCTGGCGGCCAAGGCTGGCGCGACCTTCATCTCGCCCTTCATCGGCCGTCTGGACGATATCAACCTCGATGGCATGGATCTGATCGCGGATATCCGCACCATCTATGACAACTACGGCTTTGAGACCGAGATCCTCGCGGCCTCCATCCGCAGCGCCAACCACGTGCTGGAAAGCGCGCGCATCGGCGCCGATGTGATCACCGCACCGCCCGCCGTGATCAAGGGCATGATCAACCATCCGCTGACTGACAAGGGTCTGGATGCCTTCCTCGCCGATATCAAGGCTGCGAACATCAAGATCCTGTAAGGCCGGGGACCGTCGATAGACGGCCACGACACGTTAGAGACAGCAAGGGGCGGCCTGACGGGCGGCCCCTTTTTCTTTGTGCCGCTGGCCTGTGCGGGCGATCGCAGGGCGACCGGTATCTGAGGCGTTCCATCGGCAGGGTTTTGCAAAGGGTGTCCAAAATTTTGCCACCCCTGGGTGAAACCCGTGTTATAACACCGGCAAAACCCATCAGAGGTCAAAAAGAGCAGAGCATGAGCACGACGGCAGAACTGGAAGACACCCTGCGCCAGGCGATCCTGGCCAAACCCGACGCCCTGTTGGAGGACCAAAGCGTGATGAGCGCGCTGGTCAGCGCCAATGAGCGCGCGATGGGGTCCAATATCGTGGACCTGCGCGGCATTGCAATGGAGCGGATGGAGGCCCGGCTGGACCGGCTGGAGGACACCCATCGGTCGGTGATTGCGGCGGCTTATGAGAACCTTGCCGGGACCAATCAGATCCACCGTGCCGTCCTGCGCCTGCTGGATCCGACGGATTTTGAAAGCTACCTCGGCAATCTTGGCGGTGAGCTGGCGGAAATCCTGCGGGTGGATTCGATCACCCTGGTGCTGGAATCGCCGCAGCCGGAACAGGATGCCGCCGTGCAGCGCATGGATCAGGTTCTGAAAGTGGTCGAGCCGGGGTTTGTCGAACAGTATATCAACCCGCAGCGGAGCGGGCCGGACCGTCAGGTCACGCTGCGCCAGATGCAATCCGGCAATCCCCGCACCCATGGGGCAAAGGCCGAGTTCATCCGCTCGGAGGCCTGTCTGAAACTGGAACTGGGCGCAGGCCGCCTGCCCGGCCTGCTGGTGCTGGGAGCCGAGGATCCGCACCAGTTCACCCCGCAGCATGGTACTGACCTGCTGGCGTTTTTTGCCGGCGTTTTTGAGCGCTCGATGCGCCACTGGCTGTCGTGACGCCAGCGGCCACAGTGCTGATCTCTCCGGCCTGCCGCGATGCGCTGGAACACTGGCTGGCCGGTCTGGCGGCGCTACAGGGGGCGGCGGCGAATACCATCACCGCCTATCGCGGCGATGTGGTCGAATTCCTCGCCTTCATGACACAGCATTTTGGTGGCCCGCAGGGGCTGGGGGCGCTGGCGGAGATTTCCACCGGCGACATGCGCGCCTGGATGGCGGCCACCCGCGCCACCGGGACCGGGGCACGGTCACTGGCGCGCAAGCTCTCGGCGGTCAAGAGTTTCTACACCTGGCTGGCTGAACGGCAGGGGTTTGAACCGACCGCCGTGCTGTCCGCCCGCAGTCCGAAATTCCAGAAGAAACTGCCCCGCCCGCTGGCGCAGGAGGCCGCCCGCGCGGTGATCGAGACCGTGGAACATCAATCCACCACCGATTGGGTCGCCGCCCGCGATGTGGCGGTGGTGACGCTGCTTTATGGCTGCGGGCTGCGGATTTCGGAGGCGCTGGGTCTGACAGGTGCAGACGCGCCGCTGCCTGCGGTGCTGCGGATCACCGGCAAGGGCGGCAAGGAGCGGATCGTGCCGGTATTGCCCGTGGCGCGGGATGCGGTGGATCGCTATCTGCGACTTTGCCCGCATCCGCAGGAGCGCGCGGGACCGCTGTTTCGCGGGGTACGCGGCGGCGCGCTGAACGCACGTATCATCCGCAGCGCCATGGCACAGGCCCGCGCGCAGCTGGGTCTGCCTGCCAGCGCCACGCCACATGCGCTGCGCCACAGCTTTGCCACCCATCTGCTGGAGGCCGGTGGCGATCTGCGTGCGATTCAGGAACTGCTGGGCCATGCCTCGCTGTCGACAACACAGGCCTATACGGCCGTGGATACGGCACATTTGATGGATGTCTACAACCGCGCCCACCCCAAAGCGTAAGACCTGCGCAAAAGGTGCATCTGCGTAAGCAGCCTTAACTCCGCGGTAACGGCCATGGGAGAAATTACTGGCGTCAAATCCAGAAGGATCCCCAGTGATGAGTATCGTATCCCAAAGCCATACCTCCGAAAGCGCACCGCTTGGCGCGCCGTATAATCCCGCAAACCGCAGTGCCGCCCATGCCACGACCTCCGATATCGGTGATGTGGATTTCAGCCAGTTCTATGAACAGCTGCTGGCGGATCTGGACAGCGATGGCGACCGCCAGATCTCCGATCAGGAATGGGCCGCCTACCGCGCCGGGAAAGCCGCCCGTGGCGAATATGTCGCCAGCCCCGGACCATCGGAGGCCAGTGCCTACCCGCAGCTGGTGGACAGCCGCAACCTGACCGAGACGCTGTTTCGCAAGGCGCTGATGGAAAACCCGGACCACGAGTGACGCCAATTGCGGTGCCGCGACAGCAGGACGCCAGCCAGCGATGGACGCCGAACCGATCCGTGGCAGCAGGTGGCACCGAGGACACCAAAGGCCTGAATTTCCGCCTATGGATGCAGCGTTTTCCCATTGACCACTTGCGAGATAACGGGAAATTCGCCATCAGGGGCAGATGACACCTCAGTTTCGCGCCCTCTCCGTTCACCTGCTCACCGCCACCGGTGCGGTGTTTGCAATCCTCGCCATGCTGGCTGCGGCTGATGCCAAGTGGAGCCTGATGTTTGTCTGGCTCGTCGTGGCCTTTGCCGTGGATGGTATTGATGGGCCGCTGGCCCGCCACTATGAGGTGAAACGCTATGCGCCGGAGTTTGACGGCGTGCTGCTCGATCTGATCATCGACTATCTCACCTATGTGTTCATTCCGGCCTTTGCCCTGTTCAAATCCGGCCTGATGGCAGGCTGGACCGGCTGGATGGCGCTGATCGTGATCACCTTTGCCAGTGCCTTGTATTTTGCCGACACCCGGATGAAGACCAAGGACAACTCCTTTTCCGGTTTTCCGGGATGCTGGAACATGCTGGTGCTGGTCATCTTTGCGCTGGAGCCGAGCCATTGGACCAGCCTGGTTCTGGTCACCCTCCTGGCGATTGCCATGTTCCTGCCGCTGAAGTTCATTCACCCGGTCCGCACCGAACGCTGGCGCAAGGTGTCGCTGCCGGTGGCGCTGGCCTGGACCTTCTTTGCCGGTTGGGCCGCCTGGGTGGATTTCCACCCGCAGAGCTGGGCACATTGGGGGCTGGTGCTGACTTCGATCTATCTGATCTTTGTCGGTATCGCCCAGCAGATCGTGCCGGAGCGCGAGGCCTGAGCCTCAGCCGCTGACGGGGGCATGCCGCCCTACGATATTTGCAAAAAATGACCGCTGTGGTCAGATCAGCAGGCCGGCCGCGCCTTCGTGGCGCAGCAGGGCCACCTTTGTTTCCACACCGCCCGCACCGGAAAACCCGCCCAGCCCGCCCGCGCCCAGAACCCGGTGGCAGGGGATGATCACCGGGATCGGATTGGCTCCGCAGGCATTGCCCACCGGCTGCGCGGCGGCGCCAAGCTCCCGCGCGATTTCACCATAGGTGCGGGTCTCCCCCAGCGGAATCGCCGACATGGCAGCACAGACCCGGCGCTGAAAATCGCTGCCCGCCACCGCCAGCGGCAGGTCGAATTCCGTCAGTTCATGGGCAAAATAGGCGCGCAGCTGGGCAAGCGCCCGCTCCGTCAGCGCCGAAGCCGACGCTCCGGCGGGCGCCGTTGACCAGTCCAGCCGGACAATGGCCCCGTCCCGCTCGGTCACACAAAGCCAGCCGACCGGCGTGTCGAGACCGGCCTGAGCGATATGCTGTGTCGCGGTTGCAGAGAGCTGCCCGGTCACGATGATCCCTTATTGCTGCGGCGGCACGCCTCAACGTCGCTGGCCGCCCGGATCGCAGCACCAGGGGCTGCTGATCCCATCCGCCGACTCTCTGCGCGATGGCCACCGCCGTCAAGGCAATGCCCGATCCGGGGCCGTCAGGATCCTAACCTTTTGGATAGGAACCTATGCCTTCGGCGCTGTCGGCTACCCACAGGAGCGCATGCAATTTCGCCAAATTTTAGTAAAGATGGGTCTCAAGTTGTTAAGAAGGTCAGTCACCATGCAGATCACCGGTCAATCAAATGTCAGCGTGTACCGTATGCTGAGCGGACATATGAATGGGCAGCAGGCCGCGCAGGCGGGCCAGCCCGGTGAGCAGACGGGTGGCCTGGAGAGTGTCGCATCGGTCGCCAAGAAAGCGGCAGCCACATCGACACAGGCAGCGTTGACCGGACCGAGCGAAGGAGCAAGCATGATGGCAGGCACCCAGTATCTACGTTCAGTGGTTCAACAGAAACTGCAGGATCTGCAGTCGGGCTACCACGCCGGGCCGCTTCCGGTCAGCGAGGTGATCGCCCAGAACCAGTATCGTGCCGCCCAGCGGGTGATCGGCTGAGGCATCCGGGAGGTTCACCCCGGCAGGCCACGCCCCGCCGCGCCGACTGCGGAACAGCAGCACAAAGAGATTTCATAGAAACCCCCGGCGTTTGTTGACAGGGGCCCCTGTCGCGGACGTCCAAAAGAAGCGCGCCGCCCGCCCCATCTAGGAGCGGGCGGCGCGCAGATCCCTGACGGGATCTGTGATCACCACAGGCGAGACGGGCGGACATCAAACCCGCCCGCGCCCAGTCTTAGCGCGGCTCAGCCAAGCGCCGCATCACAGCGGCCGCAGACGCCCGCATGGCTGTGGTTGCCCACATCCGGCAGGATTTTCCAGCAGCGCTGGCACTTATCACCATCGGCCTTCTCGAACACCACCGACACGCCGTCCACCTCGGGCATGCGGAAGGCTTCGGCCGGGGCCGGATCACCGCTGAGCACGATATCGGAGGTGATGCAGACATCGGCGAAATTCACCGATTTCAGCGCTGCCAGAACCTCAGCGTCGCGCACATGCACCACCGGCGCGGCCTCCAGTGAGGCGCCGATCACCTTGTCGACGCGCTGCACCTCAAGAGCGGCGGTAACGACGCGGCGGGCCTGACGGACCTTGGCCCATTTCGCAGCCAGCGGCTCATTCAGCCAATCGGCCGGGGTTGTCGGGATATCCTGAAGATGCAGCGAGCTGTCATCGCCAGGGAACCGCTCCAGCCAGACCTCTTCCATGGTGAAGACCAGGATCGGGGCCAGCCATGTGGTCAGCCGGTGGAACAGGATATCCAGCACCGTGCGGGCCGCACGGGCGTTCAGCGTGTCGCCGTCACAGTAGAGCGCGTCCTTGCGGATATCGAAATAGAAGGCCGACAGATCCACGGTGGCAAAGTTGAACACCGCCGAGAACACACCCTGGAAATCAAAGGCCTGATAGCCGGTGCGGACCTTGTGATCCAGCTCCGCCAGACGGTGCAGAACCCATTGTTCCAGCTCGGGCATATCGGCCGGATCCACGCGCTGATCTTCGGAGAAATCCGCAAGGCTGCCGAGCATGTAGCGCATGGTATTGCGCAGGCGGCGATAGCTGTCGGCGACACCTTTGAGGATTTCCGCCCCGATCCGCTGGTCGGCGGTGTAGTCGGTCTGTGCCACCCAGAGACGCAGGATATCGGCGCCATACTGCTGGACGATCTTCTCGGGCACAATGGTGTTGCCGAGCGATTTGGACATCTTGTTGCCCTTCTCGTCCAGCGTGAATCCATGGGTGACCACGTTGCGATAGGGCGCGCGGCCCTTGGTGCCACAGGCCTGCAACAGCGAGGAGTGGAACCAGCCGCGATGCTGGTCGGTGCCTTCCATATAGACGTCCGCGATACCGTCCTCGGTGCCGTCCTCGCGGTCACGCAGCACAAAGGCGTGGGTGGAGCCACTGTCGAACCAGACGTCGAGCACGTCAAACACCTGATCGTAATCGTCGGGGTTCGCGATGCCGTCGAGCATCTTCTCCTTGAAGCCATCCGTGTACCAGATATCGGCGCCATGTTCCTCAAACGCGGCCACGATGCGGGTGTTCAGCTCCTCATTGCGCAGGAGGAAATCGGAATCTGTCGGCAGCACGTCCTTCTTCACGAAGCAGGTGAGCGGCACGCCCCAGGCGCGCTGGCGCGACAGCACCCAGTCCGGGCGGCTTTCGATCATCGAATAGAGGCGGTTCCGGCCGGTCTGCGGCGTCCAGTGCACCAGCTGGTCGATGGAATTCAGCGCGCGGGTGCGGATGGTATCGCCCATCTCGCCCATGCCGTCGTCCAGCTCGCGGTCCACGGAGGCAAACCACTGCGGGGTGTTGCGGAACACGATCGGTGCCTTGGAGCGCCAGGAATGCGGGTAGCTGTGGGTGATGCGGCCACGGGCGATAATGCCGCCGGCCTCGACCAGCTTGGCGATCACGGCGGTGTTGGCCTTGCCTTCCTTGCCCTTCTTGTCAAAGATCTGAAGCCCGGCAAAGAACGGCACATGCGACAGGAATTCGGATTCCTCGCCCACGTTGTGGGTCATCCGGTCGATCCAGTTGCGCGCGACGAAACACTCATAGTCATCCGCACCATGGCTGGGCGCGGTGTGGACAAAGCCGGTGCCTGCATCATCGGTGACATGGTCGCCGTCGATCATCGGCACGTCATAATCCCAGAAGCCGTTCGCGCCCTCGATACCATTGAAGGGGTGTTTACAGATCAGCCCTGCAAATTCGGAGGCCTCGACATCGCGGACCTTGGTGAATTCGGTGACGCGGGATTTGCCAAGCGCATCCTCGGCCAGCGCGTTTGCAAAGAGATAGAGATCACCGGGGTTGGTCCAGCTTTCCTCTTCGGTGGCGTCCACACGATAGAGGCCGTAAGCGACCTTCGGATTGAAGGCGACGGCCTTGTTCGACGGGATCGTCCAGGGGGTGGTGGTCCAGATCACCACGCGGGCATCGGCCAGATCGCCGGTCGCATTGGCAAAGCCGAAGGGCACCCAGATGGTGTGCGATTTATGGTCGTGATACTCGATCTCGGCCTCAGCCAGCGCGGTTTTCTCAACCGGCGACCACATCACGGGTTTGGAGCCCTGATAGAGCGTGCCGTTCATCAGGAACTTCATGAATTCATCCGCGATCACCGCTTCGGCGTGGAAATCCATTGTGATATAAGGATCAGCCCAGTTGCCGGTGATGCCAAGGCGTTTGAATTCCTCGCGCTGGATATCAATCCAGCCTTCGGCGAACTTGCGGCATTCCTGACGGAAATCGACGACGTTCACCTCGTCCTTGTTCTTGCCCTTCTTGCGGTACTGCTCTTCGATCTTCCATTCGATCGGCAGGCCGTGGCAATCCCAGCCCGGCACGTAGCGCGCGTCAAAGCCCATCATCTGGTGCGAGCGGACGATCATGTCCTTGATCGTCTTGTTCAGCGCGTGGCCGATATGCAGGTGACCGTTGGCGTAAGGGGGGCCGTCATGCAGGGTGAAGGGCTTGCGCTCGGCATCGGTGCCCTTGGCGGCGGCGGCCTTTTCGCGAAGTTTGTCATAGACGCCAATCTGCGCCCAACGCTCCAGCCAGCCCGGCTCACGCTTGGGCAGGCCCGCGCGCATCGGGAAATCGGTTTTGGGCAGATTGAGGGTGTCTTTGTACTCAGGCGTCTGAGGCGTGTCGGCACACATGTGCAGCGTCCTTTGGATGATCTGGTCGTATTTTGGGATATTCGGTTCGGTGCGATGGCTCAAGCACCTTTGCCCGGCGGCTCACGTGGTCAGAGCGCCGGGGATATAATTCGAATAATGATGGCCGCAACATGGGACATGAGGGCCTTATAGGCAGGAGCGGCAGGCGGGTAAAGCGGCAGTTGTGCCGCACTGCGATGAGGGCTGTGCCCGTTCCGCACGGGGTGGGACGGGCGCTGCCCGGCCTGCGGCCAGGCAATAAGTAAGAACTAACGTACCAGCCAGATACCCAGATCCGGACGCGCCAGCATCAGCCAGAGGATCATCAGCACCGCAGCAAAGGCGGGAATGCCGCAAGCAAACCAGATAGCGAACAGCCGGTGATAGCGCGCTGGCAGCGCCTCTCCCGCCGCGGCTGCCGCCCGCGCCAGATTGCGCAGCCGCAGCTGGATCCAGACCACCGGCAGCCAGAACAGCCCGGTCAGCAAATAAAGCCCCATCGAAAGCGCCAGCCAGCCGGCGCTCAGCGGCCAGCCCAACCGCCAGGCCAGCAGCCCGCCGGTGATTGGCTGCGCAATCACGGCTGTGGCGGTGAACAGCAGGTCAGCCAGCACCACCACGCTGGCGGTGTGGGCAATCAGTGCGGCATCCCGTGTCCGGTGTGCCATCAGCATGAAAAAGGCGATGCCCGCGCCGGTGCCCAGCAGCACGCAGGCGCCGATCACATGCAGCCAGCGCAAGGCAAGGTCCAGGTCCATCTCAGCGCTCCTGCAGCAGCTGATGGGTGATCAGCGCCAGCAGCAGCCCCGGCAGCACCTTGACCAGCGGCCCCAGCGGATCCGCCCACATCTGCGGGGTGACCGCCGTGGCTGCAGTCAGGTAGATCAGCGAAACCGCTGCCATCCCCAGGCAGGCCCGCGCCGCCCAGGGCCGCCACAGGATGGCCAGCCCCAGGGCGATGTCGGCAAGCGACCAGAAGGCGACGCTGGCTTTCGCCGGCGGGCTGCCCCAGCCTGCATCCGCCAGCACCTTGGCGGCAGCCTCCAGCTGCCAAAGGCCGACCACGCCCGAGGCCAGCCAGAACAGGCTCAGCACCGCGACGGCGGCCGGCATCAGCAGCGCCATCCGCGCGTCCAGCCGCTGGGCGCGTCCCGAAGGCAGCGGCTGATAGATGGCCTTGAGCGAGGCAATCCCCTGCCCCATGGCGGCCCGGTACGGTGCGGGATCGCCGCGCACACCGCTCCGGATTTCGGCCATTGCGGTGGATCGCAGCGGGGAACGCCAGCCCAGCCGCCCCAATGCGTCAGCACATCCCGCCACCGACGGCAGCAGCCAGTCCGGCAAACGCAGCAGCCAGCCCGCCGGGGCAAACCCCAGCCACGCCCGGGTCTCTGCCAGCACCTCCGCCAGGGTTTGCGGCTGATCCTCCACCAGATCAAAGGTGCCTTGCGGCAGCTCCCCCCGCAGCGCGGCAACCACCGCCGCGGCCAGATCAGCCATGCCGATGCATTGCACCGGCGCGTCTGCCAGCGCCACGGGCTGCACCAAGGGCACCGCCGCCAGCATCCGCAGCAGACCCGTGCCGCCATAGGCATTTTGCCCGATCACCAACCCCGGCTTCAGGATCCTCAGCGGCACACCAGCGGCCTGCAAGGCGGCATCCCCGCGCCCCTTGCTGCGCATGAACTCTGTCCCGGCATCCGGACCTGCACCGGCCGCTGAAATCTGCACCACGGCGATGTTCCGCTCTGCACAAGCCACCCCCAGGGCAGCAATGGCCGTGTGATGCACGGCCTCCAGCTCGCCCGGCGCCATATCTTGCAGAATGCCAGCGCAGTTGACCACAGCGTCCGCGCCCTGCAGCAGCGGCACCCACTCTTCGGGCTGCAAAAGCTGCAGCAAGTCACCCTGCACAAACGGCACACCCGGCAGCACCCGGGCAGCCTGCACGGCGCTGCGGCCCAGGCCGGTCACATGCATTCCAGCGGCCCGCAGGGCGCGTACCACCTCGGTCCCGATAAACCCGTAGGCGCCCAGAACCAGCACCCGCTTTGCGCTCTCCGCCATCAATGAATGCCTTTTTCTGAAACATCTCCCGCTCACCATAACGGCAGCAGCCGCAGGCGCCAGCAGAGGCTTGAACAAGCGCTGCGTCAGAGACGCCCCCTTCCCTTGGTCTCTGCTTCAGCATATCTAGCGGCAGATGGCAGGCCGAAGCAGACAATGACCGAAACCACAACACAGAACCCGCTGGCGCGGTTCGAGATCACCGCAGAGCAGATCGCTCATGTGGTGGATGTGTTTTATTCCCGCGTGCGGACCCATGCGGTGCTCGGCCCGGTGTTTGCCGCCCATGTCGAGGATTGGCCTGAGCATGAGGAGAAGATCAGCCGGTTCTGGCGCAATGCGATCCTGCGGGAGAAATGCTATAGCGGCAATCCGATGCGGGTGCATGTCAGCAGGCCGGATGTGAAGGCGGAGCATTTCCCGCTCTGGCTGGGGCTGTTTCACGAGGTGTTGCAGGCGGAGCTGCCGGAACGGACAGCGCTGCAATGGGGCGCGCTGGCGGATCGGATTGGCGAGGGGTTTCGCACCGGGATCGTCGCCATGCGCCAGCCCAAAGATGCGCCACCGAAGCTGTTCTGATCCCGGAGGACGGCGGCTCTCCCGCCTCTGCGGCGGCGCTCTGGCGGGGCCAGAGCCACCTGGCAGCCTTGGGCGTGGCTCATGCTGCGCATGAGCCTCAGGCCTGCCTATTGATCCTTGGAGAACAGGCCGGTCAGGGCGCGCTGGATGACCTTACGGGTGCTTGGCTTCTGCGCCTTTGAGAAGGCCATCGGGCGGCAGACCTCCATCGCGGCGATGCCAACGCGGGCGGAGAGCGCGCCGTTCACCAGCCCTTCGCCAAAGCGGCGCGAGAGTTTCGACAACAACGATCCGCCCAGCACCGGCTCCAGCAGGTCATCGCCAACGGCCACGGCGCCGGTGGCGACCAGATGGGATAGCACAGCGCGGGTGAGCCGCCAGGAGCCGAGAAAACCGGACCGCCCGCCGTAGATATCGGCAATGCGGCGGATCATCCGCAATGAGGTCACAAGCGCGGTCACCACATCGGCCAGCGCCAGCGGCACCAGTGCGGTGACCGTGGCGACCTGACGTGCGCCACCTTCGACTACGCGCAGGGCGCGGGCATCCAGCGGCGCCAGCAGCTCCGCCTCGGCCAGTTGCAGCAGCGCGTCGGCATCCATGATATCGGCCTTGCGCTCGCTAAGCCGGGCCAGCCCCCAGGCGAGATCCTTGCGGCCGCGATAGAACCGTTCCAGCCCGGAGACATAGCTGCGCGCAGCCTTGAGATCGGCGGTGGCATCGGCGGTCCGGGCATCCGCCGCCGGCAGGGGCTGCGCAGCGCGCAGGCTTTCGACCCGGCGCAGGCGCGACAGCGCGGCCAGTTCGCGCAGACCCATCAGTAGCGCCAGCAGCAGGGCGATGGCAAAGCCTGCGCTGATGGCCCATCCCAGAAGCGGCAGGCGGTCGATCAGCCCGGTGGTGAAATCCCAGGCCGCGACGGAGATGACGGCACCTATGAGGGCCGTCAGACAGGCCCAGAACCAGCGCGCCAGCCGGGAGGGGCGACGGCTGGCCAGCTCCGCCGCCTGTGCCAGCGCGGGCTGTGGCAGGTTGCTGCTGGCGCCATCCAGATCAGGCACCGGTGGTGCGGCGGTCACATCCGGTGCGGCATCTGCCGTGGCGCTGTCGGAGAGGTCAAAAAGAACGGCGTCCTTGCGGGTCATGCTCTGTCCTTTGATGTGGCGGACGGCCGGGCCTGCGCCGCCGGTCGGGGACCAGCGGCGGGCTGCGGCGTCGGCCAGAGATACTGGATATCCGGCAGGCGCTCATCATTGGTGGCCCCATCGCTGCGCGACTGCTCCCCGAAGCCTTCGCGCCGGTAGAACCGCTGCGCCCCCTCATTGGCCTGATGGGTCCAGAGCTGCAGCGGCGACTGCACCGATTTGGCATAGTCCAGCAGCAGGCGTCCCAGCCCCTGCCCGCGTGCACGCTGCCGGATGTAGAGCGCACAGATCGTGGCGCCGTCCCGCGCCAGAAAGCCTTCGATCCGGCCGCCGATCTGCACCACGGTGACCCAGCCGCGATCAATCATGATCCCGCAGAAGCCAATCGCCTCGGCACCGGTATGGCGTTTGGGCATCCATGGCGTGTCGACTTCGAACCCGTGCAGGATTTCGGCAATCTTGCCTGCGTCAGTGCTGCGGGCCGGGCGCAGCGCGGGCGGTGGATCAGACTGTGCGACACAGGTCAAAGGCGGTCTCCGATCAGGAATTCTGCCGCCCGGTCGAGGCGGATGTGAGGTGGGCCGTCGCCCGGACGCAGGGTGAGCGGAGCCGGGGCGAAGGCCATGGCCTGATAATCGCCGTCGAGCCAGGTCTCTGCGCCCTGCCGGGCCGGGGTCAGCAGATGCGAGGGATCCTGCGGCAATGCGCCGGGATAAAAGGCCGCAGGCTTGCCGCTGTCCAGAAGCGTGCCACGCACGCAGGGCAGCTCGATCCCGTTGTGGTGGCGCAGCTCCTCCGTCGTCGCGCGCAGGGCGGCAAGCGACAGCGCCGCCGTCTCGGCCCCGGCGAAGCGGGCCCGGTCGCGGGCATCGCGGGTCAGCGCCTCGATGATGGCGGTCAGCTGCGGATGCTGCTGGTGATGCAGGTGATCGGCCTTGGTCGCCGCGAACAGGATCTTTTCCACCCGCTTGCCGCGCAGGATCTGGCGCAGAAACCCGTTGCGACCGGGACGGAAGGCGGCAAGGATATCGGTCATCGCGTGGCGCAGATCGTCGACCGCGCGGGGGCCGGAATGGATCGCGCTGAGGGCATCGACCAGCACCACTTGCCGGTCGATGCGGGCGAAATGATCGCGAAAGAAGGGTTTCACGACCTTCGACTTATAGGCCTCAAACCGGCGTTCCATCTCGCGGTGAAGCGACCGGCGCGGGGCGCTATCGCAAAGCGGGACCGGCGCGAAGGTCAGCACCGGCGACCCGGCCAGATCCCCCGGCAACAGGAAGCGCCCCGGTGTGCAGTCATAGTAGCCGGCGGCACGGGCCGCCTGCAGATAGGCGGCAAAGGCCGCGGTCAGATCCTGCGCCAGCGGTTCGTCATGGGGGGCTGTGGCGTCAACCTTCTGCGCGAGGTCCAGAAACGCCGCCGCCTGCGACCGACTGCGGATGCGGGTCAGCACCTCATCGCACCACTGGGCGTATGTCTTGTCCAGCAGCGCCAGATCCAGGAGCCATTCACCGGGATAATCGACAATGTCCAGATGCAGGGTGCGTGGTCCCTGAAAGCCCGACAGCAGACCGTTTGGCTGCACCTTCAGACTGAGGCGCAGTTCGGAGACGGCCCGCGTGCTGTCGGGCCAGAAGGGGCGCGGCCCGGTCAGGGCGCCAAGATGGTTTTCGTAGTCAAATCGGGGCACGGTATCATCGGGCTGGGGTTGCAGAAACGCCGTCTCGACCCGCCCTTCGCGCACCGCCGAGAGCTGCACCATCCGCCCCCGGTTCATCAGGTTGGCCACCAGTGAGGTGATGAACACGGTCTTGCCGGCGCGGGCAAGACCCGTGACGCCAAGGCGGATCGACGGTTCAAACAGGCTCTCCGAAAGGGCGGCGCCCGCCTCTTCGACGCTGCGCAAGACCCCGTCTGCCAGTGATGATAATCCCAAAGGTTTGCCCCGTCTTGCCGACCCTTTGCGGGGTCAGATCCTTGTTCGATTTGATCAAGATAAGGGCTGACCGGGTATGATACCACCCCGGCAGGCCGCCATCCGGGACTTGTGCCGCCGCGATTGCCGCGTTACTTGCCCGCTCATGCCGCGTTTTGCTTTGAAAGTCGAATATCACGGCGCACCCTTTGCCGGGTGGCAGCGCCAGAAGGATCAGCCCTCGGTTCAGGGGGCGATCGAGGATGCGCTTGCGCGGCTCGAACCCGGCCCCCATACCATTGCCGCAGCAGGCCGCACCGATACCGGGGTGCATGGTCTGGGTCAGGTGGCCCATTGCGACATGGAAAAGGACTGGGATCCCTTCCGCCTGTCCGAGGCGCTGAATTACCATCTGAAGCCTGCCCCCGTGGCGATTGTGGATTGCGCCCGTGTGGACGACGATTGGCACGCGCGGTTCTCGGCCATTGAGCGGCAGTATCTGTTCCGCATCCTGATCCGCCGCGCGCCTGCCACCCATGACGCCGGACAGGTCTGGCAGCTGAGCCATGATCTGGATGCAGACGCCATGCAGGAGGCCGCGCACCATCTGATCGGCCAGCATGATTTCACCACGTTTCGCTCCTCAATCTGCCAGGCGGCCAGCCCGCTCAAGACGCTGGACGAGCTGCGCGTCGAACGGGTTCAGGGCTTTTCGGGGCCGGAGATCCATTTCCATGTGCGGGCGCGGTCGTTCCTGCACAATCAGGTGCGCAGTTTTGTCGGCACGCTGGAGCGGGTCGGCGCCGGAGCCTGGTCGCCTGAGGATGTGAAATCTGCGCTTGAGGCGACGGACAGGGCCGCCTGTGGACCGGTCTGCCCGGGGCATGGGCTCTATCTTGCGCGGGTCGGATATCCTGACGACCCCTTCTCCGCAACCTGACAAACTGCTGTAATAGTTTCAGAAATCACCTTTCACGGCAGCGGCGATCCGCTGTTGCGGAGGGCGGCATATTTTTTCAGTTTTTTTGGCGCCCTACGGGAACCAACCGTTCGGTTACGCGTTTCGTCACAGATCATATGCTTAATCGGTGGGTGATGACGTGGAAAAAGAGATGGAACTTCTTGGTACTTTGCTGCGGCATTCCACGTTGCCGCTGTCGCTGATCAATCCCGAAGCCGAGGAGCTGGAGCTGGTTTTTGTCAACCGGGCCTTTGAACAGGCAACGGGCTACCGGGCGCAGGATGTGATCGACCGGCCGTGCCCGCTGTTCCAGGGCCCTGCGGTTCAGGAAAGTTCGGTGAGCCTGCTGAAACACGCCCGCGATATGTGCAGACGCGGGTCGCAAACGCTGTGGAACTACAATGCCGAGGGCGAGCCCTTTGAATGTCTGACCTATATCGACCCGATCACCGTTTCACCGGGCAATGTGGTCCTGCTGGGCTGTCACTTTCCGCTGTCGCCGCAGCTGTCATCATCACCGCCGCCGACGGCCAACCGCGAGGATGCTGGCGCGCCGCAAGCTGAGGCAGAGAGAGCCGCCGATGGTGGTTCGAACCGGGCCGAGGAAGTGATTGGCCTTCAGGATCAGAAAGATGAGCTGCTGGACTATGCCCGCAAGGCGCTGATGCGCTGTCTGGAGATGCGCCGCAACACGCTCTACAGCCGGATTGATCTCTACTTCAATCGCCGTCGCGGCAATCTTCTGGGAGCGGAACCGCAGGATGTCGATGCCGCCGCCATGGCCCGCGATCCGTTGCTGGGACCGCGGGCGAGTCAGGCCTGACGACCCGGCCCGCATTCAGTGATCAGGCCGTCGGCTGACGGCCAGAGCGACGTTTTCAGCCGCGACCGCGATAGGGCGGCACGCCCTGATCCGGGATCCAGACGCCCTCCGGCAGCGGTCCGGTCTGCCAGAAGACATCAATCGGAATGCCGCCACGCGGGTACCAATAGCCGCCGATCCGCAGCCACTGCGGCTCAAGGTAATCGGCCAGCCGACGCGCAATGGACACGGTGCAATCTTCGTGGAAGGCGCCGTGGTTGCGGAAGGAGCCCAGAAACAGCTTGAGCGATTTGCTCTCGACCAGCCATTTGCCCGGCACGTAGTCGATGACCAGATGGGCAAAATCGGGCTGGCCGGTCATCGGGCAGAGTGATGTGAACTCCGGCGCGGTGAAGCGCACGTTGTAGGCGACGTCGGCCTGCGGGTTCTGCACCCGCTCCAGCTCTGCTTCGTCGGGGTTGCTGGGCATTACGGTCGCGCCGCCCAGCTGTTTCAGATCCTTGTAGATATCGTCACTCATCTTCTTTTCTCCTCAGGTCTCTCGGCCTAGACACCGCGTTTGTTGCCCCAGACCAGCACATGAAGCTGTGGCAGCACACGGGGGGTAAACCAGCGGTCTCCGGTTACCTTTTCAATCAGCCATTGCAGACGTTCCGTGGCGGCGGTCAGGTCCACCGGTTTATCCGGGTCCACCTCCGGGTTGCCGGGTTGCAGGTAGAGCGGCAGGTCCGGCAGGCGTTTTGCAACGGCCCGCGCCCAGTCATAATCCCGGTCGTCGAAGATCACGATCTTTACCACGGTTTGCCCGCACCCCTTTGCAGCCTGAAGGCAGTGGTCAAATTTCTGCCAATCCACCTTATGGCCGCTGGAGGGTGGTTTCGGGCTGAGCACCAGCGTGTCCAGCTGGGCAAACCAGGGCTGGTTGATCGAGCCCTGCGTCTCGCAGGCAAAGCGATAGCCCTCGGCCTTTCCCCGTGCGATCAGCTCGGCAAAGTCCTGAATGGCCGGGTTGCCACCCGAGAGCGAGACGGTCAGCGGCTGACCGCCGCTGAGCTGCGTGACCTCTGCCCAGACATCGCTGGTGGTCATCGGGATCCAGGTCTCGCGGTATTTGCTGTCAACCGCGTGGAGACTGTCGCACCAGCTGCATCGGTAATCGCAGCCGCCAGTGCGGACAAAGACGGTCGGCTCCCCGATCAGGGCGCCTTCTCCCTGGATCGTGGGTCCGAAGATTTCGGCAATGCGCAGGCTCATGGTCGGTACTCGGCCCATGTTTTCGGGGTCTCCGATACCCGCACCGCAGCGGTTTCGGGCCAGCGCGCGACACACCATTCGTAGAAATGACGGGCCATGTTCTCGGCGGTCGAGGGGCCGTCCATCACATCGTTCAGATGGCGATGATCAAAGCTGCCGTCGATGTAATTCTTCAGCGGTGCCAGCTCGTGATAATCGCGGACAAAACCGTCGCTGTTCAACTTGGCGCCGGCCAGTTCGACCACGACGATGTAATTGTGCCCATGCAGCCGCGCGCATTGGTGATCAGCTGGCAGATGGGTCAGCTGATGTGAAGCGGAGAAGTGGAACTCCTTGGTAATGCGGAACATCAGGCGGCCCCTTCCTTGATGGCTGTGCGCCAGAAATCGGGGTCCGCGTAAACTGTCGGATCCTCAACGCCTGCCAGATCGAAGGCCTCACGGCGTTCAACGCAGGTGCCGCAGCGCCCGCAATGATGTTCGCCACCCTTGTAGCAGGACCAGGTCTCGGCAAAGGGCGTGTTCACCGCCGCACCTGCGGTGACAATGTCGCCTTTGGAGCGATGCACGAACGGTGTCACCAGCGCCACGTCGGCATAGCCATCCAGCGCCATGCGCTGCATCGCGTCAAAAGCATCGGTGAAGGCCGGGCGGCAGTCCGGGTAAATGAAGTGATCGCCGCCATGCACCGCCGTTGCCACAGCCGTGTCGCCCTTGGCGGCGGCAATCCCGTAGGCAATGGTTAGCATGATGGCATTGCGGTTGGGCACCACCGTAACCTTCATGGTCTCTTCGGCGTAGTGGCCATCCGGTACATCAATATCGTCCGTCAGGGCAGAGCCGCTGAGTGCCGCGCCGATCGAACGCATATCAATGATCTCGTGGGGAACCCCGAGCCGCTCTGCGCAGGCGGCAGCATAGTCGAGTTCCTTGCGGTGGCGCTGTCCGTAGTCGAATGAGACAAGGCGCGACAGCTGCCCTTTGGCAGCGAGTACATGGGCGAGGGATACCGAATCCAATCCGCCCGAGCAGATGACAAGTGTTTTCAAGTTTTCAGTCCTTGTTTTGATATCCGGGTAGGCTGCGACCGGAAAGGCGTGCGTATAGCGACTGCGGTTAACTACGGCAAGATATCCACAGTATTTTTCCGCGACGTCAGATCAGCCGATGATCTGACCAGTTCACGCGGTGAAATCTCATTCTTTCAACGGATTGGGCTTAACATGAGAAAGGCGCCCTCCACCGGGAGCGCGCCTGACTATTTCTGGAGGCCTATTTTTTTGGTCGGAGCCTCGCCGCTCAGCCCGGATTGGGGGGCAAGCGTTAACCCAGATTCTCCTGACTGTAGGCTTTCAGCTCGGCGCGGGCGACCTGCCTGCGGTGCACCGCATCCGGCCCATCGGCAAGGCGCAGGGTGCGCACATGGGTCCAGGCCTGCGCCAGCGGCGTGTCCTGGCTGATGCCCTGCCCTCCGTGAATCTGCACCGCCTCGTCGATCACCTTCAACGCGACACGGGGGGCAACCACCTTGATCTGGCTGATCCAGGGTGCTGCGGCGCGTGCATCGCCCTGATCCATGTACCATGCCGCCTTGAGACAGAGGAGCCGGGCCATTTCGATCTCCATCCGGCATTCGGCGATGATATCGTAGTTGGCGCCAAGCTGGGCCAGCGGCTTGCCAAAGGCCTCGCGGCGCAGCGAGCGGCGGCAGAGCTGTTCCAGCGCGCTTTCGGCCTGGCCGATGGCGCGCATACAATGGTGAATGCGCCCCGGCCCAAGACGGCCCTGCGCGATTTCAAATCCGCGCCCCTCGCCCAGCAGCATGTTTTCAGCAGGCACACGCACGTCTGAGAAGCGGATGTGCATATGGCCGTGGGGGGCGTCATCGTGACCGTAGACCTCCATCGGGCGCAGCACCTCGATCCCCGGTGCATCCGCAGGCACCACGATCATCGACTGGCGCTTGTGTTTGGGCAGCTCGTCGCCGCCGGTGCGCACCATGACGATATAGACCTTGCAGCGCGGATCCCCTGCCCCTGAGGCCCACCATTTTTCGCCGTTCAGCACATAGTCATCGCCGTCGCGCAGGCAGGACATGGCGATATTGGTGGCGTCCGAGCTGGCGACATCCGGCTCCGTCATCAGATAGGCCGAGCGGATCTCGCCCTGAAGGAGCGGCGCCAGCCATTGCTGTTTCATCGCCTCGGTGCCGTAGCGCTCAAACACTTCCATATTGCCGGTGTCGGGCGCGGAGCAGTTGAACACCTCTGCCCCCAGCGGGGTTTTTCCCATTTCCTCAGCAAAGTAAGCATATTCGACGGTCGAGAGGCCAAAGCCCTTGTCACTGTCGGTGAGCCAGAAATTCCACAGGCCGTCGGCCTTGGCCTTGGCTTTCAGGCCTTCGAGGATCTCGGCCTGCCGATCGGTGTATTGCCAGCGATCCCCCTTGCCGATCTCGGCATGATACTCGGCCTCCATCGGCATGATCTCGTCGCGGATCATCGCCGCCACCCGATCCAGAAGCGCGCGGTTTTCGCTGCGCATACCCAAGTTCATGTCCATCCCGGCGCCTCTTCGTGTTGTTTCCCTTGGCGGCAGCATGGCGCGGGGGTTGTGCCGCTGTCCAGCCGCGTGACGGGACGTCACAGATGGATAGGCATCGCAGGACAGAAAAACGGGCCCCGAAGGGCCCGTTTCGCAAGTGGTTACTCTGCCGCCTCGGCGTAGTCTTCCATCGGTGGGCAGGTGCAGACCAGATGGCGGTCACCGTAAGCATTGTCGACGCGGTTGACCGGCGGCCAGTATTTGTCGACCCGGAACGCGCCCGGAGGGAAGCAGCCCTGTTCGCGGGAATAGGGGCGATCCCAGTCCTTAACGAGATCTTCCATCGTGTGAGGCGCGTTTTTCAATGCGTTATTCTCCGCATCCATTTCGCCTGCCTCAACTGCGCGGATTTCCTCGCGGATCGACAGCATGGCCTCGCAGAAACGGTCCAGCTCGGCCTTGGTCTCGGACTCGGTGGGTTCCACCATCAGGGTGCCCGCGACGGGCCAGGACATTGTTGGTGCGTGGAAACCGCTGTCGATCAGGCGCTTGGCCACATCGTCAACAGTGACATTGGCGCTGGCCTCAAACGGGCGGGTGTCCAGAATACACTCATGCGCAACGCGGCCTGTCGGCCCCTTGTAGAGTACGTCATAGGCGCCTTCGAGACGCTTGGCGATGTAGTTGGCGTTGAGGATCGCCACCTTTGTCGCCTGCGTCAGGCCCGCACCACCCATCATCAGGCAATAGGCCCAGCTGATGGTCAGGATAGAGGCCGACCCGAAAGGCGCAGCCGAGACCGGCCCTTCCTGACCACCGGTTTCCGGGTGGCCGGGCAGATGCGGTTGCAGATGCGCCTTCACGCCAATCGGTCCCATGCCGGGGCCACCACCACCGTGGGGAATGGCAAAGGTCTTGTGCAGGTTCAGGTGGCTCACATCGCCGCCCAGATCGCCGGGACGGGACAGGCCCACCATGGCGTTCATATTGGCACCGTCGATATAAACCTGACCGCCGTGATCATGGGTAATTTTGCAGACCTCATGCACGGTTTCCTCGAACACGCCGTGGGTCGAGGGATAGGTGATCATGCAGCCTGCGAGGTTTTCGGCGTGTTTCTCCGCCTTTTCGCGGAAATCCTCGAGGTCGATATCGCCGTTTTCTGCGGATTTCACCACGACAACCTTCCACCCCACCATCTGGGCGGAGGCCGGGTTGGTGCCATGGGCCGACATCGGGATCAGACAGATGTTGCGGTGGCCCTGACCGTTGGCACGGTGATAGGCCGCAATGGACAGAAGGCCCGCGTATTCCCCCTGCGCGCCAGAGTTGGGCTGCATGGAGATCGCATCATAGCCGGTGATCTGGCACAGTTTCTCGGACAGATCGCTGACCATCTCTGCATAGCCCTGCATCTGATCGGCAGGGGCAAAGGGGTGGATATTGGCGAACTCCGGCCAGCTGAGCGGCATCATCTCGGCGGCGGCATTGAGCTTCATCGTGCAGGAGCCAAGCGGGATCATCGCCCGGTCCAGCGCCAGATCACGATCCGCGAGGCGGCGCATGTAGCGCATCATCTCGGTTTCGGCCCGGTTCATGTGGAAGATCGGATGCGTCAGATAGTCAGACGTGCGGTGCATGTTTTCCGGCACGCGGTATTCATGGGTGAAGTCTTCGTCCTTGCGTCGGATGCCAAAGGCGCGCCAGACCGCTTCGATGGTCTCAGAACGGGTGACCTCATCCAATGTGATACCAACGCGGGTTTCGCCAACGCGGCGCAGGTTCAGCCCCTCGTCCACCGCCGATTTCAGCACCGCCGATTGCAGCGGCCCCACATCAACGGTGATCGTGTCGAAGAAGGATCGGGGATCAACGCTGAACCCTGCCCCTTCCAGTCCACGGGCCAGACGCACGGTCTTGCGATGGATGCGCTGCGCGATGGCTTTCAGCCCCTTGGGGCCGTGGAAGACCGCGTACATCGACGCCATCACCGCCAGCAGAGCCTGTGCAGTACAGACGTTGGAGGTCGCCTTTTCGCGGCGGATGTGCTGTTCACGGGTCTGTAGCGACAGGCGATAGGCGCGGTTGCCATGAGCATCAACCGAGACACCGACAATCCGGCCGGGGATCGAGCGTTTGTAAGCATCCTTGGTCGCCATATAGGCCGCATGTGGACCGCCTGCACCCACCGGCACGCCAAAGCGCTGGGTCGAGCCGACAGCGATATCGGCACCCATGGCGCCCGGCTCTTTCAGCAGCGTCAGGGACAGCGGGTCGGCTGCAACGATGCCGATGGCCTTATGCGCGTGCAGCTGCGCGATGTGGTCGGTGAAATCGCGCACATGACCGTAGGTGCCGGGGTATTGGAACAGCGCGCCAAAGACCTTATCCGCCTCCAGCTTGTCGGGGTTGCCGACGATGACCTCGATCCCCAGCGGCTCGGCGCGGGTCTGGATCACGGCAATGTTCTGCGGGTGACAATCGCGGTCGACAAAAAACGCCTTGGCCTTCGATTTGGCGACCCGCTGCGCGACGGTCATTGCCTCAGCGCAGGCTGTGGCCTCGTCCAGAAGCGAGGCATTGGCGATTTCCAGACCGGTCAGATCCGAGATCATGGTCTGGAAGTTCAACAGCGCCTCAAGACGGCCCTGCGAGATTTCGGGCTGATAGGGCGTGTAGGCGGTGTACCAGGCCGGGTTTTCCAGAATATTGCGCTGAATGGCGGGTGGGGTCACGGTGCCGTGGTAGCCCTGCCCGATCAGCGAGGTTTTCAGAACGTTCTTGCCTGCGACCTCACGCATGTGATGCTGCAGCTCGCGTTCCGACAGAGGACGGCCAAACTCCAGCGCGGCGGCCTGACGGATGGTGGCAGGCACCGTTTCGTCAATCAGCGCATCCAGGCTCTCGGCGCCAACCACGGCAAGCATGTCGTCCATCTCTTCGGGAGACGGGCCGATATGGCGGCGGTTGGCAAAGTCATACGGCAGATAGTCCGTGGGTTCAAAAGACATGTGTCGCCCTCTTCAGCAACAGGAGGTTAAGGCAGCGGAATGCTGCGGGCTGGCCCGGTGGTGCGGATTGGCACCGCGATAGGTGCGGGAACAGCGATCAAAAAACCCCGCCGCGCGGAAGGGCGCAGGCGGGGTGAAAGGATCAGCCGATGAAGTCCTTGTAGCCGGCTTCATCCATGTAATCGTCCATCGGGGACAGATCGGACGGCTTGATCTTGAAGAACCAGGCGTCGCCCTGAGGGTCTTCGTTGATCTTGCCGGGGTTGTCGATCAGAGCGTCGTTCACCTCGACGATCTCGCCGTCCAGCGGCGCCAGGATATCGGAGGCTGCCTTTACGGATTCGATGACCACGATTTCATCATCCTTGGAGACTTCGGTGCCGACCTCGGGCAGTTCCACAAAGACCACATCGCCCAGCTGCTCTGCCGCGTGGGTTGTGATGCCCACCGTGATCAGATCATCGCTCTCGGCCAGCAGCCATTCGTGTTCTTCGGTGTATTTCATCAGTCTCTTCCTTTGGAGATCGCGCCGATCTCAGCGCTTATGGCAGCGCGCCCTGGTGGACGGCTGCGGTTTGGGTGTCAAAATCTGCGGCATCACGGGCATGGCACGAGCCGCCGAAGCCAAGCACCGCCCGCAGGGAACTGCCCCGGCCAGCCCGACTGGCGCCGGTATCGTTCCTATTTGCCTGGTCTCAGCAGTCATGCCGATCCATCCCATGAGTTCAGGGCCGGTCCGATCAGGAATGATGGCATGGTCCCGGCATCCAATCGTCACGCAGGCAGAACCTGCGCAATGTGATGCCCCCTCTGTCCCTTTGCCTGAGATCGTTATCCCTTCGGCGCCCTGGTGTGATCAGGGTCTCTCCAGAGTACGTCACGTTTACGGTCCCTTTGGCCTGAGAGTTTCCGGGGCGGTTGCTCCTTCGGCACCAGTGTCGGCAGGCAATTCCTGCTGCAATGGTTCTCCCGCATACGCCTGTATACGGTACCAATAACGGATGTCTCGTTCAAGCTGCAATCGCGGTCTCGAACGCATTTGAACCGCCGCAATCAGGCACCGCCGGCCGACCGCGCAACGGCCCTGCCGGAACCGGTCAAACATCAGTAAAGGTTAAAGTATTCAGCCTGCTCCCATTCGCTGACGGTATCGAGGTAGCGGGACCATTCGACCTCTTTCAGATGGGCGAGATAGTCGACCACATCGCCCCCCAGAGCGATGCGAAACAGGTCGGATCCGCTGAAGGCCTGCAACGCCTGTCCAAGCGAGCGCGGCAGCTTTTGCGCGTCGTCGGAATAGGGCGATGCCGTGGGCGGCGGCGCGCGTCGCCCGGAGGCCAGCCCCTCGCTGCCCGCGATGATCTGCGCGGCCAGCGCGAAATAAGGATTGGCACTGCTGTCGGGCGCGCGATTCTCGATCCGGCTGGAGAGGTCGCCGGGGCGCATCAGGCCGCGCAGCATGGCGCCGCGATTGTCCTCTCCCCATTGTATCCGGTTGGGCGCCAGCTGGTATGGCAGATACCTCTTGTAGCTATTGACCGTAGGGGCAACCAGCAGCGAGGCCGCCTCGGCATGGGCGAGCAGCCCGGCGATCCAGCCACTGGCCTCTTCCGTCAGCTCGCCCTCAACCTCGGGCATGAACAGATTGCGCCCGGTGCTGGGATCTATCAGCGACTGATGGATGTGCCAGCCATTGGCCATCGCGTGATCCTGCCGCGGCTTGGCCATGAAACTGGCGTGTAACCCCTGAGCGGCACAGACTTCCTTGACCATGGTGCGGAACATCACCATCGCGTCCGCCTGCGTCATCGGATCGGCCGGATCGAAGGTGAACTCGAACTGGCTCGGACCCATCTCGATCTCGACAGTGCGCACCGGCAGGCCAAGCGCCTGCGCATTGCGTCGTAACCTGTCCAGAATCGCCTCGGCCTCGCCGTAGCGGGTTTCGGTGAGATACTGGTAGCCCTGAATGAGGTTCCGGGTCTCGATCGGAGCCCCGGGCATCCCCTGCTGCGCATGGCCCAGCGCCGGGTCCACACGTTCGAAGATCTGGAATTCGACCTCCAGCCCGACCACGGTCTTCAGCCCCTGTTCTGCCAATGTCTCCACCGCCCGTTCCAGCACATAGGCCGATCCGAAGGGGACGACGTCGCCATCGTGGAACGCGACATGACAGAAGATCCAGGCCGAATGTGGGGACCATGGCAGCACGCGAAAGGTCTCCGGGCGCGGCACCAGCAGCACATCGCTGGCGCCCTGCATCGGCGTCACAACCTCCTCGGGGTTTTCGCTCCACACCGGGAAGGCGGTGCGATGGGCGGTATCCTTCAGCAACAGTGTCGACGGCACCGCGATTCCCTGCTCAAACAGCGACCTCAGGCCGGCGGCGACCAGCGTCTTACCCCGCAGAATGCCGTGTTGATCGGCAAAGAGGACGCGCACGGTTTCCACGCGCGCGGCTTCGCATTGCGCCAGCACCGCCTCGCCCGCGTGACAGGCCTGCTCTGTCAGCAACCCCTTGCGCGCAAGCGCCCCCTTGATGAGTGACGTCGTCATCTTGTGATCTGACCTTCTTCTGTCCACGCCTTCGATATGTGCCCCGCCGCTCATGACGTTGCGTCGGTCTTCCCCATATCACACCCTTTGCAATGTTTTTGTTATGCAATTGGATAATTTAAGCTTGAACTAAAAAACTAGTTCAGGTCCAGTCTCTTATCAGAGGCGAGGCACATAAAGCTGCGAATTGAACGCAGGGCACAGCGCAGGGCCGAAGACTGAAACTGACAGACAACCCAGGGTGACGGAGGCAGGGGCACCGACAGAACACCGATGATGTCTCAGACCGATGCGGACACGGGCCGTACCTTGTTCGATCTGCGGTCGGTGCTACCGGGATACGATCCATTTGATCCCCTCCCCCGGTGCAAGCAGGCGCGCTGACAAGTATTTTTTGGATGAGAAGATGAGTGAACAAGACCGTAATATTTCCTCAAGCTTTGCCAAGGGGCTGGCTGTTCTGGCGGCGTTTGACGCGGCTACTCCGACGCTGACGCTGGCAGATATCGCACGGCGCACCGGTCAGGATCGTGCCACGGCGCGGCGCGGGGCGCTGACGCTTGTACAGGCCGGGTATCTGCGCCAGCAGGGCCGGGTCCTGTCGCTGACGCCGCAGGTGCTGGCGCTGTCCGGCGGGTTTCTTCAGGCCAATCAGTTTGGCCGCAAGGTGCAGCCGGTGCTGAACCGTCATGCCCGCAGCCTTGGCGCTGAGATTACACTTGCGACGTTGGATCAGGGGCGGGTGTTGCTGCTGGCGCAATCCACGGTCGAACATGCACCGGTCACCTATGGGTTTACCGCCGGCGCTCATATCCCGCTGGTCCATACCAGCCTGGGGCGGATGCTGATGGGCTGCCTGTCGGACGACGCGGCTGCCGAAACGTTGGCGACGGCGGATATCCCCCGCCACACCGAGCAATCCCTGATCGAGGTGGATCAAATCCTCGACCGGGTGCGCACCGCGCGGCAGCGGGGCTATGCGGTGACCGACAGTGAGTTCGAAACCGGGATCATCGGTTACGCCGTGCCGGTCTCGCGCCCCGATCAACGGCCTATCGTGGTTGGCAGTTCGTCCCCGCGGGGGATGAACCCGGCACAGGACACCGAAATCTCGCTGCGCGCGTTGCAGCTCTGCGCGGCGGAGCTGCGCCAGAGCCAGGCGCTGGCAGATCTGTAACGCTGCCCGCATCCGATATTCAAAATTTCGCGAAGGATGTTATCCGCAGCGCCCCTCTTGGACCCCCATCGGCAAGCCCGCATAAATACGGCACCCATCACGAAAGGATCGCCGATGACCGCGCCGCGTTATTTCACCCCCAAGGGAGGCCACCCCGGTCAGGAGCAGCTGCTGACCGACCGCGCCATGTTCACCGATGCCTATGCCGTCATCCCCAAAGGCACAATGCGCGATATCACCACCTCATATCTGCCGGGTTGGCAGGGGATGCGGATGTGGGTCATCGCCCGCCCCCTGAGTGGCTTTGCCGAGACGTTCTCGCAATATATCGTTGAGCTGCAACCGGATGGCGGCTCCGACAGTCCCGAACATGACAGCGCCGCGCAATCCGTGCTGTTCGTGACGGAGGGCAAGCTGGATCTGACCGTCGATGGCGTCGCGCATCACCTGGAACCGGGCGGCTATGCCTATATCCCGGCCGGGGCGGCCTGGACCCTGCACAACAGCAGCGACAGCACAGCAGGGTTTCACTGGATCCGCAAACGCTGGGAACCGGCGCCCGGCGTCGAGAAACCCGCAGTTCTGGTCACCAACGAGCGCGACATTGCCCCCAGCGTCATGCCCGACACCGAGGGTCGCTGGGCCACCACCCGTTTTGTCGATCCGGCAGATCTGTCGCATGACATGCATGTCACTATCGTGACCTTTGAACCGGGCGGCGTCATCCCTTTCCCCGAGACCCATGTGATGGAACACGGGCTCTATGTTCTGGAGGGCAAGGCCGTCTACCGCCTTAACCAGGATTGGGTCGAAGTTGAGGCCGGTGATTTCATGTGGCTGCGCGCCTTCTGCCCGCAGGCCTGCTATGCCGGGGGACCGGGACGCTTCCGTTACCTGCTATACAAGGACGTCAACCGGCACATGCCGCTAAGCCCGCCGCGCTAACCAAGGCGGCGCATCGCCATTGCCAGAACGCACAGCTGCGCTAAGGTAGGTGACATGTTGCAAGACAGTCTCGCGGGTCGATCTCGCCCCGCGAGGTCAGCCATGGAGCCTGCGCCAATGTCGATCATTTCTATCGTGTTCACAGGTCTTGCGCTGGGGCTGATAAGCCTGCTGGCGGTGCTGAGCACCCGTGCGGGTCGCCCGGCAACCATCGCCGCCGCTGCCGCCGCCCCGCGCAGGGCCGCTGGCCGCAAGATGGCTGGCGTCGCCTTTGCCGTGGTGACGGGACCGTTGCTGCTCACCCTGCCGGGTCCGGCTGATGCTGGCACCGAATCGGAGGCACAGGTGACCGTGGTCAATGTGCTGGGGCGCAGCTGGCATGTGGCCCCGGAGGTGACAGACACAGGTCGCAACACTGGCAGCGCGACGGGACGCTACATGGCGCAGCGCCAGAACGCGGAGCTACAGCCGTTTCGCCCGCCTGCGGTACTGACAGCGCGGCAGGCCGTGCGCGCCTTTCACGCTGCAACCGGGTGCCGGGCCCGGGTCGAGACGATGGTGCGCTCCATCAATGGGACGTATTTCGCACGGTTGGCCTGCCCCTAGGCGCACTCCGCCGTGGTTCGCGTGGCCCCGCCCAGCGGCACAGGCGTCGATTTGAAACACCGCGCGGGAAATTGTGACCGAAACCGGAGCAGGATTGCCGCTCTAGCGGATTGAGCCGCGCGCCGCGCCCTGTCATAGCTTGGCCATGAAACTTGCAATCAACGGATTCGGCCGCATCGGCCGCGCTATTCTGCGCCAGATCCTGACGACGCCGCGCGGTGCCGGGATTGAGCTGGTCTGCATCAACGATATCGCACCCTTGGACATGTGCGCCTATCTGTTTCAATACGATAGCACCTTTGGCCCCTATCCCGATGCGGTTGCGATCGAGGGCAACAACCTGCGGATTGCCGACCGGGTGATCCGGTTCCACCAGACAGCCGACCTCAGCACGCTGGATCTGACAGGCGTCGATGTGGTGCTGGAATGCACCGGCATCGCGCGAACATCGGATGTGGCGGGACGGGGGCTGACGGCCGGGGCGCGCAAGGTGCTGATCTCCGGCCCCTCGCCCGCCGCCGAACGCACGATTGTGCTGGGCGCAAACGAGGCCGATCTGGGCGATGGCGCGATCATCTCCAATGCCTCCTGCACCACCAACGGGCTGGCCCCGCTGGTCAAGCTGCTGGACATGCTGCTGGGCATCGACAGCGCCCATATGACCACGATCCACTGCTACACCAATTCGCAGCCGATGGTGGACGCACCGCGCGGCGATTTTGCCCGCTCCCGTGCCGGGGCGCTGTCGATGGTGCCAACCACGACTTCTGCCACCCATCTGATCGACGAGGTACTGCCGCATCTGGCTGGTCGCATCAGTGGTGCTGCGGTGCGAGTGCCAACCGCCAGCGTGTCTGCGGTGGATCTGGTGGTCAGGACCAGCCACCCGATGGCGGCAGACTTCGCCGATACCACCCTGCGCACTGCGATCGAGGCTTCGCAGGTTCTGGGATGGACCGAGCAGCCGCTGGTCTCATCCGATCTGCGTGCCCGAGCTGAATCGCTGGTCCTTGCCGGACCGGAAACCCGTCGGATCGGCAATCACCAGCTGCGGGTGTTTGGCTGGTATGACAATGAATGGGGATTTTCCGCGCGAATGCTGGATATGGCCGCGCTGATGGCAGGGCAGAGCTGAAAAGAGGCGACTGTCTGCGACCATGAACAAAGGGGCCGCGCATATCTGCTGCGGCCCCTGTTCGTTGCACACTCAAGAGCTGCGGTTACTCGCCCGGCAGGCTACCGCGCCCCTGTCCTGACAGGCCGCCAGAGACCTCTTCCGTGGCCTCGCTGGCAAGCTCCTGCGGCAGCACCAGATTGAGCACAACCGCAATGAGCGCC
Source organism: Phaeobacter sp. JH204B (assembly GCF_048055755.1). Taxonomy (NCBI): domain Bacteria; kingdom Pseudomonadati; phylum Pseudomonadota; class Alphaproteobacteria; order Rhodobacterales; family Roseobacteraceae; genus Phaeobacter; species Phaeobacter sp. JH204B. The sequence continues at coordinate 81,641 of NZ_JAYMXF010000008.1, forward strand.
GCCGGCAGCAAGCCCGAGGTCATCAGGACCCGCAGCGTATCCGGCAGGTGCTGCACCGCACCCGGTTCCAGCTGCAGCCCCAATCCGATGGAGAGGGAAATGGCAAAGATCACCATATTGCGGCGGTTCCAGTCGACATCCGACAGCATCGAAATACCAGCAGCCACCACCATGCCGAACATGACGATGACACCGCCTCCCAGCACCTCAATCGGAATGGTGCGGATGATCGCGCCAACCTTCGGGACCAGCCCGCAGAGGATCAGGAACAGCGCGCCGATGGTGACCACATGACGGCTCATGACGCCGGTCATGGCGATCAGGCCCACGTTCTGGCTGAAGGAGGTATTGGGCAACCCGCCAAACACGCCCGCCAGCGCCGAGCCGAAACCGTCCGCATAGGTGGCACCGGAAATCTCCTTGTCGGTGGCTTCCCGGCCTGCACCGCCACGGGCGATACCGCTGACATCGCCCACGGTTTCAACCGCCGATACCAGCCCCATCAGGCAAAAGCCGACAATCGCGGCAAAGGAAAACTCGATCCCGTATTTGAACGGCATCGGCAGCGCAAAGGCGCTGGCGCGCGACCAGCTGGTGCCAATGGCCTCGACCGTGACCATGCCCATCATCATCGCATAGAGATAGCCGACAATCAGCCCGAGCAGCACCGCCGAGATCGACAGCATCCCGCGGGCAAAGAACTTCAGACCCAGGGTGACGATGATCACCACCAGCGCTGCCGACCAGTTCAGCAGCGAGCCATATTCCGGTGTCCCGATCGCTGGCACGCCTCCGGCGGCATATTGAATGCCGACCTTGACCAGCGCCAGACCGATCATGGTGACCACCAGCCCGGTGACCAGCGGCGGCAGGGCAAAGCGGATACGCCCGATCACCAGCCCCAATGCGGCATGAAACAGCCCGCCGATCAGCACCCCGCCGAACAGCGCCGCCAGCGCATCAACCCCCTTGCCCGCGACCAGCGGGATCATGATCGGCAAGAAGGCAAAACTGGTGCCCTGCACAATCGGCAGCGCCGCACCAATCGGCCCGATGGTCAATGTTTGCAGCAGCGTCGCCGCCCCGGCAAACAGCATCGACATTTGGATCAGATAGAGCAGTTCGGGAAAATCGGGGGAATTAGAGCCAAAGCCAAATCCCGCCGCCCCGGCCACGATGATCGCCGGGGTGACATTTGAGACAAACATGGCCAGCACATGCTGGATGCCCAGTGGCACAGCCTTTGCCAGCGGTGGAGTGTAATTGGGATCGCGCAGCTGCGCCGGCGTTCCGATTGAGCCATCGGCCATGGATCTGGTCCTCTCTGTTGTTGCTTATTCTGTTGATCTTGGTCGGTGTTGTGATGACACTCTCATTTGGCGGAGTGCCTGTTGCGAAAGAAAAAGGCGCAAGACCCGCTGGGTCGCTGCGCCTTTGATTGTCAGATCAGGGTCGGATCACCTGATAGGGGCTTTCAAACCAGTGTTCTTCCAGATTGGCGCCCTCTCCGATCCGATCCACCACGGCAAACAGGCCCGGCGCCGTCAGTGGCGTCAGCACCCCGTGCCAAGTGCCCCGGTGGAAGTTGATCGCCTGTCCGGGTTGCGTTTCAAAGGCAAGCGGCAGTCCCGGCACACCACCGCGATCCGGGGCGACGATCACCAGAAATCCGGTTTCACTCATCGGGATGAAGGCCTGACTGCCGTCCGGGTGGCGCTCGACCATCCGCAGTGGCATCGGCAGTTCACGCGGCTCGGCGTTGAACAGGCTGAGACCCGCACGACCGGCGCTGAACTCCATGGTGGCCCGATCGTGATACCGTCCGCAGAGCCCCTGGTTGATGATCTTGTCCGGCGCTCCGGTGCAGTCGATCAGATCGCCAAAGGGGGCAAAGCCCTCGGCTGTGATCGGCTGGATCTCAAGCATCTTCATCGCGGTCTCCGGCATAGCTGGCAGTCCCTCACGGCAGCACATCCCGCAGGCGGAACTCGGCGATACGTTCGACCTGCCGACAGGCTTCGGCAAATTCGCTGTCGCGATCATTGGCGATACGCCGTTCAAATGCTGCAAGAATCGACGTCTTATCGTGGTCGCGCACCGCAATGATGAAGGGAAAGCCGTGTTTTTCCACATAGGCGCTGTTCAATTGCGTAAACCGTGTGCGTTCCGCATCAGTCAGCGCATCCAGCCCGGCGGAGGCCTGCTCGCTGGTGCTCTCCGCCGTGAGACGTTTGGCGGCGGCCAGCTTGCCTGCGAGATCCGGGTGCGCTGTCAGCACGCCCAACCGCTCCGCCTCGCTGGCAGAGCGGAACATCCGGCACAGCGCATTATGCAGCCCTGCCGCGCGGTCATGGGCTGGTCCCAGTTCCAGACCATGCGCCCGTTCGGCAATCCAGGGGGAGTGTTCAAAGATCCCGCCATAGGCCTCGACAAATCGCGCGCGGCTCATCTGGCTGGGGAGTTCACGGCGCTGATGTGGATGGGTTTTCGCCCAATGATCCGCGATATCAATGCGGCGCGGACACCAGACCCCGTCGACCCCCCGGATATAGTCGATAAACCGTTTCAGCCCCGCTGCCTTGCCGGGGCGGCCGATCAGGCGGCAATGCAGCCCGATCGACATCATTTTCGGCGCACCTTCTTCACCCTCGGCATAGAGCAGGTCAAAGGCGTCCTTGAGATACTGATAAAACTGTTCGCCAGTGATGTAGCCAGGTGCGGTGGCAAAGCGCATGTCGTTGGCTTCCAGCGTATAGGGGATGATCAGCTGATCGCGTTCGCCGACCTCCAGCCAATAGGGCAGATCATCGTCGTAGGTGTCCGAGATATAGTCAAAACCGCCCTCCTCCGCCACCAGACGCACGGTGTTCTCACTGCACCGGCCAGTGTACCAGCCACGCGGACGCTCTCCGACCACCTCGGTATGCAGGCGGATCGCCTCGGCAATGGCGGCGCGTTCGTCGGCCTCTGCCATATCCTTGTGTTCGACCCATTTCAGCCCGTGTGACGCGATCTCCCACTGCGCAGCCTTCATCGCCGCGACCTGTTCGGGAGAGCGCGCCAATGCGCTGGCGACACCATAGATGGTGACCGGGATATCCGCAGCGGTGAACATGCGATGCAGACGCCAGAACCCGGCGCGGGCGCCGTAGTCGTAGATCGATTCCATGTTCCAGTGCCGCTGTCCTGGCCAGGGCGCCGCCCCGGCGATGTCAGACAGAAACGCCTCCGACCCCGCATCGCCATGCAGGATATTGTTCTCCCCGCCCTCTTCATAGTTCAACACGAACTGCACCGCGACCTTGGCATTGCCGGGCCAGGCTGCATCGGGCGGCGTCGCGCCATATCCGATCATGTTGCGGGGGTATCTGTTCATTGCCGGGGGCCTCTTTTCAAACAACTCCAGGTCATTACTATGGCAGAAGATCACGGCTATCTTTCAAATTTTCCCGAATACACTATCAGATTGCACAGGTTTGCAGGCCCCGCCGCCATCAGGCAGAGGTAGCCCTATAGCAGGAGGACTTAAGAATGAGCACAAGGACAGAGCCCGGGTATCTCACCACACATGTGCTGGACACCGCGCGCGGCTGCCCCGCCGCCGGACTGCCGATCCGGCTGTACCGGCTGGATGCAGGCGGGCGCACCGAGATCGCGCAGATGCTGACAAATGCCGATGGGCGGACCGACAGTCCGATCCTGCCGAAGAAGGATTTTGTGACCGGTCTCTACGAGCTGGTGTTCGAGGCCGGGGAATACCTGCGCACCAATGGCCAGGCCTCCGGCGAGATGCTGTTTCTGGACGAAATTCCGATCCGCTTTGGCATCACCGATGAGAGCGCGCATTACCACGTGCCCCTGCTGCTGTCGCCTTTCGGCTATTCCACCTATCGCGGCAGCTGAGCGCCGCCGCGCCCTGGCGCGGCCATGCCCAACGGACACGGCGCTCCGACAGGAGCGCCGGGGCGGGCGGGAGCTGCTGCGGGTCGCTCAGGTCTCGGGCGTTCCTGCCTGCGCGGGGTCGGCAGCACGCCCCGGTTGCGCGCCATCGACACGCTGCCCATCAACACGCAGCACTGAGGCCAGCCGCGCGGTCATATATTCCATGAACAATCTGGTCTTCGGATCCTGATGGCGGCGATGGGTATAAAGACAGGCCAGCTGGACGGGCACCGGTGGCGTGGCCTCGGCGACCGGCACCAGACGTCCTGCCGCCAGATGCTCGGCAACCTCGAAGAGGGGTTTCAGGATCACGCCCTCCCCTGCCAGCGCCCAATCGGTCAGCACATCGCCATCATCGCATTCGTAGCGCCCGCTCACCGCAAAACGGCGCGGGCCATCGCCGGTCTGCAACAGCCACTGAAACTCGCTGGCGCCGGGGTAGCGCAGGTTCAGACAATTATGCCCATCCCGCAGCAGCGCGTCACCATCTGCGGGCAACCCGCGCCGCGCGACATAGGCGGGCGCGGCGCAGAGCACCCGCTGGCAATCCGCAATCTTGCGAATGCGTAGGTTGCTGTCCTCTGGCTGGCCCAGGAAGAATGCCAGATCCAGCCCCTCGCTGGTGAGATCCACCGCACGGTCCGACAGCCGCAGACGCAGGTTGATCTCCGGGTAGGCGGCCAGGAATTCCGGCGTCTGCGGCGCCAGCAGCCGCCGCCCCAGCCCCAGAGGTGCCGCCACAAACAGGGTGCCGCGCGGGGTATCGGTCAGATGCATCACCCTGGCCTCCGCCAGATCCACCGCATCCAATACCGCAACCGCCCCGTCATAGAAGGCACGCCCCTGCTCGGTTGCGGTGAGATTGCGGGTGGTGCGCTGGAACAGCCGCACGCCGAGGTATTCCTCCAGCTGCGAGATCCGCGCCGAGGTGACTGCAGGCGACACCCTGAGGTCGCGCCCTGCGGCCGACATCGAGCCCAGTTCATAGACCCGAACGAAGGTGCGGATATTGTCGAGGTAAGACATGACAGAGGCCTGCGATTGTTCCAGATTTTTTGATACAGTTTGGCAGTATATGGGAATACCGAAGAAACCCCGCTTTGCCTAGTGTGGCAGGGCTGCGCTAGGCCAGATTGCGCCCCGCCCGGCCCGAACCACCGGGCGGCATCGGCGCCCGCAGGACGCGCAGCGACTGACTGTTAACCCAGCCCCGGCCGCAGCAATGCGCATTGGGCGACAAAGGACCGGATCTGAATGTTTGAGCTGTTGATGATGTGGGATTGGCTGGGCTTTGCCATCCGCTGGCTGCATGTGATCACCGCCATCGCCTGGATCGGCTCCTCCTTCTATTTCATCGCGCTGGATCTGGGGCTGCGCAAGGCACCGGATCTGCCGGTGGGCGCCCATGGCGAGGAATGGCAGGTCCATGGTGGCGGTTTTTATCACATCCGCAAATATCTGGTCGCCCCCGCCGAGATGCCTGACCATCTGACCTGGTTCAAATGGGAAAGCTATATGACATGGCTTTCGGGTTTTGCGCTGTTGATGGTGGTCTATTGGGTCGGTGGCGAGCTGTATCTCATCGACCAGTCGAAGGCGGATCTGGCGCTGTGGCAGGGGATCCTGATTTCAGCCGCGACGCTCTCGGTGGGCTGGCTGGTCTATGACCGTCTGTGCAAATCCGGTCTGGCTGAGCGCCCGACCCTGCTGATGGTGCTGTTGTTCGTGATGCTCGTGGCCATGGGCTGGGGTCTCAATCAGGTGTTCACCGGTCGCGCCATGATGCTGCATCTCGGTGCCTTTACCGCCACCATCATGACGGCGAATGTGTTTTTCATCATCATGCCCAACCAGCGCATCGTGGTGAAGGATCTGCAGGAAGGCCGCGCGCCGGACGCCAAATATGGCAAGATCGCCAAGCTGCGCTCGACCCATAACAACTATCTGACGCTGCCGGTGGTGTTTCTGATGCTGTCGAACCACTACCCGCTGGCTTTTGCCAGCGAATACAACTGGCTGATCGCGGCGCTGGTGTTCCTGATGGGGGTGACCATCCGGCATTATTTCAACACACGCCACGCCCGTGCCGGTGATCCGACCTGGACCTGGCTGGCGACGGCGCTGTTGTTCCTGGGCGTGATCATCCTGTCATCGCTGGGGCTTGAGCATGAGGGCGACGATGCCCCGGAGGAGGCGGCGCTGAGCGGCACCGCGCTGACCATGGCCCAGACCGAAGGCTTTGCCGAGGTGCATGAAATCGTTCTGGGCCGATGCAGCATGTGCCATGCCCGCGAACCCTTCTGGGACGGGATCCGCACCGCCCCCAAGGGTGTCTTGCTGGAGACTGAAGCGGATGTGGCCCGCCGCGCCGGTGAGATTTACCTGCAGGCGGGTGTGACCCATGCGATGCCACCTGCCAATATCACCTATATGGCGCCCGAGGATCGCGCTGCGATCCGGGCCTGGTTCCGCGCCGCGCAGATGTAGCCGGTCGTCAGCCCGTCAGCTCCAACCGGGGGCGCGCATCAGCGCCGATCTGTCGCCGATCTGTCAGAGGCTTGATCACGAATTGGCGCGGGAACCTATCACGCGACATTGACGTTACACACCGGGTTTGCCCTATGTTAGGTCTGATCCCGGTCCACATGTCTCGGTGGCGTCAGCGCCGATCCGCCCGAGACCGGGGACCGATCTTGTAGCCTGTCCGGAGCGTCCCATGTTCTATCGCCGATCCTTCCGCCGCTCCCTTTGCCATGTCACTCAACCTCGGGGTTTTGCTCAGCTGGGCCGCAAGGTCGCCCTGGCAACGGCCTTGTTCTTTGGCGGCACATTGGCGCTGTCTGCGGCGGACGCCCGGCTGGTCGCGCCGGGGTCGGACGGCGATTTGCGCGACCTCCTGCAGGATGCTTCTGCCACGCTGGCGACCAGCGCACGCGGCGAGACCGGCGTGCAGCCGCTGATGGCGGCGGCGCTCTCGGATTATCGCACGCTGGTGCAGGTGCTTTACGATCAGGGATATTTCTCACCGGTGGTGCAGATAAGCGTCGATGGGCGCGAGGCGGCCCGGATCCAGCCCCTGAACCTTCCGCGTGAGATCAAGAAGATAGACATCACCGTCAAGGCAGGTCCGAAATTCACCTTTGGCACCGCTGAGATTGCCCCCCTCCCACAGCGGCGAGCGGTTGAGATCCCCGAAGAATTTGCCACCGGTCGCACCGCCACCACCGCAGTCCTGCGCGATGCCGCAAACGCGGGTGTGGAAAACTGGCGCTATGCCGGTCACCCGCAGGCCAAGGTCGGCGCGCAGTCGATCACCGCCAACCATGTGGCCGCCAGACTGAATGCGAGTCTGCGCCTGGCGCCGGGACCGCAGCTGCGTTTTGGTCGTTTGAAACTGGCCACACCCTCGAACGTGCGGGCAGAGGCGATACAGCGGATCGCAGGCTTCCCGACAGGCGAGGTGTTTCACCCCGATCTTCTGTCGCGGTCCGCGACACGGTTGCGCCGCACCGGGGCTTTTGCCGCTGTCACCATTCGCCCTGCCGAACGCGCCAATCCCGACGGTACGCTGGATTATGTCGCCAGGATCGAGGATCAGCCGCCCCGGCGATTTACCTTTGGGGCTGAGCTCAGCTCCTCTGACGGGCTGGAGGTGAGTGGTTCCTGGATGCACCGCAATCTCTTTGGCGGTGCGGAGCGCCTGCGATTTGAGGCCCGGTTGTCGGGCATTGGCAGTGCAAATGATCTGGACGGGCGCGTGGCGCTGCGGCTGGACCGGCCTGCCGCTTTTGGTCCCGATGACAGCCAGTTCTACCTGCTTGAGGCCGAGAGGCTGGACGAAGAACATTACACCGCCACCCGTGGACTGGGCGCGGTCGGTCTGCGCCGGGTCTATTCCGACCAGCTTTTTGCCGAGGCCTCCGTTGGCTTTGAGAGCGTGCTCGCCGAAGACGTCTTCGGCAAGCGACGTTTCAAATATCTGGTCGGGCAGCTGCGGGCGGAATACGATGGGCGCGACAGCAGCCTGAGCGCCACCAGCGGATATTATCTGGATGCCCGCGCCCTGCCCTTTATCGGCGTGGATGGCAGCAAATCCGGGCTTCAGCTGAAATTCGACGGGCGCGCCTATAAGGCGCTTGGCAGCAGTGACCGCATCGTGCTGGCCGGGCGGTTGCAGATGGGATCGGTCATCGGCCCGTCGCTGTCTGAGGTTTCGCCAACCCTGCTGTTTTATTCCGGCGGCGCAGGATCGGTGCGCGGTCAGGAGTTCCAGTCGCTGGGCGTGCCTGCGGCGGGCGGGATCTCCGGCGGGCGCGGCTATCTGGCCCTATCGGGCGAGGTACGCGGGCGGATCGGCGAGAAATTCACCCTTGTCGGCTTTTACGATGTCGGGCTGGTGGATGCGGAGAGTTTTGTCTCCTCGGACTCGGCCCGACATGCCGGCGCCGGGTTCGGGCTGCGCTACGACGTGGCCGGGATCGGCGCTATCCGTCTGGATCTGGCCTATCCGGTAGACGGTGGCAGCGACGACGGCTTGCAATTCTACATCGGGATAGGACAGGCATTTTGAAACATCTTCTTGCAGCCCTCCGCCCTGCCACCCTGTTCTCGCCGCTGCTCCTGGCTGTGGCGCTGACAATGGCCCCTCCGGAAACATCCGCGCAGGAGCGCCAAGAGAGCGGTGGCCTGCTGGTTGATTTTCTCGAAGACACGCTCTCGGGCGAGAGCCGCGCGATCCGCGTTACCGGGCTGGAGGGGGCGCTGTCCTCTCAGGCTACGCTGCAAAAGCTGACCGTGGCAGATAGCGAAGGCATCTGGCTGACCATTGAGGGCGCAGAACTGGACTGGAACCGCCTAGGCCTGCTGCGCGGTGATTTCTCCATCAACACGCTAAAGGCGGATCGCATTCATATCGAACGCGCACCCGCTGCGCCGCTGGACGACCCCAACCTGCCAACCCCCGAGGCGGCGCCGTTCCAGCTGCCGGAGCTGCCGGTGTCGATCAATATCGGTGAAATCAAGGTTGGGCGGCTGACTCTTGGGCAGGATCTGGTCGGGGTGGCGGCGGTGCTGACCCTTGATGGTTCGATGAGCCTTGCCAATGGCGCGCTCGACAGCGCCTTACAGATCACCCGGTTGGACCGCGACAGTGATCAGCTCACCCTGGAGGCGGGTTTTGCCAATGACACCGGCAATATCACGGTTGATATGGTGTTGCAGGAGGAAGACGGCGGGCTTGTGTCCACCGCGCTTGGCCTGCCGGGCGGCCCCGATATCCGTCTCGCCCTGCAAGGACGCGGACCGGTTGAGGATTTCAGCGCCGAACTGGCACTGGATACCGACGGCACCCGACGCCTCGGCGGTACTGTTGTTCTGTCGCCTGCCGGCGACGCCCCGGCGGATCCCAGCGCGGGCAGCCGCCCCATTGGCTTTCGTGCGGATCTGAACGGCGATATCACCGCGCTGGTCGATCCGGTCTATCAGCCGTTCTTCGGCCCAGACATGCGCGCCCGGCTGCGCGGCCAGACCCGCGCCATGGGCGGGGTGATGATCGACGATCTGGCGCTTTCGACACAGGCGCTGGAGGTTTCCGGTTTTGTTGAAATGGCCGCCGGTGGCGAACTCGAAAGCGCCGATCTGAGCACTGCGGTCACCCCTCCGCCGGGACAGGAAGCGGTGGTCCTGCCGGTGGCAGGCGGTTCGACCACGGTCACCGACCTTGCGCTCCATGCACGGAAACCCGCCGGCCGCGACTGGACCGTGACCGCACGGATGAAACGGCTGGCCAACCCCGCGCTGCGCATTGCCCGTGCCGAGTTGGAGATGACCGGCACCCTGGACCAGAGCAGCGGTCTGGCGCTGGATGGGCAGATCGCCGCCGCGCTGACCGGGCTGCGCCCCACCGACCCTGCATTGGCCGAGGCCCTGGGGGCGGCAATCACCTTTGACGGGCAGGTCACCACAGATGGACCCGGCGCGCTGCGTATCACCAATATGCTGCTGTTGGGCGCGGATTACGGTGCGACCGGGGCGGTCACCATCGACGGTCTGGAAAGCGGGCTGCGCATCTCCGCCGATATTGACGCCAACGCCCAGAATCTTGCGCGTTTCTCCAGCCTTGCGGGACAATCTCTGGACGGGCGGATGACTGCAAAGGCCGTCGGCTCCACCACCCCGCTGTCTGGGGCCTTTGACATTGACCTCGCAGTTCGGGGTCAGGACCTCTCGGCGGGATTGCGGCCTGTCGATGACCTGATCGGCGGCACCACCACCATTGCGCTCAAGGCCGGCCGGGACGAGGCCGGGCTCAGCATCGACCGCTTCGCGCTGGAGGCCAAAGGGCTGAGCGCGCGGGCCAATGGGCAACTGGGCAGCACCAGCGGCAACCTGTCCCTCGGCGCCACGCTGAAGCAGCTGGAGAAGGTCCTGCCGCAGGCCCCCGGAGCGCTGCAATTCAGCGCGGATATCACTCGCGAGAACCAGACGTTTTCTGGCATTGCCGAGCTGCAAGGCCCGAAATCCTCCCGCGCGGAACTGACCGGCCAGATCAATATCAACGGCGATGGCGATCTGGAGTTCGACGCCGCGATCAACGCGCTTGAACGTTTTGTACCGACCCTCGCCGGATCATTGAGCGCCAAGGGCACTGCCAGCCGCCGCGCCGGGGTCTGGACCTTTGACGGCGCGGCCGAAGGACCGGCGGGGCTGTCGGCTGATCTCGATGGTACGGTCTCGGAAAACAAAGGGGACGCCGATATCACCTTTGACGCGCTGGTGGCCGAGGTACAGCGCTTCGTTCCCGGGCTGCCGGGGCGGCTGACCGCCGAAGGCACCGCCCGTCGCCGCGATGGGGTCTGGCAGATCGATAGCCGCGCGATTGGCCCGGCTGGCGTCACCAGCACCGTTGCGGGCAGCTGGGACGAGGTGCAGGGCCGTGCCGATATTGATGCCAAGGGACAGCTGCGTTTGGAGGGGCTGAACCCCTTCATGTCACCCAATCTGATCCGTGGCCCCGCCCAGTTCGATCTCTCGCTGGAAGGGGAGCCATCGCTGGCCAACCTCAGCGGGCAGATCCGTACCAGTGGGACGTCGCTGGCAATACCGGCTGCCGCCCAGCGGATAGATGACATCACCGCCACCGTCTCTATTGCGCGGTCCAGAGCCGATCTTCAGCTGACGGCGCAGCCCCGCGATGGCGGCCAGCTGCGGGTCAGCGGACCCATCGGGCTGATCGCGCCCTTTGATGCGCAGTTGCAGATCGCGCTCACCAATGTCGGTCTCAGCGATCAGCTGTCCTATGACACGCAACTCTCTGGTGCGCTGTCTCTGACCGGGGGGCTGATCGGAACCAAAAGCCTGTCAGGGCGGATTGATGTGGGCGAGACCAATATCAACCTTGCGACCGCAGGCGGCTCCGTTACCGCAGCGCCGATCCCGGATATCCGCCATCAGGGTGAGCCTGCCGAGGTGCGCCGCACGCGCGCGCGTGCCGGGCTGATCAACACCGGCGGCGGCGGTGGCGGGGCTGGCCGAACCCTGCTTGACGTGCTGATCAGCGCGCCCAATCGCATCAACGCCCGTGGGCGTGGCGTTCGTGCCGAGCTGGGCGGCCAGATCCAGCTGCGCGGCAGCACCGCGAACCTGGCGCCATCAGGCCAGATCAGCCTGATCCGTGGCACCTTTGATATTCTTGGACGACGGCTGGCGCTTGATGAGGGGCAGATCACCTTGCAAGGCGACCTGCGCCCCTATCTGCTCTTGCGCTCCTCGGCAGCGACCTCCGAAGGCACCGCGACGCTCGAACTCTCCGGGCTGATCGACAGCCCCTCAATCAAGGTGACCTCCGAGCCGGAACGCCCAAGCGAGGAGGCATTGGCGCTATTGCTGTTTGGCGACAATATTCAGGACCTCTCCCCGCTGGCACTGGCACGGCTGGCGAGCTCCGTGGCCACGCTCAGCGGGCGCGGCGGCAGCAATCGGGCCGAGAGCAAACTGCGCGATGAAACCGGCGCCAGCAATGTTGAGCTGGGTCTCGACAATATCGGCGCGGGCCTTCTGGATATCGGCGGCTATGTGTCGGAGAACGTCTATACCGATTTCAATGTCAACACCCGCGGCGACAGTGAGCTGAGCATCAATCTGGATGTGAGCAAGAGCCTCACCGTCACCGGCAAGGTGGATGGCGAAGGCGAGACCGGGATCGGCCTCTTCTTCAAACGCGACTATTGATCTGCGCCCCAGCCATGGGCGCGGTTCAGCGACTGCGGCCGGCCATTTCGATTGCAAAACGCGCCGCCCCGCTGACGCCTGCGGCATCGTCGGTGATCAACCACAGCGGCGTGGTTTCACACCGGCTCTGCACGCCGGTCGCAGGTTGCAGGAAGCTTTTGAGGAATATCTCGCAGGCCGGGGTGCCGAGCACGCCCCGTGCCACGCTGCCGGCAAAGAAGATCCCCTGTCCCGGCATATAGGTCGGCACCAATTCGCGGGCAAAATCCCCCAGCAGCCGCGCCCAGCTGGTCACCGTCTCTGCGGCAGGGCTGTCGGCATCGGCAAGATAATCCGCGACGATCTGCGCGCCGCCCTCTGCCGCGACGCCATGCAGCGCCTGATGATAGCGCACCAGCCCGCGCCCGGAGAACAGATCCTCATTGGTTGCAAAACCGGCAGCTCGCTCTCCAAGCCGTTCGGCCAGACCATGCGCGACAGGCGCCGACAGGCTGGTATGGCCCATCTCGGCCTCGGCAGTGTGGCCATCCACCGACAAGGACACGTTGAAGCCGGTGCCAATGCCCGCCACCAGCGCCTGCTGTCCGCGCTGGTGTCCCGCCCGCAGCGACGACAGCTGGCCGGGGATCAGTGCGGGCAGCGAATGCCCGAGCGCGGCCAGATCGTTGATCACGTCAACCCGCGCGCCCTCGCCTAGCTGCAACTGTCGGCCCAGGTCCTCTGCCGTCCCCTGCCAGTTGCGGTTGGTCAGCTGATATTCGTTGCCATAGACAGGCCCCGCCACCGCGATGCAGGCACCGGCCAAAGGCGGCAGATCGGGCTGCGAGCAATAGGCTGCAAGCACGTCATCGAGACTGGAAAAGCTATCATTAGCAAAGCTTTGCAGCGCCGTGACGCCGATTTCAGGACCGGCAAGGGCCAGCCGCGTATTGCTGCCGCCCACGTCGCCAACCAGCACTGTCATGTCCGAGCCCATGTGCTCTGTCCCTCTGCATGTCCGATTTTTGCGAGACACTGCCGTATTCAGCGTCGAAATGCAATTCTGCGACGGTCATAGTTTTAGCGCTAACATAATGCAATATACTTGCCACGGATCGATGTTTTTGCACAGTTGGAACTGTCCGACCAGGAGCCACGATGACCGGCACAGATGATCCTCCCAGCCCCGCCGCGCCGAAAGCGCCCGATGGGATGACCCGCCGGTTTCGTGCCCGTCTTGCGGATCGGTTCGACAGCAGGATCGTCATGCCATTTGATCGCCTGCGGTTTCGTGCAACGCTCCGGCACCTGTCGGGGCCGCGCCAAATTCATCAACCGCGCGAAGCGGTTACCGTGGTCGCGCTGGTGCGGGACGGAGCCTATTACCTTGATGTTTTTCTCGCCCATTACCGCGCGCTTGGGGCGGCGCATTTCGTCTTCTGCGACACCGGCTCCAGCGACGGCACGCTGGCCCGGCTGGCGGCAGAACCGGATGTCACGGTGCTGCAATCCCGCCTGCCCTGGGGCCGCTTTGAAAATATCTTTCGCGGTTATGCGGCGCGGAAGTTTTGCGCCGGTCGCTGGTGTCTTTTCGCCGATATGGACGAAATCCTTGAATTCGAGGGGCAGGCGCAGCTCGGCCTGACCGGGCTGGTGCGCTATCTGGATCGGCACGGGTATAGCGCGATGATGGCGCAGATGCTGGAAATGTTTCCCAAGGCGCCGCTGCAATCGGTCGCGCAGCACGCCTACCCGGAGGTGCAGCAGAGCTTCTGCCACTACGACATCAGCGCGGTGCGCGCCCTGCCCTATCATGATCCGGCTACCGGGCTGGGGTTCTTCCTGTCCCAGAACCGGCTGCCAGATGCGCCCGCGCCTGCACCCAGAATGCAGTTCGGTGGCATTCGCGGCGCGGTTTTTGGAGAGAACTGTTGCCTCAGCAAACACCCGTTGGTTTTTGTCGGTGCAGACGTCGGCCCGGCGGTGCATCCGCATCTGTCGACCGGTGTGCAGGTCGCCGACACGATGGCAGTTCTGAAACACTATAAATTTGCCAATGATCCGATGGCGCGGGATCAGGCCTCCCTGTCCCGCGCGGCCATCTCCCATGGCGAGGATGCGCTGCGTGTTGCGGGCTTTGCCACGACGCCGGATCTCAGCCTATGGTCCGAAAAGGCTCAGCGCTATGACGGGCCGGAAACCGGGCCGCAACAGCTGCGCGAGGCCGGTTTCCTGCAGGTTTCCCCGCGTTATCTGGCGGAGAGCGCAGCATGACCCGAGATGTGCAGGATCCGCCGGTCGCCGCCCAGACGCCGCCGATTGTCGATGCTGTCGTCATCGGCCGCAACGAAGGGGCGCGGCTGCTGGCCTGCCTGCGCAGCCTGCAAGGTCAGCTGCGTCAGGTGATCTACGTCGACAGCGGGTCGACGGATGGGTCGGTCGCCGCGGCCGAGGCGCTGGGGGTAAAGGTTGTCAGCCTCGATATGAGCGAGCGGTTCACCGCTGCCCGCGCCCGCAATGCAGGTCTGGCCCATCTCGACGGCGACTGTACCTATGTGCAGCTGGTGGATGGCGATTGCGAGGTGGTGCCGGGCTGGATCGCCAGCGCAACCGCGCGGCTGGAGGCTGATCCCCGGCTGGCGGTGGTCTGTGGGCGGCGGCGCGAACGTCACCCCGACAGCTCGATCTACAACCAGCTCTGCGATCACGAATGGGACACTCCGGTCGGCCCGGCGAAGGCCTGTGGCGGCGACGCCCTGATGCGGCTTCGCGCCCTGCAGGAGGTTGGCGGCTATCGCAACGACCTGATCGCGGGCGAAGAGCCTGAGCTGTGCCTGCGTCTGGCACGCGCCGGGTGGTCAATCTGGCGGCTGGATGTCGAGATGACATTACACGATGCCCAGATGCTGCGGTTTTCGCAGTGGTGGCAGCGCAGCCGCCGTGCGGGTTTCGCCTTTGCCGAGGGGGCGGCGCTGCATGGCGCCGGTCCCGAACGCCATTGGGTTGCGGAAACCCGGCGGGCGCTGATCTGGGGCGCCGGAATCCCGGCCTTCATCCTGATGCTGCTGCCGTTTTCCGGTTGGGCGCTGCTATTGTTGCTGGTCTACCCGGTGCAGTTCCTGCGGCTGGCTGCCCGGATGGGCCGTCGTCGCGCATTCTATTCCATTCTCGGCAAATTTGCCGAGGCACAGGGCGCGATGGAATATCACTGGCTGCGGCTGCGGGGGCGCAAACGCGGATTGATGGAATACAAATAACTGCCGCTATACCGGCCAGGTCAGGCCAGTTTCCGTCAGGGGTGGCGCAGCCTCAGCGCGTGAAGCAGCTGACCCGGCAGGATTGCCAGACAGCGCAGATAGCGCGGACCCAGGCGGCGCGGGCTGCTCAGCGCCCGCCACAGCCATTCCAGGGCCAATCGGCGCACCCAGGCGGGCGCTCTTTTCTGATGGCCGCCCAGAAAATCAAGCCCCGCGCCAACTGAGGCAAAGCCGACCTCGGGCGCAAGAGCGCGACCACGGGCGGCCAAGATCTCCTGTTTGGGGGCGCCAAGCGCCAGAAAACACAGGCCAATCTGCTTGCGCGCAAGCTCGCGCAGGATCTGCTCCGCAGCCTCGCTGCCGGGGTCAAAGCCCGTCGGCGGCGCGTGGCACCAGGCGATTTCAAGCCCCGGCACCTCAGCTTTCAATGCCGCGGAGGCATCCTGAAGCGCGGCTTCGGTGCTGCCCACAAGGGCAACAGGCACCCCGGCGCGCGCGGCCCAACGACAAAGCGGCAGCACCATGTCAGAGCCCGGCATCAGCGTCACCGGTCGTTGTGCCAGCCGTGACAGCCAGACAATGGGCCGCCCATCAGCCACCACGAAATCCTGTGCGGCATAGGCTTTCAGAAAGGCAGGCGAGCTGTGCATTTTCACCAGGTGATCCAAATTCACCGTCGCCAGCGCAAAGCCACGACGGGTCTGGAAATGCCCCATCACCGCCTGTTCCAGCCGCGCCGGATCGGCAATGTTCACATCAATCCGTGTGTCCCGAATATCAAAATACACCCGCATCCCCCCTCATGCGCCAGAAGCGACGCCCCTCTTCGATCACATGGCCTTGAATCTGTTTCAAGAGTTTACCTCAGAATACGAATGCGGGCGACAGCGCAGACATCTGGGGCTAAACTCATGGTCACGGGGGCAAATACAGGAGCGCAGGGCCGCACGCGATGCCAAATGCTTTGGCCTATCTTATGCTGATCGCCTGGCCGGTGATCGCATACAAACTGTTTCGGCGTCTGCCGTTGCAGCAGGCTATTCTTTGGTGCGTCATCGGCGGCTATCTGTTCCTGCCACCGCTTGCGGTGTTCGACCTGCCATTGGTCCCGGATATGGACAAGGATTCCATTCCGGCCGTCGTCGCTTTTGTGATCTGTGTCTATATCCTGCGTAAGCGGGTGGAGATCTGGCCCCGCCATCCGGTGATGCGGGCGCTTGTGGCTCTCTTTCTCGGTTCGGTCATTGCAACCGTGCTGACCAATGGTGACCCGATCGTGTTCCGCGTTCTTGAAAACGCCGAACCCATCGTCTTTCCGACCTATGCCCTGCCCGGGCTGCGCTGGCGCGACCTCGGATCGGTGATGATCAACCAGTTGATCGTCTTGCTGCCATTCTTTCTGGCGCGCCGCTACCTCTCACATCCCGACCAGCAGCGGCAGCTGGTGATGGTGCTGATGGTGGCCGGGCTGATCTATTCGATACCTTCGCTGCTCGAAGTCCGGTTCAGCCCGCAGATCAACACCTGGGTTTATGGATTCTTTCAGCATGATTTCAGCCAGACCATGCGTCAGGGCGGGTTCCGACCGATTGTATTCCTGCCCCATAGTCTGTGGCTGGCGCTGTTCGTGCTGATGTCAGTGATGGCCGCAACATCGCTGGCCCGGAGTGCCGAAGGCCCGGACAAGCGACGCTATACCATGGCGGCGATTTACCTTTTTGCGGTGCTGATCCTGTGCAAGAGCATCGCCTCGCTGGTCTATGGCCTGATCTTCACACCCTTTGTGGCGATGGCTTCCTACCGGATGCAGATGCGGCTGGCGCTGGCATTGGGGGTGGTGGCGATTGTCTATCCGATGCTGCGCAACCTTGGGCTGGTGCCCGTGGATGCCATCCTTGCGCAGGCGCAGGCCTTCAGTCCCGAACGGGCGCAATCGCTGGGCTTTCGGTTCACCAATGAGGCGCTGATGCTGGATCGCGCCGCCGACAAACCCTGGTTCGGCTGGGGCGGCTGGGGGCGCAATCTGGTACGCAACCTCGAAAGTGGAGAGATCGAATCGATCCCGGACGGTCGCTGGATCCTTGTCTTTGGTACCTTTGGCTGGGTTGGCTATATCGCGGAGATGGGCCTTCTGGCCGGGCCCTTGGTGCTGCTGTGGCAACAGATGCGCCGCCATGCGGCTGCAACACTGTCGCCCTTTGCCGCGCCTCTGGCGCTGATGCTGGCGGCGACGCTGGTCGATATGCTGCTGAACGCGACGCTGACCCCGGTGACATGGCTCTGTGCCGGGTCGGTGCTTGGCTATGCTGAGCGCCTGCGATACCCCGGCCTGTTCACGCCAAAGCGGCAGCTGTTCGACGGCCATCAGGCGCTCGCCACCGCGCCGCTGGCCAAGGCACGGCGCAGTGTGCTGTGATGCCGCATTCTCTTCGCAATTCAGGCCGAATTGGACACAATCTGTCCCTATCGATACCGTATATATTTTGCAGGGTTCACACTGCGCACAGGGTAATCCGTCGGCTTGGGGGCCAGCGGGCGCACGCCCTGTTCACAGATTGGGGACCAATTCGTGCCACTGTTGCAAGACCTTTGCGCTCGCAGGGTCAGTGTTGTTGATTGGTTAGGGTTACGTTCGGGCAAGGCTCTTGTTTCGGACACATGGGTTGAGGACGATTGGGGCAATTGAAAACATCCGCGAAAACCACAGATCGCACTCCGTTTGACGCGTCACGCTACAGCGGCGATATCGCCATTGTCGGCATGTCGCTCTGCGTGCCGGGAGCGCAGTCGCCGCAAGCGTTCTGGCAAAACCTGCGTGACGGTGTGGAATCGATCAAACCCGTCAGCGAACAGGATC
Organism: Phaeobacter sp. JH204B; assembly: GCF_048055755.1. Classification (NCBI taxonomy): domain Bacteria; kingdom Pseudomonadati; phylum Pseudomonadota; class Alphaproteobacteria; order Rhodobacterales; family Roseobacteraceae; genus Phaeobacter; species Phaeobacter sp. JH204B. Next base: position 99,905 of record NZ_JAYMXF010000008.1, read on the forward strand.
TGCTGGCCGCAGGCGAAGACCCCGAGACGCTGTCCGACCCCAATTACGTCGCCGCTACCGCTGCGCTGGACGGCTACGCCGAATTTGACGCCGAGTTCTTTGGCTTCAGCCCAAAAGAGGCGGCCATTCTCGACCCTCAGCACCGCAAATTCCTCGAAGTCGCCTGGGGCGCGATGGAGGATGCAGGTCACCCGCCCGAAAGCCTGAACGGCCCCATCGGGGTTTATGCGGGCTGCGGCATGGGCAGCTATTTCTACTTCAACATCTGCTCCAATAAACCGCTGGTGGATGACGTGGGCATGTTCCTGCTGCGCCATACCGGCAACGACAAGGATTTCCTGTCGACCCGCGTCAGCCATGTCTTTGATCTGAAGGGACCATCGGTCAACATTCAGACGGCCTGCTCCACCTCGCTGGTGGCGGTGCATTATGCCAGCAAGGCCCTGCGCGAGGGCGACTGCGACATGGCTCTTGCCGGCGGCGTCACCATCGAACTGCCACAGGGCCGCGGCTACCTGTTCAAGGAAAACGAGATCCTGTCGCCCGACGGCCACTGCCACGCCTTTGACCACCGCGCACAGGGCACGGTCTTTGGCTCCGGTGCCGGAGCGGTTGCCCTGCGCAGGCTGGAAGATGCGCTGGCCGATGGCGATCATATCTGGGCGGTGATCAAAGGCTCTGCGATCAACAATGATGGCGCCGACAAGGCCGGCTATCTGGCCCCCTCGGTCGAGGGGCAAGCCAGCGCCGTGCGACAGGCGCTGCGCGCCGCCAAGACCCCGCCGGACACCATCGACTATGTCGAATGCCACGGCACTGGCACCTATCTTGGTGACCCGATCGAGGTCACCGCGCTGACCGAAGCCTACCGCGAAACCACCGCCGCCGTGGGTTACTGCCGTATCGGATCGGTCAAGACCAATATCGGCCATCTGGATACCGCCGCCGGCGTCGCCGGGCTGATCAAGACCGCCTTGTCGCTGCATCATGGTCAGATCCCGCCCAGCCTCGGCTATGAGGCACCCAATCCGGCGATTGATTTTGAAACCGCGCCTTTTGTGGTCAATGACCGGTTGCGAGACTGGACCTCGGCCAAGGGACCGCGCCGCGCTGCGGTCAACGCCCTCGGGGTGGGCGGCACCAATGCCCATGTCGTGCTGGAACAGGCCGCACCCCGCCCCGCACCGGAGGACAGCGATTTTCCGTTTCAGGTGCTCTGCCTCTCGGGCCATTCGAAGGCCGCGCTGAATGCCAATGCCAGTGCCCTGGCCGCGCATCTGCGCGCGAACCCGGATCTGCCTCTGGCCGATGTGGCCTATACGCTGAAGGAGGGCCGCCGCAGCTTTGCCAAGCGTCGCACCCTGGTGGCCGAAACCGCCGAGGAGGCCGCCGCGCTGCTTGAGGCGGGCGACCCCAGACGCGTGTTTGACCACGACAGCGCCGACCGTCCGCCGGAGGTGGTTTTCATGTTCCCCGGCGGCGGCGCGCAATATGCGGGTATGGCGCGGGATCTCTACGAAACCGAGCCTGTCTTTGCCGATTGGATGGACCGGGGCCTCGACCACCTTCAGGCGCAGCTGGACTATGACATCCGCGCGCTGTGGCTGCCGGAACCGGGGGAAGAAGACGCCGCCAATGCCCGGCTGCAACAGCCGTCGGTGCAATTGCCGCTGATCATGATCGTGGAATTTGCGCTGGCGCAGCTCTGGATCAGCTGGGGCATCCGCCCTGCCGCGCTGGTGGGACATTCGATGGGTGAAAACACCGCCGCCTGTCTGGCCGGTGTGCTGTCGTTTGAGGATTGCATCGATCTGGTGCTGCTGCGCGGACGGCTGTTCGACAAGGTGCCCGCCGGCGGGATGCTGTCGATTTCCCTGCCGCTGGACGAGGTTGAGGCCCGGCTTTCGCCGGATCTGGACATCGCCAGCGTCAATGCCCCACGCCTCACTGCCGTGTCCGGCCCGCAGGAGGCGCTGGATGCGCTTGCGGCTCAGCTCACCGCCGATGAGGTGGATCACCAGCGGATCCAGATTGATATTGCCGCCCATAGCCGGATGCTGGAGGGCATTCTGGATGAATACCGCCAGTTCCTGCGCGGGTTGACCCTGACAGCACCGGGACGCCCGATCCTGTCGAACCGCAGCGGCCAGATCCTGACCGACGCCGAGGCCACCGATCCCGAATACTGGGTTGCCCAGCTGCGCAATACGGTCATGTTTGCCGCCTGTCTTGATACGCTGGCTGACGTGCCGAACCGGATCTATCTGGAGGTCGGCCCCGGTAAGGCGCTGTCCTCGCTGGCGCAGATGGCGCCGAAGATCAAACCCGGTCAGGTGCTCAGCTCATTGCGCCATCCCGAGCAGATGATGGCGGATGATGCCTATTTCTTTGGGGTGATCGGACGGCTCTGGGCCTGCGGGCTGGACGCCGATTGGGATCAGATCTGGGGCGATGCACGGCGTCAGCGCCTGCCGCTGCCAACCTATGCGTTTCAGCGCAGCCGCTATTTCATCGAGCCCGCGGCCCCGGCCCGCGCCGAGGCTGCCATCATCACCCCGGCCCGCCACGACCAGCTGTCGCACTGGGGATCGCGCCCCAGCTGGCGGCCCGCATTGGCAAGCTGCGATCTGGACGTCACCGGCGAACTGGATCAGCAGCCCGAAACCTGGTTGCTGTTTGAAGACGACGCCGGACTCTGCTCTGAACTGGCCGCAAGGCTGGATCAGGCTGGCCACCGGGTGGTGCGGGTGCGCCCCGGCGACACCTATGCGCAACTGAGCGAGACCCGCTATATGCTGGCGCCCGAACAGGGGCGCGCGGGCTACGATGCGCTGCTTGCCGATCTGGCGCTGGCCGATCTTCTGCCCAGCCGTATCGGCCATTTCTGGCTGGTGACCGAGGGCGAGACCTTCCGGCCCGGCGCCTCCTTCTTTGATCGCAATCTGGAGATGGGATTTTATGCGCTGACCGCGCTGGGGCAGGCTCTGGCCCAGATCGACCTACCGCAGCCACTGCATATGACAGTGTTCACCACCGGCGCGGCCCAGCTGCGCGACGAACCGCTGCCCTACCCCGAAAAGGCGATGATCGCGGGCCCTGCCGGTGTGCTGCCGCGCGAAATTCCCGGCCTCACCTGCGCCACAGTCGATATCGAACTGCCGCGCCGCCCCGGTGGGCTGCGGCGCTGGCTGGCGGAGGACCAGCCCGCGTCGATTGCGGATCGCCTGCTGGAGGAGCTGCTGGCGGAGCCTGCAAATGACACCGCACTCTGGCGTGGTGACAAGCGCTACACCCTGCGGTGGCGCCCTGTGGAGCTGTCGGAGGAGGATCAGATCACATCGTCACTCCCCGGCTTCCGCGAGGGTGGCACCTATCTGATCACCGGCGGCTACGGCGGCATCGGACGCACCATCGCCGCGGATCTGATGCAGAGCTATGGCGCCAATGTGGTGCTGATCTCGCGCGGTGGCCTGCCCCCGCGTGACCAGTGGGACAGCTATCTGAACCGCCACAGCCCGGCCAATACAACCGCCCAGCGCATCCGCGCCGTGATGGCATTGGACGCCATTGGCAGGGGCCGGGTCTTGCCGCTGGCAGCCGATGTCTGCAACAGCGAACAGATGCGCGCCGCCGTCGCCAAGGCCGAGACCGCCTTTGGCCCAATCACCGGTGTCATCCATGGCGCAGGCCAGATCAATGACGCGCCGGTTCTGGCCAAGACCGAGGACGACATTTCCCAGGTGCTCGCCCCGAAAGTCAGCGGGTTGCGGGTACTGGACGCCATTTTCGGCACCGACACGCTGGAGCTGATGGTGCTGTTCTCCTCCTCCTCGACGGTGACGCGCCCGATCGGCCAGGTCGATTACGTCGCCGCGAATGAATATCTCAACGCCTTTGCCAAGCACCGCACCGGTGCCGGGGCTGCGGGCAACACAACCCGTGTCGTTGCCGTCGATTGGGGGGTCTGGGCAGATGTCGGCATGGCGGCAGATGCCATTGGCGCCCGCCAGCAGGAGGCCGGTGATGATCCGATCCCCTGTGATCAGCCGTTGTTTGACAGACGCCAGTTTGCCCCGGATGGCGGGGTGCTGTTTCATCGTCGGCTGAGCAGCGACCAGTGGATCCTTGATGAACACCGCACCAAGGATGGCACTGCATTGATCCCCGGCACCGGCTATATCGAATATGCCGCCGAGGCACTTGCCGAACTGGGGCATGAGGCGCCTTTTGCCCTGCGTGATCTCTATTTCCTGCGCCCGCTCGTGGTCTCGGAGACAGCCGCCTGCGATATGGTCGTGCGGCTGCTGCCGGTCGAGCGCGGTTATGAGTTTGCCGTCTACAGCCGCACGGCGGAGGGCTATGCCCTGCATGTTCAGGCGCTGCTGGAGACGGATATCGCGGCGCGGCAGCCCGGTCGGCACCCCCTGCCCGATCTGCTACCGGTGGCCATCGAAACGTCACCCTGTACCAAGCGCGAACGGCTACGGACACCACAGGAGGCGCATCTGAAGTTCGGCCCGCGCTGGCATGTCCTGCAACAGATGCGACAGGGGACGGGCGAAGGCATTGCCCGGCTGCAACTGCCGGCCATCGCCGCCAAGGACGGCACGCTGCTGCCACCCGGCCTGATGGATCTTGCCACCGGATGGGCGATTGACCTGATTCCCGCCTATCGCGGTGCCGCGCTCTGGGTGCCGGTGTCCTATGACGGTATCGAGGTCTTTGCTCCGCTGCCCTGCGACGTGCTCAGCCATATGCGGCTGATGGACAGCGATGCGACCAGTGCCCGGTTCGACATCACCCTGACCACCGAAGATGGCACCGTGCTGGTTGAGGTCCGGGGCTTTCAGATGCAGCAGCTGCCCGGTGCAACCAAACTGGCCCCGGCAGAGGGAGCAGACGCCAGCGGCGCGGATCTGGGGCTGGCCGCATCGCCGGGCGCACAGCCGCTGTCGCCCGAGGAACGCCGACTGCATCGCAATATCAGCCAGGGCATCCGCGCCGAAGAAGGCCCGGACGCGCTGCGCCGGGCGCTGGCGACTGGCCTGTCGCAGGTGGTGGTATCCTCCCTCGCGCTGCCGGATCTGATGGCACAGGCCGATCAGCCTCCGCAGCAAGCGCGCGAGGACAGCCAGAGCTTTGAACGGCCACAGCTCGACACCGACTACCTCGCCCCGCGCAACGCGGTTGAGGAGGAGATCGCGGCGCAGTTTGCCCGGCTGCTTGGGGTGGCGCAGGTCGGGGTCGACGACAGCTTCTTCGACCTTGGCGGCCATTCCCTTGTCGCGGTCCGGCTCTTTGCACAGATCAAGCGCAGCTTTGGAGTCGATCTGGCGATTTCCACCCTGTTTGAGGCCCCCTCCGTCGCGAGGCTCGCCGAACTGGTGATCGCCCGCACCGGCGGCGGCCTCACCACCGAAACCTCTGCCGACCACACAGGCACGCCCCAGGCCGAGACGCCGACATATACCCATCTGGTGCAGCTCCACCCCGGCGATGGCACCGGGCGACGGCCTTTCTTTCTGGTGGCCGGCATGTTCGGCAACGTTCTGAACCTGCGCCATCTGGCGCTGATGGTTGGCAAGGACCGCCCGGTCTACGGGCTGCAGGCCCGTGGCCTGATCGGCGACGACGCCCCGCATGACCGGCTTGATGCGGCAGCGCGCGACTATCTCGCCGAAATCCGCAGCATCCAGCCGGAGGGGCCTTATCTATTGGGCGGGTTTTCCGGCGGCGGGCTGACCGCCTATGAAATGGCCCAGCAATTGCGCGCCTGCGGCGAAGACACCGCCGCGCTGATCCTGCTGGACACACCGTTGCCGATGCGACCTGAGCTGAACCACCGCGACAAGGCGCTGATCAAATGGGCCGAGCTGCGCCGCAAGGGCATCGGGTATCTGGGCGAATGGATCGGCAATCGCATCGCCTGGGAGATCGAAAAACGCCGGTATGCCGCCAGCGATGACAGCAGCGCACCGGTGTTCAACAACCGCAAGGTCGAACTGGCCTTCCGCGCCGCCTTGCCCGCCTATGAGCTGCGCCCGTGGAGCGGACCTCTCACATTGTTCCGCCCGCCGCTTGATCGCCATTGGCAGGTCTCGGCAGGGAACTGGGTCAGCCGCGAGCGCGAATATGTCTACGACGACAACGACTGGACCCGCTGGGCGCCAGCGATCGAGGTCGTCGAGGTGCCGGGTGATCACGACAGCATGGTGCTGGTGCCCAACGTCAGCGTGCTGGCAGGCGAGGTCAAGGCGCGGCTTGATGCAGCCGACGCCGCCGCGCTGCGCCAAAGCGCGCCAAAGGCGGCAGAATGACCATGACCGACAGCCCCGCCCCACAGCAGACGGAGACCTGCGCGCGCCCGGCAGCCGGGGCCGAACCGGCGCGTATTCTGACCATCATCCTGAACTACAAGACGCCCGAAATGACGCTGGACTGTGCCGCCGCCGCGCTGGAGCAGATGAACGCGCTGCAAGGTGAGGTGGTGATCATAGACAATGGCTCTGGCGATGGGTCCTATGACAAATTGCTGACGGCGGTGCAGGAGCGTGGCTGGCTGGACAGCGGCCGCCTGCGCCTGATCGCCAGCGACCGCAACGGCGGGTTTGGGGCGGGCATGAACATCGGCTTTCGCCTCGGCCTCGCCGATGGCAGCGCGCCTGAGTTTTATTATCTGCTGAACTCGGATGCCTTTGTGCAGCCGGGAGCGATCCGCGCATTGCGGGATTTCTTGCAGGCCACACCAACCGCCGGGCTGGTCGGCTCTTATGTGCGGGGCACCGATGGGACGCCCCATTGCACCGCCTTCCGGTTCCCGACCATTGCGGGGGAATTCGAATCCTCGGTGCGGACCGGCATCGTGACCCGCCTGCTGAAAGATGCCGTGGTGCCCATGGAGATCCCGACCGAGCCAACCCAGCTGGATTGGACCGCTGGTGCCAGCCTGATGATCCGACGCGAGGTGATCGAGGCGGTTGGAGGTTTTGACGAGACCTTCTTTCTCTATTTCGAGGAAACCGAATTGTGCCACCGTGCCGCCCGCGCCGGATGGAGCACGCATTATCTGCCGGAAAGCGAGGTGGCCCATGTGGGATCCGCCTCAACCGGGATGAAGGATTGGCAGCGCACACCGCAATACTGGTTCGACAGCAGGCTGCATTACTTTCTCAGCACCCATGGGCGCGCCTATACGGTCGGAGCCACATTGGCGCTGATCACGGGCAGCCTGCTCTATGGGCTGCGGCGGCTGGTGTCGGACAAACCCGCCTCGGATCCGCCCCATTTTCTGCGGGACCTGATTGTGCATCATAGCCGCGCGATCTTTCGCCGCCGCCAAACCCAGCCTATGGAAACGCGCCAGACCCCGTCTCAACCGGAGGAGCAGAAATGACCCCATTCTCCTGTATCGTGCTTGGCAATGAATCGCTGCTTGTCGCCTGTGCCGACACCCTGATGGCCCGTGGCCACAGCATCGCCGCCGTGGTGACCAAAGACGCCGAAATCCGCCAGTGGGCCGCTGACAAGGGGCTGAGCGTGCTGGAGGATGCGCGCGACTTTGGCGGATCGGTGGACTGGCTGCTGTCGATCGCCAATCTCGAAATCATCCCCGACAGCGTGCTGACCCGCGCGACCAAGGGCGGCGTCAATTTCCATGATGGACCGTTGCCGCGCTATGCCGGTCTCAATACGCCGAACTGGGCCCTGATCGAAGGGGCGACGGAATACGGTATCACCTGGCATATGATCGAGGGCGGTGTGGATGAGGGCGATATCCTCGCCCAGCGCCTGTTTGAGATTGCCGGGGATGAGACGGCCTATAGTCTCAACGCCAAATGCTACGCCGCGGCGATGGACAGCTTCGGCGATGTGCTGAGCCAGCTGGAAACCGACACGCTGGCGCGGCAGGCGCAGGATTTCAGCACCCGCAAGCTCTATACCCGCGCTGATCGGCCCGAAGCCGGCGCCCTGCTGGACCTGTCGCAGCCCGCGGCTGATGTGCACCGGCTGATCCGCGCGCTTGATTTCAACGGCTATTGGAACCCGCTCTGCGCGGCCAAGCTACATCTGGGCACGGAGGACAGCGCGCCGGTGGTGCTGATCGGCTCTGCCGAGGTGGTGCCGGGATCGGCGGCACCGGGCACCGTGCTAGCCGTCGACGACACCAGCGTCACGCTGGCCTGCGGCGACGGCGCGCTGCGGCTGCTGGGGTTGCACCATAGCGATGGTCGCCTGATCCGCGCCGGCACCCATGTCCAAACCGGGGATGTGCTGCGGCAGCTGGATGCGGAGACGCGCCGCGATCTGACAGGGCGGCTGGCCGCAACACAGGCAAGCGAAGCCAGATGGCGCGCGGCCCTCGCCGCGCTGCCTGCCACGGATCTGCCGCTTGCCAGACCCGCGGGCGATGCCAGAGCCGATATCACCAGCCACGCGCTGAACCTGCCCGACGGCCATGCCATGACGGAAGCCGATGCGGTGACCACGGCGCTTGCCCTGGCGCTGTGCAGTTCAGGGTCCGAGGCTGCGGGGATCGCGCTTAGCAATGATGCGCTGCAACAGGCGGCGGTCACAGGGATGATCTGTGACTGGGTGCCGATGCAATCCAGCCGCGACAGCTACCTGGCAGACCTGCAAACCCGCCTGCGCGAGGATCTCGACAGCATCCGCAACAGCGGCGGATTCGCATCCGATCTGATCGCCCGCGCGCCAGAGCTGCGGCAGACCGCAGGCAGCGGCCTTTGCCCCGACATCGGCTGCAATCTGGGGAGCAACCGGCCCATTGCGGGATGTGCGGCGACGCTTTGCCTGACGGATGGCAGGCTGACTCTGGAGGCTGATAGCACACGCCTTGATGCGCAGGCCGTCGACCTGCTGATCGCTCGGATCAACATGCTGGTAGCAGCGCGCGACGCAGCGGCCGAGGGGACTTTTGCCGATCTGCCCGTGCTGCCAGAGACCGAACGGCAACAGATGCTGGTGGCCTGGAATGAAACCGCTCTGACCGGGACGCAGGACACCACCATCCCGGCAGAATTTGCAGCCCAGGTGGCGCGGACCCCGGAGGCCACAGCGCTGGTCTACGAAAATCAAAGCCTGACCTACGCGGAGCTATCTGAGGAGGTGGAACAACTGGCGGCGCTGCTGCGCCACCGGGGTGTTGCGCCGGGCAGCCATGTCGGCATCTATCTGGGGCGGAGCCCTGCGCTGGTCATCGCGGCGCTGGCGACCATGGCCGCGGGCGGGGCCTATGTGCCGCTTGATCCGGCCTATCCGGCGGATCGGATCGCGCATTTCATCACCGACAGCGCGGCCAGTGTGATCCTGACCGACAGCCGTCTGCGCGACCAGCTGCCCGGCACCGCATCTGCCGATGTTCTCTGTCTGGATGATCTGCCGGAGACACTCGCAGGCAGCGGTGGGCCGACCACCCAGCCGGGACCGCAGGATCTGGCTTATCTGATCTATACCTCCGGCTCTACCGGCACCCCAAAGGGGGTGATGGTGCGCCATGGCAATGTGGCAAATTTCTTTGCCGCGATGGACCAGCGGGTTCCGCATCAGCCGGGCGATTGCTGGCTGGCAGTGACCAGCCTGTCGTTTGATATCTCCGTGCTTGAGCTGTTCTGGACCCTGTCGCGCGGCTTCAAGCTGGTGCTGTCCAGTGATGAGGCACGGTTGCAGCTGTCCAATGGCCCCATCGCAACCAGCGACCGGGGCATGGACTTCAACCTGTTCTACTGGGGCAATGACGACGGCCCCGGTCCGCGCAAATATGAACTGCTGCTGGAGGGCGCGAAATTCGCCGATCAGCACGGGTTCAACGCGGTCTGGACACCGGAGCGGCATTTTCACGCCTTTGGCGGCCCCTATCCGAACCCGGCGGTAACCGGCGCGGCGGTGGCTGCGGTGACGAAGAATATCGGTGTGCGCGCGGGCTCCTGCGTGGCGCCGCTGCACCACCCGGCCCGCATTGCCGAGGAATGGTCGGTGATCGACAATCTGACCGGCGGCCGCGCCGGTATTGGCTTTGCCTCGGGCTGGCAGCCGGATGATTTCATCCTGCGCCCCGAAAACACCCCCCCCGCCAACAAACCTGCGCTGTTTGAGGCGATCGAGACCGTGCGCAAGCTCTGGCGCGGCGAGGAGGTTGCCTTCCCGCGCAAGGATGGCGGCGACCACGCGGTGCTGACCCAGCCGCGCCCGGTGTCAAAGGAACTGCCGGTCTGGGTGACAACGGCCGGCAACCCCGAGACCTGGCGCGAAGCTGGCAGCATCGGGGCCAATGTGCTGACCCATCTGCTGGGCCAGAGCATCGACGAAGTCGCGGGCAAGATCGCCATATACCACGACGCCCTGCGCGCGGCTGGTCATGATCCGCGCGATCACAAGGTCACGTTGATGCTACACAGCTATCTTGCCGATACCCGCGAGGAAGCCCGCGCCACGGCCCGTGAACCGATGAAGGATTACCTGCGCGCAGCGGCCGGTCTGATCAAGCAATACGCCTGGGCCTTCCCCGCGTTCAAGAAACCCGAGGGGGTGAAAAACCCGTTTGAAATGGATCTCGGGATGCTCTCGACAGAGGAGCTGGAGGCCATTCTGGACTTCGCCTTTGAACGGTATTTCGAAGACTCCGGCCTGTTTGGAACCATTGCCGATGCCATGCAGCGGGTCGAACAGCTGAAGCGGATTGGCGTTGATGAAATCGCCTGTCTGATCGACTACGGCATCGCGCCCGAGGTGGTGCTGGAGGGGCTGAAACCCCTTGCGGAGGTGCTGCGTCTTGCCAATGCCCCGCAGGAACTGGCGGCGGAGGATGTCTCGCTGGCGGCGCAGATCCTGCGCCATGGCGTCACCCATATGCAATGCACCCCGTCGATGGCGCGGATGATCACCGCGGATGCCGATGCGCGCCCGGTGCTGGGGCGGCTGTCGCACCTGCTGATCGGCGGGGAGGCGCTGCCGGGAGATCTGGTCGCGGATCTGCGCGGGGCGACCAGCGCAGAGATCCACAATATGTACGGACCGACGGAGACCACGATCTGGTCAACCATGCAGACCCTATCCGGCGTGCCCGCCGGGACCGCCCAAATCGGGGCGCCGATTGCCAATACCACTGTTTATGTCGTCAAGGAGGATCTGTCCCCGCAGCCGGTCGGAGTGCCGGGGGAGCTGCTGATCGGCGGCGCAGGCGTCACCGCCGGGTATTGGCAGCGCCCCGAGCTGACTGCGGAACGGTTTATTCCCGATCCCTTTAGCGATGCGGGCGCCGGGGTGACCTCGACCCATCTTTATCGCACCGGCGATCTGGTCCGCTGGCGCGGCGATGGCCAGCTGGAATTCCTCGGCCGTAGTGACCATCAGGTCAAGATCCGGGGCCAGCGGATCGAGCTGGGCGAAATCGAGGCCGCGCTTGCAGCCATGGACGGGATAACCGGCGCGGTTGTGGTGGCGCGCGACAGCGGGGCAGACACCCGGCTGGTTGCCTATGTCACCGGCGCGCTGCCGCCGGATCAGGCAGCGCTCAAGGCCGCGCTGGCGCAGCAGCTCGCTGCCGTCATGGTGCCAAGCCATATCGAACATCTCGCCGCCTTCCCGCTGACGCCGAACAAGAAGATCGACCGCAAGGCCCTGCCAGACCCGAAACCGGTGCGGATCACTGCTTCCACCTCGGACACCCCGCTCAGCGCCGGAGCACAGAGCAAGATTGCCGAGATCTGGGCCGGGATCCTTGGGGTCAGCGGTATCGGGGCGGAGGACAATTTCTTCACCCTCGGCGGTCATTCCTTGCTGGCTGTGCAGGCCCACCGCGACATTCGCGGCGCTCTGGATGTGCCGAAGCTCTCGATCACGGATATCTTCCGGTTTCCGACGCTGTCGGGGCTGGCCAGCCATATCGACACGCTGACCGGAGCGGCCCCGGCAGAGGACACCGCCGCCCCCGCCGTCGATGCGGCGGCAAAATCCGATATGATGTCGAAACGCCGCGCGATGCGGGCCAACCGCAAGGCCCGCAGCGGATGAGCCTTGCCGATCCGCTCTCACGCAGCGCCCGGCACAAGGCGCTGATCCGCCGGTTGTTTGACGCCTGTGTCGTGGTGGAAACCTGCGATCCGCAGGACGATCCGCCTCCGCCCTTCCCTGAGGAGGCCGCCTGCCTGTCGCCAAATGCCGTCGAGAAGCGGCGGCGCGAGTTTGCGGCGGGCCGCGCTGCCGCGCATCGCGCGATGTCGTCCCTCGGCATGACGCCCAGCGCCATTCCGGTCGGCCCCAAACGGGCGCCGGTCTGGCCGCCTGAGGTTGTCGGCTCGATCAGCCATTGTCACAGCGCCGCCGTCGCCGTTATGGCCCTGCCCCAACAGATGCGCGGGATCGGGGTCGACGTGGAGGAGGACACGCCGCTGGCGGATGACCTGATCCCGCAGATCTGCCGCCCGGCCGAGCGTGACTGGCTCGCACAACAAAACAGCCCCGGCCAGCTCGCCAAAGTGATATTCTCGGCCAAGGAAGCGGCTTATAAATGTCAATACCGCCTGAGCGAGCGGTTCTTTGGCTTTGACGGGATGGAACTGGAGATGGATTTGGCGCAGGGCACCGATCAGATCAGCGGGACGTTTTGCGCGCGGTTCACGGCGGATCAGCTGCCGTTTCGAAAAGGCGACGCCATTGACGGGCGTTTTGTTATCGGGGAGGGGCTGATCGCGACCGCCGCACAGCTGCCACAGGTACGATGATCGGACGGCGCGGATTTCTCGCCCTCTTGTCGCTGCTGCCACTGCGCGCGCAGGCCAGCCCCTTTGCCCTGCCCTTGTTGAAGGCCCCGACGGGCCCAATGCGGGTGTTCCACCTTGGCCATTCGCTGGTTGGTCGCGATATGCCGCATATGGTGTGGCAGCTGGCACCGGAAGGGCACAGCTACAACAGCCAGCTGGGGTCGGGCACCCCGTTGCAGGATCACTGGGAGCCGGATCTGGATATCCTGCATTTCGATCAAGTCAATCACCCTCCGGTCTGGCGAGATGCACGCGAGGCGGTTGGCTCCGGTGAGTATGACGCCGTGATCCTGACGGAGATGGTCGAACTGCGCGACGCGCTGCGCTATTTCAAAGGCGCGCGATACTTTCGCCGCTGGGCTGATCTGGCCCGGGCGGGGTCGGATCGGACGCGGATATACCTCTATGAGACCTGGCACCCGCTGGATACGCCGGATGGCTGGCTGAAGCGGATCGACGGTGATCTGGAACAGCTCTGGCTGGGCGGGCTGGCCGGATCTGACAGCCGCCGCAATCCGAGACGTCCCGCCTATCTGATCCCGGCAGGACAGGTGATGGCCGCCGTCGTGCGCGCTGCTGAGGCCGGACAGATTGACGGGTTGACCCGCCGCGAAGACCTGTTTGCCCGCACCGATGAGGGCGCGCTGGATCAGATCCATATCAACGATCTGGGCGCCTATATCGTGGTGCTTACCCATGTGAGCACATTGTATCATCGCTCCCCGGTTGGCCTGCCGCATCAGCTGCAACGCGCCGATGGCTCGCCTGCGGATGCTTTCAGCGCCAAAGCCGCGCGGCAGGTGCAGGAGATCGTCTGGCAGGTGGTCACGCGCCACCCCCGCACCGGTGTTTCCCCATGACGCTGGCAGATCTGGTGGCCAGTGTCGTCATGGTCGGGCATTCCCTGTTCGGACCCGACAATCCGGTGATGCTGGACCAGCTCCTGGCCCGGCAACCGGCCGCGACTGCCGGACAGATCGCCGAAGAGGTCAGGGTCGAGGCGCAGATCATCAACGGCGCGCCGCTCAGCTACAATTGGACACATGCCGATCAGGCCGAGGGGATCAATGCCCGCACCCGTCTGGCCGAAGGCGTGGATGCGCTGATCGTGACCGAGGCGATCCCCCTCGCCAACCACCTGAAGTGGAGCGATACCGAGGGGGCGCTGACGCAGTTCTACAACCTTGCCCACACCGCCAACCCTGAGGTTGAGGTCTATCTGCAGGAAACCTGGCACAGCCTGAACAGCGGAACCGGGGTTGAGGTGCCTTTTGATCCGGGGGCGACAATGCAATGGCGCGACCGGCTGGCCGCGGATCTGCCGCGCTGGCAAAAGGTCGTCGACACGGTCAACAAAAAGACCGGCGGAGAGATCAGGCTGCTCAAGGCCGGTCAGGCGATGGCGCGACTGGATGACGCCATACAGGCAGGTACGGTGCCGGGCCTTGCGCGGATCGAAGATGTCTTTGCCGATGATATCCACCCCAATGATCTTGGGTTTTATTTTCTGTCCGCGCTGCAATACGCGGTGCTGACCGGTCAGTCTCCGGTGGGGCTGCCGCACCAGCTGCGCTCCAAATGGGGCGGTCGCTACGAGGCGCCCGCGCCGGACCTGGCGCGACGACTGCAGGAGATCGCCTGGGATGCCGCTCAGGACCGAACGCAGCGGGCAGCCCTGCCTGCCGATCCGCCGCCGCTGCCCGACGACCCGATGCTGCCTGCGCTGAACCGAGTGGTTCCGGCCAGCCAGACCAGCGCGCCGCGCGACATCGCCGCAGCGCAGGGGCTACCCCAGGGCGCCGAGGTGCCGCATCAGCCGATTGCGATGAACCTGGCCTCGATTGCCGATTGGAGCCCGCAGGCTCCGTTTCTCGACCATTTCAAAACTGCCCGTCCGTGGATTGGTCATCTGGCCGGGCAATGGGGGGGCGCGGATTATGCCGATCTTGCAGCAGCGGGATATCTGGACCCTGATGGCTGGCCGACCGCAATTCCACCGGAGCTTGGCTCGGTCGGGACGCTGATCCTCACCGATTTGCCTGCGGAGGCCGCCAGCCTCTCTGGGCGCTATGTCCTGCTGTTTGACGGCGACGGGATTGTCGAGGTGACGGGCCGGGCCAAGAACATCCGCTACGGCAAGACCGAAATCCGCTTTGACTATACGCCCGGTCCCGGCGCGGTCGAAATCCGCATTCAGCGCAGCGACCGGCAGGGAACCGGTGACTATATCCGCAACATCGCGGTGGTGATGGAAAAACACCTACCGGACTGGCAGGCCGGCGCCATCTTCAATCCGGATTTCATGGCGCGGATGCGTGGGTTTGCAGCGCTGCGATTCATGGACTGGATGGCCACCAACGACAGCACGCAGGTTGGCTGGGAGGATCGCCCAAGGGTGCAGGACTACAGCTGGGCGGCCAAAGGTGCGCCAGCGGAGGTGCTGGTGGCGCTGGCCAATCAGCTTGGCACCGCGCCCTGGTTCACCCTGCCCCATATGGCCGACGACAGCTATGTCCGTAACTACGCGCGGCTGGTGCGGGAGCAGCTGGACCCCGCGCTGACCGCCTATGTGGAATATTCCAACGAGGTCTGGAACTGGCAATTCGAACAGGCGGTCTGGGCTGATGATCAGGCCCGCGGCCGCTGGGGTGGCCAGGATCTGTGGATGCAATTCTACGGTGGCCGCGCTGCCGAGGTTGCCGCGATCTGGACGGAGGTTTTTGGCGCGGCGGCCGATGACCGGCTGGTGCGCGTTATCTCTACCCAGACCGGGTGGCTGGGGCTGGAGGAACAGGTGCTGACCGCGCCGCTCTGGGTTGCCGAAGATGCCACGCGCCGACCGCCGGCCCGCGCTTTTGACGCCTATGCGGTGACCGGCTATTTCGGCGGCGTTCTCGGCCTGCCGGAACGCGCGCCAATTCTGCGCGCCTGGATTGCCCAGAGCCGCGAGCAGGCTGAGGCCGCCGCCAGGGCCAAGGGTCTCAGCGGAACCGCCGCAGCCGATTTTGTCGAGGCGCATCAATATGATGCCGCCAGCGCATTGGCCGCGGCAGAATTGCAGGACGGGCTGGTCTCCGGCAGTTCAGACGACACGATCAGCGATCTTCTGGGGCGGGTTCTGCCCTATCATGCCAAAGTTGCAGAGGCCAACGGGCTCGACCTGATCATGTATGAGGGCGGCAGCCACGTGGTTGGCTTGGGTCCGATGGTCGATGACGACATGCTGACCGGTTTTTTCAGCCATTTCAATTACACCGAGGAGATGGGCGGCCTGTATCGCAGCCTGTTGCAGGGCTGGCCCGCCTTGGGCGGAAGTCTGTTCACCGCCTATTCGGATGTTTCGACACCCGGAAAATGGGGCAGCTGGGGCAGCCTGCGCTATCTGACCGACGACAACCCGCGCTGGCGCGCTGTGGAGGCGGCGAAATGAAACCGCTGTTGAGCGTGCTGATCCCCGCACATAATGAGGCGGGCTATATCGGGTCGTGTCTGTCGGCGCTGTTTGCCAGTGATCCGCTGCCGGATGGTGCCACCGCCGAGGTCTTGGTGATCGCCAACGGTTGCACTGACACCACGGTCGCGGCGGCGCAGGCGGTGACGGTGCCGCCCGGGTGGGATTGCAGGGTGATTGATCGGCGCGAGGGCGGCAAGATCGGGGCTCTTCAACAGGGAGAAGCGCAGGCCACCGGTGGCATCTTGGTGTATCTTGACGCCGATGTGTGTGTCACCCCACCGCTGATGGCGCAGATATGCCACGCGCTGGATTGCACCGCGCCGCGCTATGCCAGCGGGTCGCCCCGGCTGGCTCCGGCCAAGAGCCTGATCAGCCGCCTTTACGGGCGGTTCTGGGAAACACTGCCCTTTGTCCAGCAGGGGGTGCCGGGGTTTGGCCTCTTTGCGATGAACCGGGCCGGGCGCGGGCGCTGGGAAGACTGGCCGGACATAATCGCCGACGATATCTACGCGCGCCTCAGCTTTGCGCCGCACGAGCGGCTCCGGCTGGAGGCAAGCTACCAATGGCCGCTGATCGAGGGGTTTCGCAATCTGGTGCGCGTGCGCAGACGCCAGAATGCCGGGGTTGCAGAGATTGCCGCGCGGTTCCCCGCACTGCTGGCCAATGAGGACGTCACCCGCCCTGGCCCCGCAGCAATTGTCGCGCGGGCGCTGCGCGACCCGGCGGGATTTATGTCCTATGCGGCTGTTGCCATCGCGGTGAAGTCGCCGATGTTTCGCGGCCGACAGGAAACCCGCTGGACGCGGGGCCGCTAGGCGGGCCATTGCGCTGGCCTAGCTGGACTGCCCAGCAATCGCCGATCGGAAATGCGCCGCCAGCTTTGCGGCCTCTGTGTCGCTGTCGTGCCGCTCGAGAACCCGGGCGCGCCCGGCCTGCCCCATGGCAACCCGTTTGGCATGGGGCGTCGCTGCCAGATCCCGGATGGCCTGCGCCAGAGCAGCAGGATCACCCGCAGGCACCAGCCAGCCGGTCTCTCCCGGCAGCACCAGTTCAGGCGTGCCCGCGATATAGGTGGCAATAACCGGACGTGCGGCTGCCATGGCCTCCATCACCACCATGGGCAGACCTTCGGCAAAGGAGGGCATCACCAGCGCCTGCGCGCGGGCCAGTTCGGCCCTGACATCAGCCTCGGAGAGCCAGCCGGTCAGCGTGACATGATCGCCAAGCCGGTGCTTCGCTATGGCGGCCTCCAGATCGGGGCGCATCTCACCATCGCCGATCAGCGCAAGATGCAGATCGGGATAATCCGCGACCAGATGCGCCATGGCCTCGATCAGCATCATCTGGCCTTTCTGCTCCACAAAGCGACCGATGGCGGCAATCCGCAATGCGCCTTCCGGCAATGGCGCGGGATCCGCAAAACGTGCAGGCTCAATCCCGCAATGCACCACCTTCAACCGCTCCCAGCTGCCAAAGGCCGCCCAGCGGCTCAGTTGACTGCGGCCAAAGCTGCTGATGGCTACCGCAAATCTGGCGC
The DNA here is from genome assembly GCF_048055755.1 of Phaeobacter sp. JH204B. Taxonomy (NCBI): domain Bacteria; kingdom Pseudomonadati; phylum Pseudomonadota; class Alphaproteobacteria; order Rhodobacterales; family Roseobacteraceae; genus Phaeobacter; species Phaeobacter sp. JH204B. The sequence goes on from NZ_JAYMXF010000008.1 coordinate 117,672, forward strand.
GGTTCAGTTTCTCCCCCAGGGACAAGGGTTGCGGCGCGTCGAATTCCTCTGGCCCGTGGGTGGTGAAACTATAGCCCCGCCCGCCCAATTCAGAGGCCAGAAGTGCAACGGTGGTCGCATTGGTGCCGAAATGCGCGTGCAGGTGGGCGATCTCCTGCTGCGCGGCATAATCGGCGACGTAGGCAGCCTCGGCCAGATAGATCAGATGACGCAGACGCCCCGCCTGCGACGCCGCCCCCAGGCGCCAGGCCATGCGGAGCGCGCCGATCAGACGTCGCGGCGTCCTGCGAGCAGACCGCATCAGCGCCCGGAGCAGACCGATTGCACCCCGGTCGAGGACGTAGATGGTGCGCGCCTGCTCGGCCTGATCGCCGGGATCCACCAGAGGGGCACTGCTGCGCCGCATGGCGATCCGATGGATCACGTGACCCTGGCGCTCCAGCGCCTGTACCTCGCGCCGGATGAAACTATGCGACGGCTGCGGATAGGTATTGAGAATATACGCTATTTTCACGAGGACGATGGCCCATTTTATGCAAGACTTGTCGCAGGCTATCGTCAGTTGTCGCACTTGCCCAGCATTGCCGCGATCATGCCGCGGAATTGACGACTTTGAGGATCAGTATCGCAAGTGTATCGCAAAACCTCGAGGATATTGATGCAGCAGGTCCTGTCGCTTTTCCAAGGAGAACGCCTCGCCGCCCGCGTGTTGCGCTCGGCCTCCTGGCTGATGATCGGCTATGGCGGCAGTCAGGCGCTGCGGCTGGCGGCGAATCTGGTGATGACGCGGCTGCTGTTCCCCGAAGCCTTTGGCCTGATGGCGCTGGTCAGCGTTGTGGTCACCGGGCTGGCGCTGTTTTCCGATATGGGGATCGGTCCGTCCATTGCCCAGAGCAAGCGCGGTGACGATCCGGATTTCCTCGACACGGCCTGGAGCGTGCAGGTGGTGCGTGGCTTTGTCCTGTGGGGGTTGACCCTGCTGTTGGCCTGGCCTGTTTCGCAATTCTATGGCGCAGCGGAATTGCTGTGGTACCTGCCGATTGCCGGTATCGCGCTGGTGCTCAACGGATTTGACCCGATCCGCGTTGAGACGGCGCATCGCCATTTGCTGGTCGGTCGACTAACGGCACTGGAGCTGATCAGCCAGGCCATTGGCATTGGCGCCATGGTTCTGCTGGCCTGGTGGACGCAATCGGTTCTGGCACTGGTCCTGGGCAGTGTCCTGCAGGCAGGCGTATTCCTGCTGAGCGTGCATCTGGGACTGCCGGGACGGCCCAGCCGGTTTCGATGGGAGCCGACGGCGCTGCGTGAATTGCTGCATTTCGGCAAATGGATTTTTCTGTCGACCGCCTTCTGGTTTCTGACCTCGCAGGGCGATCGGGCCATTCTGGGCAAGTTCGTCCCGCTGGACGTGCTTGGTATCTACAATATCGGATTTTTCCTGGCGAGCTTCCCGATGGCACTCGGCCATGCGGTGAACCAGCGGCTGATGATCCCGGTTTACCGCGACAAGCCTGCCCATGCCGCACCGGAGTACCGGCGCAAACAGCGCCAGCTGCGCGCCGGGCTGAGCATGATGATCCTGTCGATCCTGCTGACGATGGCCTGGCTTGGCCCCTGGCTTGTCGATCTGCTCTATGATGCGCGATATGGCGATGCCGGTCCGATGGTGGTTCTGATCGCGCTTGCCATGGCCCCGGCTGTGATCACCATGACCTATGATCAGGCCGCGTTGGCCGCCGGGGACAGCCGGTCATTCTTTGTTTTTACGGCGGCGCGGGGGATTGCGCAGACGGTGCTGTTTCTGGCCGGGGTGATGCTGTTTGGACTGACAGGCGGGATCGCCGCGCTGGGGCTGGCGATGGTAATGGCCTATCCGGTGATGATCTGGCTGGCCTGCAAACACCATGTCTGGGATCCGTTGCATGACCTGCTGTTTATGGTTCTGGCTCTGATGGTTGGCCTGTCCGCGATCTGGTGGCACTGGGACAGGCTGACGGCGATGATCGCCGCAGTTGGCTAAGAACCAGGACCGAACGCCTCTTTCAGCTGCTTGCTTCGGCCCCCGGCGGGCGCTGCCTGTTGAAGCCTCTGCGCAGCCGCGCGAGGAAGCCGCGCCGCCGGGGTGCCGTGTCCAGATAGGGGATCGCAACAACCGGTGTCAGGCCGGTCTCCCGCTCCATCTGCGCCACGCTGCGCAGCACCGGGTGCCGCAGCTCAAGCAGGAAGGCGATACCAAGGGCCAGTCCGATACTGGCAACACCGCCCATCAGTGCCTTTTTCTTGCGCCCGCCTGTTGCCGGATAGTCCGGAAGCGGCGCGGATTCGATGATATTCAAGCGCTCCGACTGGCGCGAGGCCTCCAGGCGAAAGCCCACTTCCGCCTCGGTCCGGCGCTGAGAAATCGCATCCAGCTCGCTTTGCAGCTGGCTCATCCTGCGTTCATAGACGCCAAGCTGGCGCTCCACCTCCGGTGTGGTTTCCAGCGATCGCTCAAGCGTCGACCTGCGGTTCAGCAGCAGTTCGCGCTGCGCGTCCAGCGTGGCCAGTTTCTCCTCAAAGACTTCAAGCATGCGACGGGCTGTGGCCTGACGCTGGTTCGATGTGGTCTGATCCGCCTGTCTGCGCAGCTCGATCTGCTCGCGCTCGATCTCCAGCAAGCCGGTATTGAGCGATGAAATCTCCTCGCGGCGCATCTCGATCCCGCCGGGAAGTGCGACGTTATTGGCGTTGCGATAGGCGGTGATCTCATTCTCGAGCTCGGCCACCTCACCGATGAGCGCGGCTTCCTTGTCGGCAAAAAAGGTCAGGGTTTCCCGGGCCTGTTCGATGCGCGAGCTCTGGCTCAGTTCAATCGTGCGGGTGGCGAATTCACTGGCAACGGCCTGCGCCTGTTCCGGCGTCGGCATCAGCGCCGAGATGGTCAGCACCGAAATCGTGCCGTCATCGGCAAACCCCTCCCGCGCGGCAGCAACCCCGGTCAGCGAGACGGAGTCGCGCAGCAGCGCCACCTTTTCAGAGGGGACAAGGCCTGGCAGTTCCTTGTAGAGACCGTATTTCTCGATGATTTCCAGGACCGAACCACGCGCCATCAGACGCTGCTCGATCAGTTGCAGCCGCCGCGCCGAAGATCCGTCAACGGTGGATTTGGCAAGTTCGTCGGCGATCTTCGGCCGGGTGATCTGCAGGACCGCCGAGCTTTCGTAGAAATGCTGCTGCTTTGCCGCGACCCATAGCGACACCATGGCACCCAGCAGGACAACCCAAAGGATCACCGACGCGCGCCGTCGCAGCATATCCAAAATGTCATCCAGAGTGCGGATCGGTCCCATGTGTCGGCTCGTTTGATGGTTGGTTGCGGTTGGTCGTCGGTTCAGAAACGGCGCGCGCGCCGGGAGGCGGGATCAGGGACCTCGGCGAGGTCCCCGGTCGGATCTATTGGCCAAATTGCAGCAAACCGGCGCCCCGCGCGCGGTTCAGGCTGACGCCCAGCAACTGGGTTTGACCATCAAAGAGTTTTTCACAGGCCGCGAGATGTGCCGCCGTGGTACGGGTGCCGTCGGCAATCAGCAGAACGCCATCGACCTGCGGCAGAAAGGCGGCGGTATCGTCATGTTCCAGAACCGGCGGCAGATCGAACAATGTCACATCCGCGCCCGTGCTTAGCACCATGTCGTCGATCACGCTGGCGCACCGCCCGTCATGCAGGATTTCGGCGGCGTTGCGGTCCGGGGCTGCGGTCAGCCCGACGGCCAGGGAGGCGGCGGGGCGGATCAGATGCTCTGCCAGCGTCAGCTCCCCTGATAGAAAGCCCGGCATATCGCCGGCCGGTGGCAGTTTCAGCGCGGAGGCGACACCGGGTCTGCGAAAATTCAGATCCATCAGCACCGTGCGTGTCCCCGGAACCCGCGCCATGCTGAGCGCGAGGTTGACGGCAGAGAACGTGGCCCCGCACCCGGCTGTCGGCGCCGCGATGGCAACCCGCTTCCAGCCCTGTGCCTTCAGACTGTGAAGCAGGCGGGTGCGCAGCAGGTCAAAGGCGTTTGCGGTGGGGGAGTTGCGAAAGAAATTCACCAGCGGCGAGCGCGCCACCTGATGACCACGAATGTCCAGTGGGACGCGGTGGAGACGCTCCCACATCTCGGGCAGGGTCGCGGGCAGGCGCTGCGGCTTTGGATCCGTATCTGAGATCCCTTCGAGCGGCCTGTTTCTGCTGCTCTCAGGGCGCCGGGCAAAACGTCTGCCTTCATCGGCCTGCGCGCTGCGCGCGGCAGCCGCCATTTCTCGGGCACTTTCACCGCCCTGTTGTGGCGCGTTCGGCGCAGACTGAGGCTGCCCGGTCAGAGCCGTGTCATGCTCTGGGTCCGAGGAGTTGCGCCCCTTGCGGCGGCGAAATCTCTTAAAGCCTTGTTGCGTCATTGCAATGGGGTCGTCCCACTCCAGTTTCTGTCCACAGGTGCCAGGGGCCTCCGCGTCGTTGATCGCATCTTTCATGAAACCCCCTCGCAGTTCTACCACGTTAGGCAAGATGCGCCTATAGTCCGGCCCATCACAGTTAGATGCGATCGGTTAATATCCCGTGCCTCGCAGAACGACACCCACCGTCCGCAGCAAAAGATCAACATCCGTGCGCAGGCTCAGGTCGCCGTGATAGCTGGTATCGGCGCGGGCGCGGGTGGCAAATCCACTTTCATTGCGCACCGAGACCTGCCAGAGACCGGTAATCCCGGGTTTGAGATCGAAATAGGCGGTGGCATCGCCGTAGAGCGACAGTTGATCCGGCATCATCGGACGCGGGCCAACCAGGCTCATCTCACCGATCAGAACATTCCACAGCTGTGGCAGCTCATCCAGTGACGTGGTGCGCAGGAAGCGGCCGACCGGCGTGATGCGCGGATCTGCCTTCAGCTTCTGCGTCTCGTCCCATTCGCGCCGCATGGCCGGATTGCTGGCGAGATAACGCTCCAGCAGCTTGTCGGCATCGCGCACCATGGTGCGCAGCTTCAGGATCGAGAATACCCGCCCGCGCAGACCAAGGCGATCCTGCGTGTAGAAGGGATTGCCCCCTTCCAGCCAAAGCGCAAGCGCGGCCATCAGGATCAAGGGCAGGCTGATCGGCAGCGTGAGCAGAACCAGCGTGATATCGAGCATACGTTTGCCGAAAACGGCATAACCCTGACGAGACATTTTCGAGGACTGGGCCTGAACGTCGGCGCGCAGTCCGGTCAGGTGACTGTCGAGCGCCCGGCGCGGCGAAGATGATCGCGCCGAAAGCTCTGCATTCATATTGGCAACGGACTTGGCGACAGACACAAAACGCGCTTCCCTGACCAATGCCACAGGATAGCCGTTTCCGACCAACGGCCAGCGCGACCATGTCGCCCGACCGACCGAAACACCAGACGGGCGAGCAGCCCCCTCTTGCACGAAATCCTTCATTTCCAACCCCAATCTAGGACCGCCCCCGCGATCCTCACCCGTGCGCTGAAACAACAGCGACATTGCCCCGCGAAAGCGGGCGTACTCGCACCAATCTGAGTATCCCGGCACGACAGCGCCCCGGGTCCCAAGTCCAATAAGATCGATGGTTCTTCTCCAGCCGCACCCCCATGAGGCTGGCACCTTCGTCCCAATCAGGCGGCCCGTTCAGGTCGCCCTCCGAACCGCAATTGCGGCCATTTCTTAATAAAGCAATTTTACGCAAATCTCAGTAAAATCGGAGATACGGCAGTATTCGCTCAATTTTCAGTAAATCAGGGCGCCAACTGAGAAACAATTCCCCTAAAGGATAGGAACTATCTCCACAGCCTACCCAAAAGTATAAGGAATCAACCAAGACTCATGGCTAAATTCGAGTCCAGGCCCGGCTTATCCAATAAGGAATGTTAACCTTCTTCATCGGGCGGCTGGATCCGTTAACCATTTCCCCGCCATTGCCGAAACAAAATTAGCGCCAATCCGGGCCCGATTGTCGCCTGAAGCCAAATGGCGCCAAATCCGGGGCTGACGTTGATCATTGACCCGGAACTTGGCAAGGAGGGGCCTGGTGCCGGAAACCGCCGTCACCACATTCCCGTTTCGGGATCTGGGCAAAAGGACATCGACATGTGCGCTGCATCTTCTGAGCCATCCTCTGCATCAACCGCCGGGGCCGCCCCGATGAAATCTGCCAACTGGGTGGCTGCGGATCACGCAGACGGTCGCTTGATGGTCTGGCTGATGAACGAAGGGGACGCCGTGCAACATGTCTCCGCCAGCACAGGCGCCGATTTGATGGCGGATCTGGCAGGGCTGGTTGGCACGCTGCATGGCTGCGCCCCGGAGACGCCGATCCTGCTCAATGATGACAGCCTGCGGGGCGGCACGACGGGCACGATCGCGGTGCCTGCCAAGGTCACGGAGCTGCCGATGGGAGAGGCGATGCTGGGGACGCATCCGCTGCGGTTGCTTGGCGGGCTGTCACAAAGCGCCCCTGTTGGAGTGATGCGCGGTGCCGTCAATCGCATTGCGGGGTTCCTCAGCCTCAACCCCGACTGGGACGGCGTGATCTGCATTGCCGGGGCGACGACCCATTGGGCACTGATCAGCGCAGAGGAAGTGGTCAGTTTTCAGAGCTTTCTGACACCCGGACTGTGGCGCAGCCTGGCGCCGGGATTGGGCATTGAGGGGGGCGCAGAATTTCAGAGTGCCGAGCGCACCGCTCTGACAGCGGCGATGGAAACCATCCAGTCCAAACCTGAAGCCCTGGCCGCGCGTTTGGCCGAGCTTCAGGTTCTGCGGGACGGATCAGACAGCGAAATCTCTGCGCGTCTTTGGGGGCTGCTCCTTGGTGCAGAGCTGTCGGCGGCGCGCCCCTATTGGTTAGGGCAGAATGTTGCACTGATCGCAGCTGCGCCGCTGGATGTGCCCTATTGTCTTGCGCTCAATCACCAGGGCGTGCCGGTTACCCGTACCGACGCCGATCGCATGGCTCTGGCCGGTCTGGTCCGGGCCTGGCGGGGCATCACATCCTAGGATCTGCCAGAGCGCCTATGGCAGCGGATTGGTCTGGAACAGCCGGATCTTCAAACCGCCATGGGCCACCGGCGGACCAAAGGGTTTGAAGGGCAAATTCGTCGCCTTGGCCAAGGAGGTCTCGCTGGTAACGATGCCGACGCGCCAACCACTGAAACGGGCCATCAGCGTTTCCCCAAGCGCCGCATAGAGCGCATAGAGCAGCTTCTTGTTGCCGATCCGCGCGCCATAAGGCGGGTTCACGATCACCAGACCCGGTTTGCCCTCCGGACCCAGATCCGGTGGCGTCAGTTCGCTGACCGCCTGCTGAACAATGGTCACCAGATCGCCGACCCCTGCCCGTTCGGCATTGGCGGCGGCCATGTCAACCGCGCCATCATTGCGGTCGGATCCGTAGCAGCGTGCGCTGGTCTGGCGCGGGTTCTGCTCAGCACGCAGGGCCTGCCAGGCATCGGGATCAAAGCTGGCCATCTGTTCAAACGCAAAACTGCGGCTGCGGCCGGGAAACAGCCCTCTGGCGATCTCGGCCGCCTCGATCACAAACGTGCCGGAGCCGCACATCGGATCCACCACGGGCTCCTGCCCGTCATACCCGCAGTCCCGCAGGAACAGAGCGGCGAGGTTCTCGCGCATCGGCGCCTTGCCCACGGCTGTCTTGTGACCGCGCTTGTGCAGCCCCTCGCCGGAGGTATCGACGCTGAAGGTGCAGAGATTATCCTCGATCCGCAGTTTCACCGTGATGGGGGCATCGGCGCTGATCTCGGCGCCAAGCTCCTCCGTGATCGCACGTTCGATACGCTGGGTGGCCGCACCTGCGTGGTAGATCTTAGATTTCTTGTTGGTTGTGGTCTCCACGCGGACCGGGACATCCGCGCGCAGCACATCCGACCAGGGAAATTTGCGGGCGCGCTTGTCGAGCTGCGCGAGGTGAAACGCACGGAAAGAACCGATACGGGCCAGCACGCGCGCGGCACCGCGCAATTGCAGATTGGCGCGCCAGACATCGGGCCAGCCGCCTTCAAAAGTGACGCCACCGGGTACCGTTTTGGCACCGGCAAAGCCAGCCTCCGTCGCTTCGCGCTGCAGGGTCTGCTCCATCCCCGGAGGGGCGGTCAGGAAGATCTCGAATGTATCACATGTATCCATGACCTCTCCTTAGCGGCAAAACCCCCTGTCAGCGACGGCAAATTTCGCCATTCGGCGCGGCGGCGATGGCCGCTACCGTTGCCGTGCACGCAAGTGCGGATCGCGCACAGTGGGATTCCCGCGACGATTGCCGCGCTGCAGCACCGCAGAGCCCATCCGCACGGTCAGATCACTCGCCTCAAGGTGGATTTACTTACCTTTAAAATTCAGCACCTTACGACAAACTAAAAAATTAGTTTGACAAGATAGACTGCGGTATGGAACCTGTTTGTCAGCCGGGTGCCACGGGGCATCTTTGGCCACAATAAATCACTAGGGAGGAGAAAGATGCGGAAGTATCTTTTGTCCGCAGCCGCGGTTATTGCCGTGGTCGCGGGACAGGCAGCCTATGCCGATGAGGCCGCTGCCAAGAAATGGATCGACGAAGAGTTCCAGCCCTCGGTTCTGACCAAGGATGAACAGCTCTCGGAGATGCAATGGTTCATCAAGGCGTCCGAGCCGTTCAAGGGCATGGAAATCAACGTCCTGTCCGAAGGCATTCCGACGCATAGCTACGAATCCGAGGTGCTGACCAAGGCGTTCGAGGAAATCACCGGCATCAAGGTGAATCACCAGATCCTCGGCGAGGGTGAAGTGGTTCAGGCCGTGCAGACGCAAATGCAGACCAAGCGGAACCTGTATGACGCCTATGTCAACGATTCCGACCTGATCGGCACCCACTCGCGCCTGCAACTGGCCTATAACCTGACCGACATGATGGAAGGCGACTTCTTCGACGTCACCAACCCCGGTCTGGATCTCGGCGATTTCATGGGCACCCAGTTCACCACGGGTCCCGATGGCGATCTCTACCAGCTGCCTGATCAGCAGTTTGCGAACCTCTACTGGTTCCGCAAGGACTGGTTTGACCGCGAAGACCTGCAGGCCGCGTTCAAAGAAAAATACGGCTATGACCTGGGCGTTCCGGTCAACTGGTCCGCATATGAAGACATCGCCGAATTCTTCAGCGAAGACGTCAAGGAAATCGACGGGACCACAATCTTTGGTCACATGGACTACGGCAAGCGCGCGCCTGACCTTGGCTGGCGGATGACCGACGCCTGGCTGTCGATGGCCGGTGCCGGTTCGAAAGGTGAGCCGAACGGTGTGCCGATCGACGAATGGGGCATCCGCATGGAAGCGGATTCCTGCAACCCTGCCGGTGCAAGCGTGACCCGCGGTGGTGCTGCCAATGGTCCGGCTGCGGTCTATGCGATCCGCAAGTGGGACGAATGGCTGCGCAAATACGCCCCTCCGGGTGCTGCATCCTATGACTTCTACCAGTCGCTGCCCGCTCTGGCACAGGGCAACGTAGCCCAGCAGATCTTCTGGTACACCGCCTTCACCGCCGACATGGTGAAGCCGAAGTCCGAAGGCAACAACACCGTTGACGACGAGGGCAACCCGCTGTGGCGGATGGCGCCCAGCCCGCACGGTCCCTACTGGGAAGAAGGCCAGAAGGTTGGCTATCAGGACGTGGGTTCCTGGACCTTCCTGAAATCCACCCCGGTTGATCGCGCCAAGGCGGCCTGGCTCTATGCTCAGTTTGTTGTGTCCAAGACCGTTGACGTGAAAAAATCCCACGTTGGTCTGACCTTCATCCGTGACTCTTCCGTGAACCACGAGAGCTTCACCGAGCGTGCGCCCAAGCTGGGTGGTCTGGTCGAATTCTACCGTTCGCCCGACCGCGTTGCATGGTCCCCGACCGGCGTAAACGTGCCTGACTATCCGAAGCTGGCCCAGATCTGGTGGCAGCAGATCGGTGACGTGAACTCCGGCGCCTTCACCCCGCAGGAAGCCATGGACCGTCTGGCCGAGGAAATGGACATCACCATGGCCCGTATGCAGCGTGCAGACGAGCAGGCGAATGTCTATGGCGGCTGCGGCCCGCGTCTGAACGAAGAGAAAGACGCCGAGTGGTGGTATGCCAATGGCGGCGCCAAGCCGAAACTGGAGAATGAGAAGCCGCAGGGCCAGACCGTCAACTATGACGAGCTGGTTGCCCGCTGGGCATCTGAGTAACCCCCTCCTCCCCGTGGGGAGCGCGCGGATCTATCCGCTGCGCTCCCCGCTTTCGCCCCGGAGCGTGGCTGGCCCTCTCCGGGGCAATTTTTTCCCAAAATTAGATCGCGCATGCCGCGCGCAACAGGCCGTCCGCCGGAAAGTCAAAGCAAGATGGCACTCGAACTCAGAAACGTGACCAAACGCGTCGGCGCCCAGCTGCATATCAAGGAAACCTCCCTTGTGCTGGAGCCAGGTCACTTCAACGTCCTTCTGGGCGCCACCGGGTCAGGCAAGACCTCTCTTATCAAGATGATGGCGGGTCTTGACCCGATTGCCAGCGGACAGGTGCTGATGGATGGTCAGGATGTGACCTCGCTCAGCACTCAGAAGCGCAATATCAGCCTGGTGCACCAGTTTTTCATCAACTACCCCCATATGACCGTCTACGAGAACATCGCCTCGCCGCTGAAGGTGGCTGGTATGGCGAAGTCCGAGATCGAAGGCCGCGTCGAAGAAGCCGCAGACATCCTGCAGCTGCGCCCGATGCTGCACCGTCGCCCGCATGAGCTGTCCGGTGGTCAGCAGCAGCGAACCGCGCTGGCCCGCGCAATTGCCAAGGAAAGCCGTGCGGTGTTCCTGGATGAGCCGCTGGCGAACCTCGACTACAAGCTGCGCGAAGAGCTGCGCGATCAGCTGCCCGAGCTGTTTGCTGGTCGTGGCGCCGTTGTGGTCTATGCAACCTCCGAACCGGAAGAGGCGCTGCTGCTGGGTGGGAAGACCGCGCTGATGCAGGATGGCCGCGTCACCCAGTTCGGCACCACTGCCGATATCTATCGCAACCCCGATAATGTCGCAGCGGCGCGCGTATTCTCCGATCCGCCGATCAACACCGCCCCAATCGTGAAGCAGGGCAGCACAGCGCGCCTGGGCAATGACGTCAGCTGGTCGCTGACCGGCGCGGCGGCAGATCTGGCAGATGGCCCCTACACCATCGCGATCCGCCCTTACCACGTTCTGCCGATCGCCAGCCCTGCGACCACGGTGCAGCTGTCGGGCCGGGTGCAGGTGACGGAGTTGTCCGGCTCTGAAAGCAGTGCCCATTTCGACATGGGCTTGGATGCAGATCACGGCAGCTGGGTCTCCCTTGCTGCGGGGGTTCACCCCTATGAGGTCGGCGAACTGCATGATTTTTATATGGATCCCTCGGCGGCATATGTCTTTGCCCCTGATGGCTCCCGCGTGGCGTGAGGCGCAAATGGCAAAAATTACACTCTCAAAACTGCGGCACAGCTATGTGCCGACCCCCTCAAGCGAATCCGACTACGCCCTGAAGGAAATCGACCTCGACTGGACCGATGGCGGTGCCTATGCCCTGCTTGGTCCTTCGGGTTGCGGCAAGTCCACGCTGCTGAACATCATATCCGGCCTGTTGGTGCCCTCCGAAGGGCAGATCCTCTTTGACGGCAAGGATGTCACCAAACTGCCCCCAGATCAGCGCAATATTGCGCAGGTGTTCCAGTTTCCGGTGATCTACGACACCATGACCGTTTACGACAACCTCGCCTTTCCGCTGCGCAACCGCGGCCGTGACGAGGCAACGGTCAAAGAGCGCGTGATGGCCATTGCCGAGATGCTGGAAGTGACTGATCTGCTCAACACCCGCGCCGCAGGGTTGAGCCCGGACAACAAGCAGAAGATCTCCATGGGCCGGGGTCTGGTGCGCGAGGATGTGAACGTCGTGATGTTCGACGAGCCGCTCACCGTGATCGACCCGCATCTGAAGTGGAAACTGCGTTCGAAGCTGAAAGAACTGCATCAGCGCGTGAAGGCCACGATGATCTATGTGACCCATGACCAGACAGAGGCGCTGACCTTTGCCGATCAGGTGGTGGTGATGCAGGATGGTCTGGTGGTACAGATCGGCACCCCGGTTGAGCTGTTCGAACGCCCCGCACATACGTTTGTTGGCCATTTCATCGGCTCACCTGGCATGAACGTGCTGCCTTGCGACCTGCGCGCAGGCCAGCCCTATATCGGCACCCAGCCGATTGCACTGGAAGGCCCGATTTTGGGTGACGCCAAAGGCAAGACCGAGGTCGGCATCCGGCCCGAGTTTGTCACGCTCGCCGCGAACGGCCTGCCTGCAACTGTGACCAAGGTTTCGGATGTCGGGCGGCACACCGTTGTCGAATGTGAAGCTGAAGGCCAGCGGATCAATGCCGTGATCGAAGGTGCAGGCCCCGCCAAGGGCGAGGCGGTCCACCTGTCCTTCCGTCAGGACCAGACCCGGCTTTATGTCGATGGCTGGATCGCGACAGAAGCTGCCCAATCTGCCACCGCGACCGAGGAGCAGGCATAATGAAAACCGAAAACCAAAAGGCGTGGTTCTTTGTCCTGCCTGTCCTTCTGCTCGTTGCCTTCAACGCGCTGATCCCGATGATGACCGTCGTCAACTACTCCGTTCAGGAGACATTCGGCGACAACGTGTTCTTCTGGCAGGGGCTCGACTGGTTCCAGCAGATCCTGCGCTCTGACCGGTTCCATGCCGCGCTGGGACGCCAGTTCCTGTTCACCTTCCTGATCCTGATCATCGAGGTGCCGCTGGGCATCGCCATTGCGCTGTCGATGCCACGCAAGGGGTTCTGGGTGCCGGTCTGTCTGGTGACCATGGCGCTGCCGATGCTGATCCCGTGGAATGTGGTCGGCGCGATGTGGAACATCTTCACCCTGCCGGATATCGGCCTCCTGGGGTATTTCCTGAACCACGTGCTGGGCATCAACTATGATATGACACAGGACCCGATTGCGGCTTGGGTGACCATCGTGACCATGGATGTCTGGCACTGGACCTCGCTGGTGGTACTGCTGAGCTATGCCGGTCTCGTGTCGATCCCCGACGCCTATTATCAGGCGGCCAAGATCGACGGCGCCTCCAACTGGGCCGTGTTCCGGTTCATCCAGCTGCCGAAGATGAAGACGGTGCTGACCATCGCGATCCTGTTGCGGTTCATGGACAGCTTCAACATCTACACCGAGCCGTTTGTTCTGACCGGCGGCGGACCCGGCAATTCCACCACGCTGTTGTCGATCGACCTGGTGAAGATCGCCCTTGGTCAGTTCGACCTAGGCCCGGCTGCCGCCATGTCGCTCATCTATTTCGCAATCACGCTTCTGGTCAGCTGGCTGTTTTACACGCTGATGACCAAAGACGACCAGAATTGAGGATCTGATACGATGCAAAAACGTACCATCGTCCCCATCGTCTATATCCTGTTCCTCATGCTGCCGATTTACTGGCTGGTGGCGATGAGCTTCAAGACGACGAATGAAATCCTGTCCGGGTTCTCGCTGTTCCCGCAAACCTTTACGCTTGAGAACTATGCAACGATCTTTACCGATCCGAGCTGGTACTGGGGCTACATCAACTCGATCATCTATGTGTCGATCAATACGGTGATCTCCGTCGCTGTTGCCCTGCCTGCGGCCTATGCGTTCTCGCGCTACCGCTTTCTTGGCGACAAGCAGCTGTTTTTCTGGCTGCTGACCAACCGGATGGCGCCGGCCGCGGTGTTTGCGCTGCCGTTCTTCCAGCTTTATTCCGCTGTCGGCCTGTTCGACACCCATCTCGCGGTGGCTCTGGCGCACTGCCTGTTCAACATTCCACTGGCGGTCTGGATCCTTGAAGGGTTCATGGGCGGCATCCCCAAAGAGCTGGATGAAACCGCCTATGTGGACGGCTATTCCTTCCCGCGCTTCTTTGCCACGATCTTCATCCCGTCGATCAAGGCAGGCGTCGGCGTGGCGGCTTTCTTCTGCTTCATGTTCTCTTGGGTGGAACTGCTGCTGGCCAAGACATTGACCGCCGTTGCCGCAAAACCCATCGCGGCCACCATGACCAAAACCGCCTCAAGTGCCGGGTATGAGCTGGGCCTGCTGGCGGCCGCGGGCACATTGACAATCATTCCGGGCGCGATCGTGATCTATTTCGTCCGCAACTACATCGCAAAAGGCTTTGCGATGGGGAGGGTATAATGCTGAGTTGGATGGCCTGGACCTGGCCCACCGCCCTTGTGTTCATCGGGATCTTTTCGGCCATCGGCCTGATGATCGTTCTGGAAATCCGTCAACCCGGAGGCGACACCCGCAAAGGCGCGCTGGGGCTGGTGACAACCCGTGGCGACCGGCTGTTCATCAGCCTGCTGGGCACCTCCTACATCTTCCTGGCCTGGCTGGGTCTAGTGGGGATGCCGCTGTGGTGGCCGCTGGGGCTCTCGATCGGCTGGTTTGTCTTCACCTTCTGGAAGGTCTGACCGCAGTTCATTGGCAAGGGGCCCCTTGGCGGGCCCTTTGTCGCAAGACCATCACCGTGTTTTTCGCGGTCTCGGGACCACTCTCTTAAAAAAGTAGTTTTCAAACCTCCCCCCAATCCCCTAGCATGATCAAAGCCCAGGACAACCGGACAGACATGATGCGAAAGAAACAGGACAACCCGCTTTTGACAGAGGTTGAACTCGAATTCATGACTGTTGTCTGGGAAACCGGCGGCGGCACGGTGCGCGATATCCTGGCCGAACTGAACAAAAGCCAGGAACGGGCCTACACATCGGTCGCGACTGTGCTGAAGATTATGGAACAAAAAGGGTTTCTGAGCAGCGAACGAGCTGACAGATCCTTGGTCTACCGTCCTGCGGTGCCCAAGGCGGATTATCAGAAAACCACTCTCAAGAACCTTTCGAGCAAGCTCTTCAACGGCGCCCCGGCGGCCCTCGTCGCCCGCCTGGTGGATGACGAGGATGTCACCGACGAGATGCTCGTGGAGATACGGGCCTTGCTGAATGAAAGGTTGGGGGACGATGAACGCTGAGAGTTTTCTGAACGCCTATATTGACCTGAATTTACTGCTCCTTGCCGGCACCGTTCTTTGGCTGGCTCTGCGGGCGATCCTGGCACGCAGTCGGCTGGGCCCGGCGTTTCGCCCACAGCTCAGGCTGCTGAACGGCATGACGCTTTTGCTGACGGTGTCACCGATACTGGTGGTTGCTCTGACCACCTATGTCGTCTCCCAGCCGCCCACCCTGTCGGACATGCTGGTGGCGCAGTATCTGCAGGGCAATGTCAACATGAGCGCCACACGGTTTGAGAGCATCCTTGGCCTGCGCGAAGATCTGGTGAGGGCGTTGATGGCGCAGACCAGCCTCTGGGCGCAGCTTGCCATTGCCGCGCTCATTGTCGGTGCCCTCCTTTCCCTCGCGCAGCTGGGCTTGGCCGTGCTGCGGCTGCGAGCGGGATTGCGACAGGCCTATATCTGGAAGCGTCTTGGCCGTATCGAAATCCGCATCAGCGACCGGAGCACAGTCGCCTTCTCCACGCGCGGCCTGTTTACCCGCTATGTTGTGCTGCCCTCCGCGCTGGTCACAAACCCATCGGATCTGCGGTTGAGCGTTGCCCATGAATTGCAGCATTTCCGCCAGTGGGATGTGGAATGCGAATTCCTGCTGGAGGCACTGCGCCCCTTCCTGTTCTGGAACCCCGCCTATCACCTCTGGCGTCGTGAAGTGCAGATGCTGCGGGAATTTGCCTGTGACCAGGCGCTGATGACGCGCGGGCAGCGGGATATCCGCGCCTACTGCGAATGTCTGATCCGGGCCTGCACCCTGGCGGCGCGGGATCCGATCCGCTTCGTGCAGCGCAGCCCCTCGGTCGCATTGGTAGATCGGCGCGAACTGCGCCGTGGGGCCACGCTGGCCCGGCGCATTGATGTGGTCACCGCAGCGCAGCAGCCCCAAGATCCCCATATGTTCGGCTGGATGCTGGTTTCGACGATGCTGGCGACCGGGGTGATTGCCACCGCGCTCCTGATGCAGCGGCCCGGCGACTGGAGCCATGACCGGATCATGTTGTCGACCATCGTCAATCTCGAGCGGATGGCCCACCGCAACGCTGTGACCGATACCAATCAGACGGCTGTCACTGCCTTGCAGGGTGGGTTCATGACGCTCACCAAATAACCCCTTTCGGTGGTTCACGACCTGCGACGGCTGTCAGAACTGCATCCATTTCTGCTGATCGAGACATCCTCTAGGGCGTACCGGTGAGTTTGCGCAGCTGCGGTGTCGATCCCGGAAAAACAAACACCCGATCACAAAAAATCGCCCGATCTGAAAATCAGACCGGGCGCTTCTGTCTCATGTCTTGATGCGGTCAGCCGTAGGCTGAGTGAGCGCCAGCAGCCCCATCCGCCGCCCAGTCACCTGAGCCTGCGCTGGCTGCGCCATTGCCGAGCTGGAACCGCGAAACCACGCCGGTCAGCGCCTGTGCTTCATGTTGCAGCAGCTGGCTGGCGGCAGAGGCTTCCTCGGACATTGCGGCGTTTTGCTGAGTGGTGCCATCTAGACGCCCCATAGCGCCGTTGATGTTCTCCAACCCTTTGGATTGTTTCTGCACGCCATCTGCGATTTCAGTGATGAGGTCGGATACATTCGTGACCTTTTCGATGATCCCGCTGAGCGCATCCCCCGCACGCCCGACCATGGCCACCCCGTTTGCGACATGTTCCTCGCTTGCCGACGTCAGCCCCTTGATCTGCCCAGCAGCTTTGGAGGCCCGCATCGCGAGGGCACGCACCTCAGAGGCGACAACTGCAAAACCAGCACCGGCCTCACCGGCCCGTGCCGCCTCGACGCCTGCGTTCAGTGCCAGAAGATTGGTCTGGAAGGCGATATCGTCAATCATGTTGATAATCTGCGAAATCTGCTCGGAGGCATCCTGAATCTGGTCCATCGCCTGGACCGCAGACGTCACGATATGGTTGCTGTGTTCGGCCTCGTCGCGTGTACCGCGCATGGTCTCATCGACCTGCCCGGCCCGGTCGGCGGTCTCTCGAATGCTATTGGTCAGGTCCTGCAGCGCTGCTGCGGTTTCCTCCAAAGTGCCGGCCTGCGCTTCGGTCCGATGCGCCATTTCCTCGGCGGAGGCACGCTGCTCTTCGGAAAACTTGTCGACGTTATGAGCCGCATCCACCACCTCAGACAGTGAATCGCGCAGGTTGACCAGGCTGCGATTGAAATTCTCGCGCAGCGTTTCGTAGTGCTCCGCAAAAGGTTGTTGGATGTCGCAGGCCAGGTTGCCGCGCTGCAACTCGGCCAGGGCGCCGCTCATCTCCTCGACAACCGCAGCGGTCTGTTTTGCGGCTTCTTCTTCGCGCTCGGCGGCCTCATCCGCGATCAGCAGCTTGTCGCGGAACATATCCAGACTCCGGGCCAGATCGCCCAGCTCATCACCACGGCCACGGCCGCTGATTTCACTTGCGTAATCTTCGGCAGCCAGCGCATTCGTAGCCTCGCGCAGCGCCAGAATCGGGCGGGTGACATGGCGTGCCGCGACGAAAGACACCACGATAGCAATCAGGACCGAAACCCCGATCATCAGCATCGCCACAAGCCGGATGTCGCGAACCTTTGCAAAAGCTGCCTGTTCTTCGGTCTGTAGCACCAAAGACCAGTCAAAGCCCGCAATGTCCAATGGCCGCACCATGGCAATGATGGGTTTACCAGAGATGGATGTGGCGCCCTCAAACAGACCGCTATCGCCCGCCGCGGCCGCCTTGGTTACGGCGTTCTCCGGCAGGGCATCGCCAATGGCAAACTCCCCTTCGATCACCGAAGTACTGCGTGCGGTGCCGTCGCTGCCAACCAGGAAGATGTTCTGATGCCCATCGACGTCCATGTTGGATGTCAGCGCGGCCACGACTGCAGCGCTTGAAATCTGAACCGCCATCACGCCGATGACTTCTTTTTTCTTGTTGAATACCGGCACCGCCATAAAGGCACCTGCACCGCCGCCGCCCGGCGCATAGGTCGCAAAATCAGCGGTCACAACCTGACCTTCCTCGGCGTTGAGCGCTGCGCTGAACACTTTGCCTAGGCCGCTTTCGGCATTCTCGCCCGAACCGAATTGCTGAATGAAGTCTTCGCGTTTCTTTACCGAATACATCAGCTGGCCGGATGCGTTCAGAAGATAGAGATCCTCATAACCGTTGACCTCCAGCGACTGCAGGAAAGTCGGGTGATAGGTCGCATGGGACTGGCTGTAATAGGAGCCATCGCCCGGATCGCTCAGCAGATGACGTTCGTTCGCCGCGTTGGGGTTTTCCTCGATGTAGTGACGCCGCAGGAACCCAACCGGCTCTTCTTCGATCATCGTGTAGACGCGGTCGAAGTTGCTGATGGCCCGGAATACCGTTGGCTGCGACGCGTTGATCGACAAGTCGCGGCGCGCGGCCTCCATCATGAAGCTCAACGCCTGCTCACCGGAACGGGCGGTGGTCGCTTTCGACGCATAAACGAAATCGCGAATGCTCTTCTCCGCCATCGAATAGACGAGGAATGAGACTGTCACCAGAAACGTTGCCGTCAAGGCCACCATAATCAGGGGCAATTTCAGCTTGAGCGAGAGTTTCGGGGCCTTGGGCATGACGCGCATGTCTCCTCTTAAAAGTGCCGATTCTGTCGCAAGGCGACCGAATAGCCTAAGAGATAGCCAGACAATTCCTTCTATTTCGTTCACGTTCGGTTTGCGAACAACTGTGGAAAAAACAACGCCGCGCCTTTCGGCACGGCGAAAACGACAATAGATGCAGACGGTTGTGTCAGAAGCGATCCGCTGCAAAGGCAGAGAGGTCGATGGCGGGCCGACGCGCCTCGACCAGATCCGCGACCAGCTCGGCCGTGGCCGCCGATTGTGTCAGGCCGACATGGCCATGGCCAAAGGCATAGATCACGCGCGTGTCACGGGTGGCCGTACCGATCACTGGCAGGCTATCGGGCAATGAGGGGCGATAACCCATCCACTGGGTGCCATTGGCCGTGTCCAGTTCGGGCATGAACTGCGCGGCCTTTGCCAGGAGCGTGTCCGCGCGTTTGAAGTTCGCAGGCAGTTTCAGCCCGCCCAGTTCAACCGCACCGCCGACACGGACTCCCCCGCGAATCCGGCTCACCACAAAGCCATGTCGGCTGAAGGTAATATGCGTGCGCAGATCAAAACACCCCGCCGGCAGGGTCGTATTATAGCCGCGCTCGGTTTCCAGCGGCAGCCGGTCCCCCAGCCTGCGTGCCAGGTGATGTGACCAGGCACCGGCGGCTATCACGACATGATCCGCCAAGAGCGGCTCGCTCTCTGTCATGATGCGAATGCCATCGTCGCCGGTCTCCAGATCGCGCACATCGCCCTTGCGAAACTGGCCACCTCGCGCTGTGAAGGCCTGAAACAGATGCTCAACCCAGGCCTTGGGGTCGCAGGTGTTCATCCAGTCGGGCGTGAACCCTGCGTGGGTAAACCGGGAGCTGAGACCGGGTTGGATCTCGGCGATTTCAGCCGGGCTGTGGAGCAGAGAAAACCGGATGCCGTGATCACGGCGCAGCTGCCAGCCGTATTGGCTGGCCACGAACTCGGCCTCGGATTCATATAGCTGCAGGGCGCCTTCGCGCTGGATCATCGCTTCGCCGCCGATATCGGAGATCTGGCGTTCCGTCGCGGCCTTGGCAAGGTGCATCAGAGCGGCCTGGGCCTTTACCACGGCCTGATAACGATCCCGCCAGCTGGCCCGCCAGAAGCGGATCAACCAGGGCGTCAGCTGCAGGGCGTAGGCAGGCGGCACAGACAGCGGGCCAAGCGGATCAAGGAGCCAGCCCGGCGCCTTTTTCATGATGCCGGGCGTCGCAAGCGGCTCAACATCGGTGAAGGCAAAGGCCCCGGCGTTGCCTGCGGAGGTTTCCTCGGCCACGCCCTTGCGATCCAGCAGGACAACCTGCCCGCCGCTGGCTGCAAGCTCGCTTTGCAACCGCAGAGCCGTGCTGACACCCACGACACCTGCACCGATAACCACAACCGTCTTTGTCATCTGCCCCCCATTCGTGACTGTGGCGAGGCCCCCGCCCCGCCACCTGCTAACCGGCGTTACGCCAAGGTATAGGCAGTTTTGACTTTTGTATAAAAGTCTTTCGCATGGCTGCCCTGCTCGCGGGCGCCAAAACTGGACCCTTTGGTGCCGCCAAATGGAACGTGATAATCCACCCCGGCGGTCGGAAGATTCACCATCGCCATGCCGGCCTCGACATTGGCCTTGAAATGCGTCGCATATTTAAGCGATCCGGTGCAAATCCCTGCGCTGAGACCAAACGGTGTGTCATTGGCAACCATCAGCGCCTCGTCATAGTCGGCAACGCGAATAACCGATGCCAGCGGGCCAAAGACCTCTTCCTGATTGATGCGCATCTCGTTCGAGGTCTCGGTCACCAGAGCAGGCGAAAGATAAAATCCCTTGGTGCTGCGCTGAAGCGTCTGGCCTCCGAGCACCCGCCCGCCTTCGCTGGCGGCGACATCTATATAGTAGAGATCCTTCTCCAGCTGCCGCTCATCCACAACCGGGCCAATCTGGGTCTCCTGATCCAGCGCATTGCCGACCCGAAGATCTGTCATCCGCTGGCCCAGAGCCGCGACAAAACGGTCGTGGATGCCTTCGGTCACGATCAGCCGCGAAGAGGCCGTGCAGCGCTGACCGGTGGAGAAGAACGCGCCATTGAGGCTGGCCTCGACCGCGGTCTCCAAATCGGCATCATCCAGCACCACCATTGGGTTTTTGCCACCCATTTCCAGCTGCAGCTTCTTGCGCTGCGCGCCGCAGGCAGCCGCAATGGCGCTGCCGGTCTCGACCGAACCGGTAAAGGAGACAGCATCAACATCACGGCTGTCCACAAGCCGCTGACCAACGGTGCTGCCGGAGCCAAAGACAATGTTGAAGACACCATCGGGCAGACCGGAGCGGCTGATGATCTCGGCCAGCGCGTGGGCGCAACCCGGTGTCAGCTCGGCCGGTTTCAGAACAACCGCATTGCCATAGGCCAGTGCCGGGGCGACTTTCCAGGCCGGGATGGCGATGGGGAAGTTCCAGGGCGTGATGAGGCCGACAACGCCGACCGGAGAGCGGGTCACCTCGACACCGACGCCGGGGCGAACCGAGGCAAGTATCTCACCCGCCTGGCGCAGGGTTTCACCCGCGAAGAACTTGAAAATCTGCCCGGCCCGCGCTGCCTCGCCGATGCCTTCGGGCAGCGTCTTGCCTTCTTCGCGCGACAGCAGCCGACCCAGTTCGGCCTTGCGGGCCAGGATTTCGGTGCCGATGGCGTCCAATACATCAAATCGCTGTTGCGGCGTGCTGGCGGCCCAGCTCGGGGCGGCGGCCTTCGCTGCGGCAATGGCGCGATCCATGTCTTCGGCCTGGCTGTTGGCGGCGTAGCCCAACATGTCCTGCGTGTCGGACGGGTTGATATTGGCGCTGGCGGCGGCGGTCTCCGACCAGTCGCCGGCGATCAGGTTGCGATAGTCCATCAAAATACCTCTTGGGTGGTGATCCCCGCCCGATAGGGGTCTGCGGGATCAAAGTTCAAAACTGTGTCTCCGGTCACAAAGGCCGTGCCGGTTATGGTCGCAATCACTCCGCCGCTGGAGCCTCTGCGGTATTGCAGCGAATAGGTGCTGCCGATCACGCTTTCCTGAATCCAGGTCACGCCGGGCGCAAGATCGCCATCAGCAGCAAGGCAGGCCAGTTTCGCCGCCGAACCGGTGCCACAGGGCGAGCGGTCATAGGCTGTTCCCGGGCAAAGCACGAAGTTGCGTGCATGCCCTTCGGAGGTCAGCGGTGGCGCGACATACTCGACGTGGTCGATCATGGCGCCGTCGCGCCCGGTGATCCCCTGCTCGGCCAAGGCAAGCCGCAAATCAACGGCCCGCGCGGTCAGCTGGTCGATATGGGCCAAAGTGAGTGGTGCCGGTGCATCGGAGGTCAGGAAGAACCAGTTTCCACCCCAGGCGATATCGCCCGTGACGGGGCCTTGATCTGGCACCTCGACCACGACGTTGGCGCGATAGCGGTAGCTCTCGACATTTTCGACAGCGGCGCGATTGGCGGACTGCAAATGGACGCCGACGGTCCCAACCGGCGTTTCGATATGATGTCGGCCCAGATCAAGGCGCCCGAGATGATGCAGGCTCACTGCGGTTCCTATGGTGGCATGGCCACACATGCCCAAGGGCCCGACCGGGTTGAAATAGATGACACCGACGGCGCAGCCGGGATCTGTCGGCGGCACCAGCAGGGCACCAACGATGGCGTCGTGACCACGTGGCTCCGACAGTACCGATGTGCAAAAGCTCCGATGCTCGCGGAACAGGCGCTCGGCCCGCTCCGCCAGTGATCCACTGCCAAGGTCCGGCCCGCCCGAGAGGATCAGACGGGTCGGCTCTCCAGCGGTATGGCTGTCGATTACCCGCATAGCGCCGCAACATCGGGTTGCTGGCTCCAGTCGGCGTACCAGCTGCGGAAGAGGTCATATTGCGCTTCGACATAGGCTTTCTGGCTGGCGCTGAGCCGGTCGCTTTCGTTGAAATGCAGCTGGTATTCGCTGTCGCCGTTCAGCACCATCAGGTGCTTGTAGTAGAGAACCAGATCCGCACCTTCGTCGAAGGAGGACAGCACCGCCAGTGCAGCTTCCAGTTCAAGCGCCTGCCGACGGGCTGTTGCATTGCCCTTAGCCGCCAACTGGCAAAGCGAAACAAGATGCAGCACCTCTGCAGGCAGCGCATTGCCGATCCCGGTGATTGCGCCCCCGGCCCCACAGTTCACATAGCCGTGGAACACGGTGGTATCGACGCCGATCATCAGGGTAACGCTGCTGTCCTGCGAGGTGATGTTCTCGGCTGCATACCGCAGGTCCTCAGCGCCGCCGAATTCCTTAAATCCGATCAGGTTCGGATGGTCACGACGCAGGTCAAAGAACAGATCAGCGCGCGTAGCGAACCCATAATAGGGGCTGTTGTAGATCACCGCAGGCAGCGTGGGTGCGGCAGAGAGCACGGCTGCGAAATGGTCGCGCTGCGCGGCCACGGAACTGCCGCGCGACAGAACGCGCGGTATCACCATCAGACCGGCGGCCCCGACCTCGGCGGCATGAGCGGCATGGGCAGCGGCCTGCGCCGTATTGACAGCGCCAGTACCGACGATAGTCGGCACGCCAGCGGCAACCAATCGGGCAACGCCTTCCATCCGCTCGGCATCGCTGATCAGTGGCCAGTCTCCCATCGATCCGCAATAGACCACCGCCGACATGCCCTTCGAAATCAGCTCCTGCCCCTTTTTGACCAGCGCATCGAAGTCCGGTCGGCGGTCGGCGGTGCAGGGGGTCATCAGGGCCGGGATACAGCCGGAGAATACGGGGTGTGTCATTGTTGGATCCTCTTCAATGGATATGAACCCGAGGGTGCTGGCTCTCGGCGCTATGCTTTATTGCATAATACATATTGGATCCAATATTCAATATGATATTTATCTGCACTTTCCCCGCAGTGACGATCAAGGGTATAAACCGGACAAGGAGCGAAGATATGAAGTTGAAATCCGTTGATATATCCAAGACCGCGTCTGCCTCGACGATCGTCTTTGACGCCCTGCGCAAGGCGATTATCGAAGGAGACCTGAAGGAAGGTGAGCCGCTGCGGCAGGATGAGATTGCCCAGATGTTCAACACCAGCCGAATCCCCGTGCGCGAAGCGATTTCCAGACTTGAGGAACAGGGCCTGGTCAAAACCCAGCGCTACAAGGGCGCTGTCGTCTCAGGCCTGTCGGCGCAGGAAGCCAAGGAGATTTTCGATTTCCGCGCGGTTCTGGAATCGGAGGTGATCCGCCGTGCTGTCCCGCGGATGTCGCCTTTGGCGCTGGCCAATGCCAAGGCCTGCCTGGAAGCGTTCTCGCAGTCGGAAGATCCGATGACCTGGGGCGAGTTGAACCGGGATTTCCACTCCACACTCTATCGAGAGAGCGGGTTGCAATACCACATGGATGTGATCGACAATGCGATGGACCGCGTTGACAGCTACCTGAGGGCGCAGCTGGTGCTGACCAATGGTAACGAACGGGCCAATCGTGAGCACATCGCTATCTGGGAGGCCTGTGTTGCAGGCGACGCTGACCTTGCAGCGGCGCTCACACGTGACCACATCACCGGCTCCTGCGAAACGCTGCTGCAACGATTGGAGGATTTCGGCTAAGCGCCCGGAGCCGCCGCAATCTCCCTTAAGACGTCTTGAGCGCCTTCTTGCGACGCCGCCGCTCGGATAAAATGAAGCCCAGCACCGACCAGGGATGCTTCAAGGCCGATTTGTCCAGTTTCCGCAACCCGCCCTTCAGATAGGTGCGGCGAAGTTGCCGTTCCTCAAGTCGGCTGCGAATGGCCTCGAGAATCGGGTCACCTTCGGTCAGACCGAAAACCTGCGCATCGGACAGGCGCTGGCGCAAAAGCGAAACCTCGCGGCCGACCTCTGCCAGACGTTTTTTTCGAAAAGCCTCGGCATCTGTGATGGATTGCTGCGTGCTGGTCTGCCCCATACCGACCCGATAGATGATAAGATCTTCGTCGATGAATGCGACGCGCCCCTCCAGCGCAGCACGGAACCCAAGCACAAGGTCCTCGTAGCAGTCTGCATATTGGATCGGACCATACTTGCGGAAGAGATCCTTGTGCCAGGCACAGGTCGCCCCAAGGAACAACTGCATTGAACAGGCCGCGGACATGGCATCGGTCCGGGTGTAGAATGTTGCCTTGGCATAGGTTTTGGGCATCGGTTTGCCGTCCAATGTCTCGACCTGGCCGTGCGAGAAGACCAGAAGCGGATCGTCACGCTCAAAGACTTCAATGGTCCGTGCCACGCGTCCCGGAAGAGAGATATCATCGCCGGACGCGGCAATGATGACGTCACCTGTACTCAGGTTGAAGCATCGTTCGATATGTTTGTTGACGCCCAGGTTCTGCGGGTTCTTGTTAAGCACAACGGAATGTGGCCCGGAGTAATCGGCGACCAGCGCCTCCATCGCCTCAAAGGTGCCATCCTGCGAACAATCGTCCGACAGCAGAATCTCGATAGGATCGCAGTCTTGTGCCAGCACGGCCTCAACCGCCTCTTTCACATAGTCCCGCTGATTGTAGGTAAGAAGCACAACTGAGTAGCTGTATCTGTTCATTTCAACCCAATCCAACCTGCACGCACGCGCAGAAAATCCATTGCTGTTGCCCCTGCGGGTCTCAGGCCTGTCTTACCACCTGGACGCCGACGCCGTTAGACCACCAATACTGCAGTTTGCAAGAAGGAGCCATGCCCGACAGCTGCGGTTGCCCGTGTGCGCAGCCAATGACACTGCCTGCCCGCTGGCACCGCAATCGAGTGATCCCGGCGGTCTTCTGGCGGTTACAGCCACGTAGGCCAAGTTCCGCAATGCAGGCGCGGCATGCGCCAATTCGATTGATCGGAGATGACAATATGGTAGACAGCTGTGCCAATAGACCAGACTGGATCGCTCTTATTCGATGATAGATCCGACGTTTGCTCCGATCAGCTGCCAAAGCCGGTCGTTGCCACAAGACCGGAGTACGGATTTGCCACTCAGCGATTGCAAATTTATTGACCTGCCCAAGATCGAAGACGCACGCGGCAACCTGACATTTGTCGAAGGGATGAACCACATCCCGTTTGATATCAAACGCGTCTACTACCTCTACGATGTGCCGGGCGGATCGGATCGCGGCGCGCATGCGCACAAGGGTCTGCACCAGTTCATGATCGCGATGTCCGGCAGCTTTGACGTTGTTCTGGATGACGGGTTCGACAAGAAACGCTTTCATCTGAACCGCTCATATTTCGGCATCTACATCTGCCCGATGATGTGGCGATATCTCGATAACTTCTCCTCCGGTGCGGTCTGCATGGTGATGGCATCCGCGCCTTATGACGAAGGCGATTATATTCGCGACTACACCGACTTCCGGCAGGCCGTGGGGGCAACGTGATGCAGGTTCCGTTTCTCGATCTGAAAGCGGCCTATGATGAGCTGGCAGTGCGCAGCGAACCCCGGATGCTGGAGAGCCTGCGCTCCGGCTGGTATATCCTCGGCCCGGATGTTGCCGGGTTCGAGCAGGCGTTTGCCCGCTACTGCGGCGTCTCGCATGCGCTTGGTGTTGCGAACGGGCTGGATGCCTTGCGCCTGGCACTTGTGGCGCTGGAAATCGGGCCGGGAGATCGGGTGCTGGTTCCCTCCAACACCTATATCGCCACCTGGCTGGCAGTATCGCAATGTGGCGCGATCCCGGTACCGGTGGAGCCTGATCCGGCAACCCATAATATCACGGCTGACGGCATACGCGCCGCCATGGTGCCCGGCGCCAAGGCGGTTATTCCCGTTCACCTATATGGCCAGCCCGCAGACATGACCGCGATCATGGCGGTTGCCCGCGAATTGGGGCTGAAGGTGATCGAGGACGCCGCGCAGGCGCATGGCGCGCGCTGGGACGGACGCTCCATCGGCGGAACCGGTGATATCGTCTGCTGGAGTTTTTATCCGGGGAAGAACCTCGGAGCATTGGGAGACGGCGGCGCGGTCACCACCAATGACGATGCACTGGCCGACCGGCTATCGCTGCTGCGCAATTACGGGTCTCACGAAAAATACCGCAATGAGGTTGCAGGGTTCAACAGCCGCCTCGATCCGGTTCAGGCCAGCTTCCTGACCGTGAAGCTGGCGGTGCTGGAAGACTGGAACGCACGGCGGGCGCAGATCGCCGCGCGCTACCTGTCGGAATTGTGCGATCTTGGCATTGCGCTGCCCAATGTCGCGGCCAAGGCCGATCCCGTCTGGCATCTGTTTGTGGTGCGGCACCCGGACCGGGACCGGCTGGCGAAAGATCTGGCCGATGTCGGCGTCCAGACCCTGGTGCATTATCCGATCCCGCCACATGCGCAGGCGGCTTATGCTTCCTTGGGTCTGACGGATTCGATGCTGCCACTGGCAACGCAGCTGGCCCGGGAGGTGATCAGCCTACCCATCGGCCCGCATCAAAGCCACGCGCAGACCGATCATGTGATCAGCTGCCTCAGGCGGCTGGCCTGACCCCTGCCCCCTGCCCAGGTCAGAGCATGGTGCCATCAGGGATTTATCGGCTGGAAAGCATTGTCGAGATGATCGACCACCTCAACCCTTGCCGGGCTGCGCAGGAGCTTTGCGTATTTGTATTTGAAGGCACCGCTGGACAGTTCCACAATCCGCCCGGCCACCCAGCCGGGGTCAAGCATGGTCGATGTGTCTTCTGTGGTGCCGTCCCAGAAATTCGTACGTATCGCTGACGGAGCGACGACCAGCACCTTGCCGATCCCGTCGCCGCGCACCAGCGCCGCCCCCAACATGCCAAGACCGGCCTTGGTCGCGCAGTAGGCAGGCATTCCCGCCTGCGGTTTATACTGTGAGCTTGAGGTGATCAGCATCAGTTTGAGCGGTCCGGACGCCTGCCGGACCAGTCGCTGGATCAGCATCATAGGCCCCAGCAATCCGACATTGGTCATCTGCGCAAGCGCGGCATCCTCTAGCGAGGCAATCGTCCCCTGCTGCAAAAAGCCCGCGCAATAGATCAGGGTCTGCACATCTCCGACCTGCCGCGCCAACCGATCCAGTTCCGTGATCAGATCGCTGGAATCCTCAGTCACCGAAAGTGCATGAAACCGTGCGCCGCTGAAGCCCGGATCGGCCCGTCCGGTGATGGTGACCCGGTGTCCCTCGGCAACGTAGTGCCGCGCCAGTTCTAGACCGACGCCAGAGCTGCCGCCGACAATCAGAATGTTCTTCTTCACAGTCACCTCGCGCCCGCATCCGCAAAGCAACTGATAGCCCTGCCCAGGAACATCCGCAACATCGCCTGCGACGCCGTCGCCGATCGACACAGAGGCAGGATTCAAGGCGGATCCCAGCCCGCAACCGCTTGCGATGAACATCTGCCGGAGCCGCGGAAACCATTGTCAGGCAGCGGCCAAATCCACGCTGGAGGCTGTACTCCCTGCCACTTGGAGCGGCGGTTTGGGCCCGATTTGGCCGTTTCAACTAAACTTTAAGCACCATCTTCTAATTTAGTCGCTCAGATCTGGACGGCTCCAGCACCGGTACAAACAACGCGTCTTGCGTATTGTACAGTAACCCGAGGTGAAAATTGGTAACTAGAACAATTGAATCGTTTTACCTCGGAACGTTTTCCGATCTGGATCCAAACGAAGCCAACTTTGCATCTGAAAACTCCTCCATCCTGGTTGGCGCCACGTTCGGCAGCTCGGGCGCGCCGCTTTATGACAACATCGACAGCCTCACAGTAAACGACCTCAACAGTGACGGGCAGCTCCTTGAGAACGACAACGGACAAAGCGCCGATCAGCTGATCTATGGCGGAATATCCTCCGATATCGACAGCGCCATCGACTACAATGTCCTTGTCACCTATTCCGATGGCACCACGGCTACGACGCAGATGCTGATCCTGTAGGATACATCAGGTCGGGTGTTCCTTAACCCCTACAGAGAAGGTGACCCTGCCAACAACGTTCTCGACGACAAGCCGATCGAATCCATTCAGCTCACGTCAGTCATCGGTGACAACTACTCCTTTGCCTTTGCCGACCTCGAACAGGATGCCTTTATCGACGGCACGGTCGACGGCACCGCAGGGAATGACAGCATCGGCGCCAGCTATATCGATGCCGACGGCACCCTGATGAACGCCTATGGCGGCGACGATACCGTGGATGCTGGAGCGGGCGACGATACAATCTATGCCGTAGCCGGCAACGACAGCATCGTCGCGGGCGCGGGCAACGATATCGTCTACGGCGGAAGCGGCAGCGATACCCTGATCGGCGGAGACGGCAAAGACACGATCTACGGCGGAACCGAGGCCGACCTGATGACTGGCGGCGCAGGCGACGACGTCTTTGTCACAGGTGCTGGCGATACAGCACAGGGCGGGACCGGCGACGATACCTTCTATAACTATGCACCAGAAGGCATAGGCGGCACGATCAGCATCATCGGTGGCGAAGGGGACGAAGACGGGAATGGCGACTGGCTACGACTGACGTTTGAGGACGGCGGCGCCTGGGAAAACGATCCGCTTACCGTCACGCTAACCAGTAGCGAGGCCGGTTCCGTGACCGGTGGCAGTTCGACCATCAATTTCTCCGAGATTGAATTCATCTCCACAGGCCTTGGAAACGACACCATCGACCTGTCGAGTGGCAGCACCGGTATGCGGATTGATGCCTCATCTGGGGATGACAGCGTGACCGGCGGCACCGGCGCCGACACAATTGATGGCGGTAGCGGCAACGACGTTCTGGGCGGCGGTGCCGGGGCCGACACAATCGATGGCGGTACAGGCGACGACGTGCTGGACGGCGGCGGCGGCGCCGACACAATCGATGGCGGCAGCGGCAATGATACGCTTCTGGCCAATTTCGGCGCCGACACCTTTATCGGAGGTGCCGGGATTGACACCTACGATATCGTCAATTCTGATGCGTCGTATGTCAACTTCAACATCGATCTCACGACCGGTACGGACCAGCACGGCAACACCTATAGCGGGATCGAGAACATTCTCGGCGGCACAGCCAATGACAGCCTGACAGGCGACGGCGCCAATAACCTGCTGGACGGCGGCGCGGGCGCGGACACGATTTCGGGCGGTACTGGCGCTGATAGCCTGTCGGGCGGGGACGATGCCGACACGTTTGTGGTCGAGGACGGCTTTGGCGCGGACACGATCATCGGCGGCGAAGGGGTCACCACCGGCACGGATTACGACACTATCGACCTCTCCGCCGTGACCAACCCGGTCACCGTGACCTTCACCGGCTCCGGCGCGGGCACGATCAGCGATGGCACCAGTACGCTCACCTTCTCCGAAATCGAGCGCGTAATCCTGGGCGATTCAGCCGATGTGGTGGACGCCACCAACGACGCAGGCGGGATCGAGATTATCGCAGGCGGCGGCAACGACACCGTGACCGGCGGATCCGGGAACGATACAATC